>NZ_JAIUIM010000030.1:0-84377 GCF_020165615.1 Mesorhizobium sp. BH1-1-5
CTCTGGAAAATGGCGAAGCTGGCATTGGCGAAGGGCGCGGCGAACAGGCCGCTGCTGTCGGTCCAGTTCTGGTCGCCGCCCGCCCGCCAGGTGCCGTTGCCGCCATTGACCGCGCCGTTGGAATGCGGGCCGGCGTTGCCGTCCCAGTAGCTCAGCGTCAGGCCCGCCGAATTGACCAGGTTGACCTGGTTGGCGACGGACGTCTGCACGGCATAGTTCGAATCCGTGACGGCGAGCCCGTTGTCCGAAAGCGAGCCGTTGTAGTTGATGATGCGGTAGACGCCGGGCCCGAAATTGCCGCTCGCGCTTTGGCTGACGTTGAGCGTGCCGTCCAGCGTCAGGTTGCCGCCGACATTGATGAGGTCGTTGAACGCGCCGCCCGGCACATTCGCCTCGCCGAAATTGACGTTGACCGCCGAAGTGGCGCCGAGACTAAGATTGCCGTTGATGGTGAGCATCCCCGACACGTTGCCAGTGCCGCCTGGGCTCAGGGTGCCGCCGTTAGCCACGTTAACGTTGCCGCCGATGGTGCCGATACCGCCCAGCGTCGTGCCGTTCCCAACGGTGGTCTGTCCGGTGGCCGCCGACTGGTCGCCATTGATGAGCAAGGTGCCGCCAAGGATGCTGGTAGGTCCGAGGTAGCCGTTGGCGCCGGTGAGCGTCATGACGCCCGTGCCGAGCTTCATCAGTCGGCCGGCACCAGAGATTGTCGCGCCGAATGTGTAATTGCTGTTCAGGTTGAACGCTAGCGCGCCGTTATCCACCACCGTCGGGGTCGTCAGAGCGCCATCCGTAACGCCGTTGCCGACCTCCAGCGTGCCCGTGCCGACCGTCACGCCGGCGCTGTAGCTGTGATTGCCGGTCAGGAATAATGTGTTGGTGCCCTGTTTGTTGAGGCTCTCGAAGCCAGTGACGTTCGCCCCATCCAATGTACGGGGCAGATTGTTGACCACCTGCAGCGTATCCCCGGCCCCTGTCTCACCGCCGGTGCCGGCATTGACAGTTCCGGAGATCGCGGCGCCATCATTGAGAACTAGTGTATCGTTGCCCGTGCCTAGGTTGAGCGCTCCGGCACCGGTGTTCAACGTCCCTGTCAGATTAAGGATATCGCTGCCGCCGCCGAGATCTCCATTGCCGCGCAGAACTCCGCCGGAGGCGATGGTGATGGTGCTCGCTCCGGCGTCGCCGGTCATGGCCACCGGCGTCGCCCCGACCGCTTGCACGGTGCCACTGACAGTCAATGTCGAGCCGGCGTTCATCGCAATCGTCGGCGTCGTCAGCGTCTTGCCAGCGTCGACCTGCAGCGTGCCCCCGTTCACGGTCGTCGCCCCGCTGGTAAGGTTGCTGGCAAGCTCTAGCATGCCGGCATCGACCCGGGTCGTGCCGCCGATGGTGCTGTCGATCGCCGAGGTGAGCCGCGTGGTTCCAGTACCGATCTGGGCGATGTTGCCCGCGCCGCTCAGATTGCCCGCGAAGGCGAACGTGTCGCTGCGGTTGAACGACAATGTCGAGGTCGCGTTGGCGACAATGACATTGCCGGCGCCGGCATTGCCCGACGTGCCGCCATTGCCGATCATCAGGTTGCCATCATTGATGACGGTGTTGCCGGTGAAGCTGTTGTTGCCGGTGAGCACCCAGGTACCGGAGTCATTCTTGGCGAGCGTGGTCGTACCGCCGGGACCATCGATGATGGTGCCGCCCATCGTATTGAGGTCGGTGTTGGTGCCACCCAGCGCGAGCGTGCGGTTGCCAACTCCGGTGTAGGCGGCCGACCCCGTATTGCTGAAAACGACCGCGCCGGTGCCGGACGATTCGATGAAGCTGACGCCGGTCTGCAAGGTGAAGAGACGGTCAGTCGTGTCGCCGCCGCCGGTATAGCGCAGCGTCGAGCCGCTGCCGATCACGAGATTGGAGGCCAAGTTCGTCGACTGGCCGATCGAACTCGCATGGCCGCCATCGGCGAGCTTGTCGACGGCGAGCACGCCGCCGCTGATCGTCGTAACGCCGGTATAAGTGCTCCCCGCATTCTGCAGTACCCAGGTGCCGGTGCCGCTCTTGGTCAGCGCAGTGGCTGCGCCGGCCGGGTTGTCGATGCGGGCCGCAAGCGTATTGTTGGCCGTATTGGTGCCGGTCAGCGTCAGCGTGCGACTGCCAGCGCCCGAGAGGGTGACGGCCGCCGTGCTGGTGAAATTGATCGCGCCGCTGCCCGAAGCGTCAAGGCTGCCACCGCCGCTGCCCAGCGTGAACTGCCGGTTCGTGCTGCCGACCGCCCCGATATATTGCAGCGTGCCACCGTCGAGCACCAAGTTGGTTGCCGCAGCGCTGGAATCACCGATTGAGCTCGCGACGCCGCCATTGTTCAGGCAGGTGACCGCAAGCACGCCCCCGTTGATCGTTGTACTGCCGTCATAGCTGCTGCTACAGCCCGACAACGTCTGCGTGCCAAGCCCGCTCTTGACCAGGCCGCCGCCGCCAGCGATCGAGCCGCTGAAGCTCAAGCCATTGCTAAGGGTGAGCGTGCCAGACCCAAGAGCCACGCTCCCGGCACCCGCGAGGCCGCCAACAGTATTGCTCCGGTCATTAAGATCCAGAGTTGCGCCGGCGTTTACAGTCATGCCGCCCGTGCCAAATGCGCTGGTCGAGCCGGCGCGCAGGGCGCCCGCAGTCACGATTGTTCCACCGGTATAGATATTGTTGCCGGACAGAACCAACGTCCCCGCACCATCCTTGCGCAGGACGCCGCCCCCGATGACCTGGCCGCCAAACGTCAACGTCGTCGCCGCATTCGCCACGCCGACGGCCCCGGTACCGCCCAAAAGCTGGAATCCGCGATCGGTCGTCACGGTGCCGCCAGTGTAGTTCAGTGCGCCGGTGTTAAAGACAAGATTGGTCGAGGCGTTGTTTGAGGTGCCGATGTCGCTTGGCTGCCCGCCATTGGCCAAGCAACCGACGTTCAATACGCTGCTGCCTTGCAGGACTGTGGAACCACTATAGGTGTTGTTGCATCCGCTGAACGTCTGCGTCCCCGCGGTCAACGTCACGCCGCCTGCAGAGGCGCCGCTGATTATACCGCTAAACGTGGCGCCATTGCCGATGATCGTAAGCCGCGCCGTGCCCAAGGTCACATTGCCCGTGCCACCGAGCGCGCCGACGGTGTTGCTGAAGTTGTTAAGGTCGAGCGTTGCGCCGGTGGCCACGTCCACAGGGCCGGAGCCGAAAGCGCTGGTCGAGCCCGCCCGCAGGATGCCGGCGGTAACGGAGTTGCCGCCGGTGTAGTCGTTGGTGCCTGCAAGGACCAGCGTGCCTGCACCCGTCTTCGTGAGACGGCCGGGACCTGTAGCCGCGCCCCCTAGCGTCAGCGTGGTGGAGGCATTGCTTACCCCGATCCCCCCCGCAGAAGCCAGCGTGAAGCCTCGATTGCTTGTCGCTGTCGCACCGAGATAATCCAGCTTGCCGCCGTTCTGCAGGACAAGGTTCGCGGAGGCACTGGTGGAGGCGCCGATGGAGCTGTTGACGCCGCCGTTGGCGAGCGAGGTGACGCCAAGTGTGCCACTGTTGACTGTGGTAGTGCCGGTATAGCTGCTGTTGCTTCCAGCAAGCGTCAGTGTGCCCGCGCCGTCCTTGACGAAGTTGGCGCCGTCGGGGCTCACCACCTGTCCGGAGAAGGTCAAGTTGCTGGCAGCGTTGGTGACCGAGATCGTGCCCGAGGTAGCAGCGCCCGATCGGGCGATAGTGAAGCCGCGGTCGGTGGAGGTCGTCCCGCCGGTATATTCCAGCGTCGCGCCCTGGATTACCAGGTTGGACGAATTTGCCGAGGCAGCGCCGATCGCGCTGGCAGATCCGGCATTGGCAACCGAATTAATCGAGAGTGTGCCCTGACTAACGGTGGTGGCGCCGGTATAGGTGTTGCTGCCAGTGAGCGCCACTTTGCCGGTCCCAGCCTTGCTGAATCCGACAGCACCCGTGTTGTCGACAATGGTGGAGGCGATGGTGAAGGTGCCGCCACCGTTCTGCTGGATACCCAGCACGCCGCCGCCAAGCGTACCTGTCATCGATCCGCCGGTGATCGTCTGGCTTCCGCCGGTTACAGAAGGGGCGACGATGATCGTGCCGTCTACCCCAAGGGTCTGGCCGGCCGCTACGGTGACCGTGGAATTCGCCGCTGCCGTATACTGCAGGCCGCCGATCTGGATGCTGGACCCTACGGTGTTGAAGAAGGGCGTGTTTGCGCCGTCGGCATCACTCAGGATCTGATTGGCCTGCCATTGGCTCGCATCATCCTGATTGACATAGTCGCCGGCCGTGAACGCCACGATGTTGCCGCCGACCACCTTGGCGTAATCCGACCCGTTGACGGTCGCCCAGCCGCCGAGCGCTCGATCCGGTCCGGCCGCGGTGATCCCACCCGCATTGGGCAGCACGAAATTGGCAAGGCCGCCCGTGCGGGTGATGGCACCGAGATTGACGGTCATGCTGCCGCCGGATCCGGAAGTGGCGCTCACCGTGTTGTTGCCCGTCGTAACCGTGACGCCATTGAAACTCTGGACGTTGTTTTCGCCCGCCGCGCCCGTGATCTTGACCGTTCCGCCGTTCATGACCAGGGCTGAAGAAGCCGAGATGATGTTGCTGGTCGGCCCTGCCGCCGGTGAGAAGTCGAGAGCCAGCGTGCCACCGCCGACTGTCGTCGCGCCCGTATAGCTGCTGGCTCCGGTCAGGGTTAGCGTGCCGGCGCCCATTTTGGTCAGGCTGGCGCCGGTACCAGCGATGCTGCCGCCGTAGCTGTTGTTGACGCCCGAGCCCAGATTGAGGGTGAGATTGGCGTTCCCCATCGCCACCGTGCCGCCGGTGCCGCTGAGCGAGACGGGCGCCAGGTTGTTCCCGTTGAGATCCAAAGTGCCGCCGTTGACCGTGACGTTGGTCACTGTGCCGAAGGCCGAAGCACTGCCCGCGCGCAGCGTGCCGCCATTCACGGTGATGGCGCCGCTGCGGGTATTCGCGCCGGTCAGCACCCAGGTGGCATCGCCGCTGCTGACCAAGGTGCCGCTGCCGGAGACAGTTCCGGAGATCGTGTTGTCCGCACCGGTATAGCTGCCGCCGAATGTCAAGGTGCCCGCGAGGGACGTAGCTCCGCTGAACGCCAGTGCTCCGGAGCCATCGTTGCGGATCGCGCTTGTCGTGCCGCCGATGGACAAAGTGCGGTTGCTGGTTGCGCCCGTACCCGTATAGCTCAGGGTTCCGTTCGAGAACGCAATGCTGGTACCTGCGCCAAGGGAACTGTTCGCCCCTCCAGCGGCCAAAGTGCCGACCTTGACGGTGCCGCCTTCGATCGAAGCAGCACCGGTGAAGCTGTTGGCATCGCCGAGCGTTACCGTGCCATTGCTGCTGGCGATGAACCTGAATGTGTTGGTCGTCGAGCTGCTGAGAACACCCAGCGCCTGCAAATCAGCGTTGGCGGCCGACAACGCGACAGAAACATTCCCCGTCGCGGCCATATTGCCGGTCAGCGTCAAAGTCCCGCTACCGAGGTTCTGGATCAAGGCAGTCGGCGATCCGATGCCCGTGGTAATCTGCCAGTTCCGGTTGGAAGTATCCCCGGTTCCGGTGTAATTGAGCGCCGATACACCCGAGTTGGCCTGGAGACTGATCGTATCCCCGGCACCCAGCGCGCTGGCTTCTCCGATGTTGCCTATCGACGTGAACGAGGCCGCCGCTGCACTATTTACTCCAAAGCTTACAGCACCGGTAAAATTGTTGGTGTTGTCGCTCAGAGTGATCGAGCCGGTGCTGCCCACGGCGGCGACGCTGAGGCCGCCGCTTCCGGTGAAGTGGGCGGAGCCCGTGCCGGCAACACTCACAGCTCCTTGACCGCCATTGAGATTGACCGTGCGTCCGGTCAGCGATCCGCTGGAACTCAGAGATGCTCCGTTGGCCAGGTTGACGAAGTTGCTCGTATCGCCCAGCGCCGCATTCGCGTTGACGGATAGCGATCCAGAATTGATGTTGACGTTGCCAGTGAAGGTGTTGCTCCCGGACAAGGTCAATGTACCTCCACCAGCCTTGGTGAGGCCCGCCGTGCCGGCGATGATCGCGCTGATCGTGGCAGCGCCGGTAATGGTGGGAGACGCACCGGCCAGGGTGAGCGTGTTACCGCCGGTTCCGGCAATGGTGTAACCGGCGGTATTAAAGGTGAGGTTGTGCACCATGATCGGCGCACCGAGCGTCACCGTACCGCCGACTGTTCCTTGGAAGATGGCGTCGTCTAGTGCCGCGTTGTTCCAGATCGTGAATGGCCCGGCCACGCCATTGCCGGTCGTGTTCCATGAGGAAGAGGTCGTGTCCCACGTTCCGGGCCCGCCGAGGCCGACGCCGGTATTGTTGAAGTCCCAATAGAGGTCCGCGGCCGCCGCTTGACCTGTAGCCATCCCCAGAAGCACTGTAGACAAGAGCACTATGGCAGAGACGAGGTGCACCAAATTTGGCGCAAAGCTCGCCGCTTGGCCCTTCCACTTGGTCATGCGGCCGCCGCGCAGGAAATGCGAGAAGGCGGCCGCCGGCCGACAGTCTGGCGCTTTGCCGTCCCCTTCACTTTTCTTCGACTGGCGCTGGTTTCCGCTTGCCTCGTGCCGGGTTGCCTGCTGCATGATCAATCGCCCCCGCTGGCCTCAAGGTCCAATCGGGCTCCACGTGAGAATGATGTTTGCTGACTCGTCATCACCGGGACGGCATTCTGTCCGGATGAGGCAAGGGTTGAGCGATGGATGATAGAACATGAGGTGCTGCGGGACGCTTGTCCCACTTGCAACGGCAGATTCGCCCTGTCGCATGTGCCCCCCGATTCAACCCTGAAGACAGGGTTACCGTAAGGAAACTAAATATCAATGAAAAAAATGCTGGCAGGCGACGTGTTTAGTAAGCGTATCCATAACGCCACAGTATCCCTTTTAGCTAATTCACGCTCTGACCACAGGGAGCAACTAAAGCTCCTGCAGCCGGTTGGCGGCGACGCGCTCAAACGGAATACTTCGCCCATAATATTTCAACTAGCTAATATACATGAAGGCGGGCTTGGTGCCACGGGACGATCAGAAATGCCGAATTAGGGTTGCTTCGACAGCCTCGGGTGCCATACTCGACACGGATTTGCTTGCCGCATCCATCCGAATGGCATGCGAGCGCGGCTGTGATCATTCTGCCAGTTTTATGCCACGCCAATGCGTCCGATCCTTTGAATAATTGAGTTCACGGACAGCCTTCATGAAAGGGCGGGGCTGGATCAGGCAACAGCGGGTTGCCGACGCGGAAGCAGTCAGGAAAAACATTGCGCGGCTTGAACAAGAGCTGATTGCGACGGGCACCAACAAACGCGCAAAGCTCCATGAGATCGGCCTTCAACTGCGGTCTCGCAAGTCCCGGTTCCGGCAGCCACCTTTCGGTGGCGAATATCGGAAGACTTCGAAGGTACCTCCTCATGCTCTCGCTTCGAAAATAGCGTCGCGTCAGCATTCGCTTTTCTTCGTCGTCCAGCTTCTCGGGCATTGCGTTGCTTACTCGCTCGGTGCTGCATCGAAAACAACCGGCCTACGGACTGGTTCCTTCCGACGGAGAGTTTCGCCGATCGCTCGGAACCACGACCAAGTCGCGGCATTGAGGACTCATCAACCTCACTTCCAGATGCCGAGGGCAAGCCGATGACTACGAGTCAAAACAATCGCGAGACTGGCGCCATGAAATATCCAGCCCGCCAAGGCAGAGACCCATCCGCCGATTTTTCGCAGGACGCTGCTGAAAACAAGAAGCCGAAGGGTGGAACCGGGCTGTCGAGGCCGCCCGGCGAGGTCGACGACAGAACTCATCAGTCGGACGGTCAAAACCCGAGCCGTACGACCAAGTCATCGCCTGCCACTCAAATGACGGCAGGCGCCGGCCCGGCCATCGCCGATCGTTCGAAGGACGCGAGGGCGCCGAAGGACGGCCGCCAGTCTGACCGGGCAGCCAAGGACTGAACCATGTCATTCATGCCGGCTTATCCGATCCTGGAGCTAGCAGCCCTCGAACCCGAGGCGATGCCTGGTCGCTCACCGCCATCAGAACCACAACCGGCGCCCGTCGCCGATGACGTGGTCGACCGAAATTGGTGTATGGAGATCCTGGAGTCACGCGCTCGCAAGTTCGAGAAGCAGAAGCTCTTCCACATAGCCCGGGCGTTGTCGTCAATCGCTGCCGAAATCTCGAGCCATTGAAAATCTTCCGGGCTTCCGGGTAGCGACGAAGGATTTGGGGCTCGGAACAAACACCGCAGTCATGGAGGTCATCGCGCCGAAGGTCAGCGGTGTGGAGGCCGCATTCCGCTGAAGGTCCTGGTCATCAAGAACAACATGCTGAACCAGATCGCTTGGGACCAGATGATGTTCCTCGGCAACCCGCAATTCGGCTGCGAATTGCAGCCGATCGATTTCGCCAAGGCAGCGGAGGCTATGGGTGGGAAAGGCTTCAGCATCGAGCGGGCCGACGAGCTAGAGCATGTCCTCGACCAGGCTTTCGCTACCGACAGACCGGTCATCATCGAGGCGTTCGTCGATGCCTATGAGCCGATGATGCCCCCCAAAATGCCGCCCGACTACGCGAAGAATTTCCGTAAAGCGCTGCCCCAGACGCCCGGACACGAGCAGATCGAGGAAAACGTATCGCGAAATCCCGCTAAGATGATGATGGATGCGGGCGAGTAGAACAAGGGCCGGATATTGCACGGCGCTCGATAGTGAACGTCGAATAATTTTGGCATTTAGTTAGGCTTCCCATTTAGTTAGGCTTCCAATGAACACGCGGAGAAATCCCTGGTTCGGGTCGCATCGCAACGAAGCGACCACAGGGAGATTTTCTTCTCATGATCAAACTGATTTCGGCATCCGCCATCGTGCTGGCTTTGGCCACATCGGCATGGCTCAGTCCAGCGGTTCCCGCAACGGTAGCGGCAATAACGGCACAGGCGCCGCCACTGGCACCGACAATGGCGCTGGGACAAACAGCGGTAACACTGGAACAATCAGAACGGCAGAATGCCACGACGCAGCAGCCCACAAGCGCGGGCGGCGCCGGCGACCGTGTAAGGATGCCGCCGGCAACGACACCGACAATACGGCAAGCGGCAACACCACTTCCAACATGCAGAACTGCAACAATAAATCCTCCCCTCGATAACAAGGCCCGCCTTGGAAGAGGCGGGCCAACGGATTCGCACGGGGCTGCTCTTTTCGCTCGCTCATCCCGGCGAACCAACGCCAAGGCACCCGGTTAGGCGCGGGCAAAGCGCCAGCCGGCGCAAGAGGAGACCAGCATGGACAGGGAAGAGCGCATCAAGCAACGCGCTCCCGAAATCTGGGAGCGGGAAGGCCGTCCGGACGGACGCAGCAGGAGCATTGGGATCAGGCCGTGAAGGAGATCGAGTCGGAAGGTTCGGAAGCCGAACGCGGGCCTGTGACGCCGGATCCCTTGGTGGGAGCAGGCCTCAGATCCGGCCTCCAACATGCCAGGTGGGTAGCAGCCTCGAAATGTTCGAGATACGGCCCGTCTGTGGCGGGCCGTGTCATCGGGATTTCAATGCATAAGACTGCTTCTGAGCCAGGCTAGGATCTTGTTGCCGGTGATGATCCGGCGCACACGTCCGGCAACCCAGCTTGCCTGCATGGTCGTGCCGGCATGACAGCTGCAGACGACTTCGTGCAACTGCCAACCGATAGTTCGAATGAGCGCTTGGCCTCCCCGTAGGTGTCCGACTGCAATTCGGCCGCACGCAACAGCGGGTCCTCGAACGCGACCGTAAGCGGGGGTCCTGCCGCCCGTGCTCCCTGTCGAACTTCGGGATCGACATATTCGGTGCCTGTGAGTGCAGCCAGCCACCGAAGGCGTGTTCTTTCGAGCGGTTCCGCCCACCGCTCTATCCGCTGCTTTCTCGTCGCAGAGGGATCAATCCAAGCCGATCAATGACGGCAACCGGTTCGAGTTCATATGGTGTCTGATGCTTCATTGCTGTTCCTGTTGTTGTCGCGGCGGCACAACGGCCGTGGCCGAGCCGGAAGCCCGCACCTGTGAGGGACGGGCCGGGCCGATCAGGTGTTGCTCACCGATCTTCGACAGACGCTCGGCACGTCTGAAACCAATCCGAACTGCCAGCGATGAGCTATGTTCCAGCGACTCTCGCCAAGGGATTCGATAACGAGGTCCAGGCCAAGCGGGTTAGCCCTTCCCGAGCAGCCGCGCCTCGCGAAGGAGCGGGCTTGCATCTTTCCGGATCATGTCGATTATCGGCTCATCGAGGCGCCAGGCATTGCGCTTGGGAAGTATCTGACAAATTCCTGACTTTAGTCCGCGCCGGCTCTCGGCGCCTGAAGCGGCAAATTGATCTCAGCCCGTTCGAACGTTGAAGCGGTGCGACCGCTGCCTTGCTCGGGCAAAGCCCCAGCTCGGGATCGATCTTATGACAACGGCCTGACCGACATGTCGCTATGTAGGGCGATCTGAACCTCGTCGAAGAAGCGACGGACTTCTGCGCGCGCGTCGTTAGCGTTCTGCCCGCGTTCGATTGCGACTGAAAGCAGGTGCGTAGCAGTCTCTCGCCAAAGCTGAGCAGCCGCCTCGTTCGGAAGCCGTGCGATCGCGTCGGCCACGATCCGAATGGCGAGAAGCTCTCGACTGATTGGATAGGCGTGCACTGACATGCACGGTCAACCTGAAACGCTCCATGCCATACCTACCGCTTGAAAAGGAAATAGAGGCTTAAGGAGAACAACCAAGCGGACCGGCTAGGAAAAAGGACACACCTCAGTTTGAGCGAAGATGGCCCGTCGGCCTTGGCCGGCGGGTTTCTTTTTGACGATTCGGAACAAGCAATCGTCCGCGATGTTGAACCTCGTCTGCGATTGTCCCCCTCAAACGGTCGCAGAAATGGTGGAAACACCGGCCCGCGTCCTTGCCGAGGGGCGCGGGTTTCCGTTTGGCAATCATCGGAAACCAGCGGAGAACGAATATGCTTAGATTATTGATTGGCCTCGGGGCAATTTATGCTGCGTTCAAGTTTGGCAGGGACGTCGGTCAGGTGAGGCAGACTTTGCTCAATGGCCCGGTCGATTACGAGCGCCGCCCGCTAGCACCGGACTACAAGGATTTCGGCCTTGAGCCACCCGGGGAATGACCCACCGGACGGCGTCCTTACCCGATAAACGCAGCAACTGAGACCGGACGGCCGAACACCTGTTGTCTGTCAGGCCAGCGTTCCGATGGAAGAGACAGCAAAGCCCGCCCGGATTAGAGCGGGCTGTCAGGTGCTACCCCAACGGCGGCACGCTAAGTAATTTGTTCCAGTCCTACCCATGTGCCGCGAACTTCAACGATGACGCTCTGCTGATGTTTCTCTGTGAATCTCCGACCAAGGTCCGGGCGGCGCTGACCAGAAGAGAGCGTCTCTTACCGACCACCTTCAATCTAACGGCGCAGACCGAAGAAGCTCAAGACTGCGAGAATCACGACTACAAGGCCTACAATGTAGATGATACTGTGCATTGCAAATATCCTTCCATTGAAACACTCCCGCCGGCTCGGCAGGCAGGAATGGTCACTCAAAGGTCAATCCAGGACCTTGACGATCGTGTGGGTATCGGGATCGACAACGACGGTTCGATTGTCAATGACGGTGTAGCGATACTTGACGTTCGGAACCTGATGAAGCTCGACCTTCTCGGACAGCTTGGATCCGACATTGAGCTCGACGCCAGGCAGCTTAACCGACGCTAGAGGTTCCTTCTTCACGTATGTGCGAATGGTAGTTTCCTGGTCGGGCGAGAGGACAATTTCGTCGGCGGCTGCCGCGCCGATGCCGGCCAGCAGGACCAGTGCAGCTAGCGAATTGCTGATGATGGTTTTCATAAGATGACTCCGCATTGTTTCCGATGACCGCTCGATGCCACAAAAGCTGGCGGTGGAATTGCAATGCGTTTCGTCGTTGAATGTTTCGTAGAAACCACGCGATAGGCCTTAATTACCAAGTGGCGCGGCTCTAAAGTCGTATGCCCTCGTCAGACTTTTGCTGCAGCCGTCCGTGATCGAGAGAGAGCTCTCGCGTCATCAGCAAAAAGGGCGGCCGGCGCCTTCCGTTGGGTGGAATTGCCTGAAAGCGGGCGCCGGCCTTGCGAACCAACAGTCCGCCGCACATCCTAATTAGCTAAAATAAGCCTCCGGGACATAGCGTGATCACACAAGATCGAAATTCGATGAGGGGAACCTAGATCGGTTATCTGCCTTAAGCAGGATGAGCACGCGCGGGCTGAACTTCTTCGACAAATGGATGGCGGAGCATCTGCCCAACGCGATGACGAATGATCCCCTCGCCGTCAGTGATCTAGCCGATGAATTGATGAAAGCCGCCGCGGCCGAAAGAATCTCAGCCGACGAGATCAACGAGGAGGTCGCGAGTGTTTATGCGGTGATCTTCGAGGCGATGCATCATCGCGAAGGCAATTTAGCCGATGACGATTTAAGCGAATTCGATCTTCTGGCAGGGAGGCTAGCGCGAGAGGGAAACATCACCGAGACCCAGGCCCGTGATCTGGTCGAGCGGATCGGCACTGACTGGGAAACGCTTCTCAACGAAGCTCATTTCGTGAAAGAGCTCGAGGGTAAGCTTGGCAAGGTGTAGTTCCCGAAATTCAGCCTCCCGGCCACGTTTGCCGCGCCATGGGTTTGAACCCACTCGTAAGGAGGCTCTATTGGAGTGAAGTCTATGGTTTGAGCAAAGCGCCGCCGAATTGGGCCCAGAGGCGATCGCAGTCCCATTTCCTCAGGCTCGGCGTTCCCGGCAACAGAAGTGAGATTCCAACTTCGACGTGCGGAATTTGTCCCGCGTAATCCGGCTCTCATTTGATATCGCGCCTTAGATCGGCCGTAGGGTAAGCAGGCGGCACGCACACCGCCTTATTCAGGCATAGCAGTGCGAATTGGATCGGCGGGTCGGTAACTTAACATTCGTTAAGTGCAGGCCTCGCGCGGCGCACAATATCGCTCATCCCGTCAGCCGCCGACAGCGAGTCAATTATCAGGTCGTTTTGTCGATGTGCGACGTCTTCCGCTTAGTAGCGCCACTAGCTCGATCGGCTGCCCGTTCGCCACTTGAGCCATCTCGCGGATCGAGTGGTTGATTGTAGGTCGGGACCGAAACGCTCAGCCGGTACGCCGTGACGCGCCGGCGCACAGTCGGGGGATGGCGACTTCCTCGCCAATTCTGGAGCGAGTGCCGGATTAGTCAAGCAATCGCTAATGGAATATCGGCCAAGAGTGAAGTTGATCAAACAGGCGGCGCGCGGGCTGAGCTGCTTTTAGCCGCGCGCCACGTCGGGCGGGTGTCTTCGCAACCAGGCCCACACTGGAAATGCGAATCCGCAGAGAGGCCGGATAAAGAGCCCGTCTGGCACCCATGGCAGGCGGCCTCTTTCACAACGGCTCAATAAATCATCGCAGGTAGTGCAATCGCGGTGGTAGACTGCTGAGCAAGCCGGATCGCCGTTGCCCGCTCGTCAGCTTCAATCACGACCATATCAAGTAGATAGGTCAGAAGTGCCTCGCCCGATGCGTCCAACCTACTGCGGACCTCCTTCAGCATTGAGCGGGCAAACTGCAGGTTCTCAAGCCTGGTGGGGTGATGCATCTCGGCCTCCCGTAAACAGCGGCTGAGGCTAGGTTATTAGCTGAAGCTTGTGCGAACGTTATCCTGGAACTTGTGGTGTCGGGGTGGGCTGACTCTCGACGGGCTGCGGCCGCGAGTGCTTCGAGCGCTTTTACATCTTCCGTATAGGACGGTGCATGCGCGGGATACCGCTGCATCTGCTGGCTATAGAAATTCAGCCACTTCGGCAAGTGGGTCAGCGGGAACGCCCCCTTGCAGATACCTTTCTCGATCGTGAATGTGCCCTCTACCGAATCGTAAGTCGCTTTCGCCTGCATGGTTGCCTGATCGCATTGGTTGGATAGGGAACCATGCTCAGCGCCAACTGTTCCTTGTGATTGGATCGATGAGGAACAACATATGGCGGCGCCACGCGCGGTTTGGAAGGGTTTCCTCAAGGTCGGGTCGGTCGCTTGCGTGGTCAAGCCGGTGGGCGCGACCACAGAGGCCGGGAAGGCCCATTTCAAGATACTCCACCGCGACGACGGCCTGCCAGTCAAAAGCGCCAATATCCATGAAGAGACTGGGTTGGTTCCCTCTCGGAGGACCAGATCAAGGGCTACGGGGCGGAGCAGGGCGACTCCTCGAGATCGAACCGGACGAGATCAAGAAGCTGAAGCTCACGTCGCGACATACGCTGGACGTGGAAGGCTTCGTCGCCATCGACTAAATCGGCACGCGCTATCTCGAAAAGCCCTATTACGTCATTCCCCACGGCGCGCTGTCGAGGCGTTTTCGGTGTTGCGCGGAGCCATGGCCAAGAAGCCGGTCGCGGCGCCATCCTGCGTTGTTCTTTACCAGAGCGGCCGGGAGGTTATCATCCAGCCTTTCGGCAAAGGGATGCTGTTGACCGAGTTGCGCACCCAGGACGAGATGGTCTCGGAGGGCAGCGATTTAACGACCTGAAAAACCCGAAATGCGACAAGGATCTGCTCGAAATTGCGGGGCCTGCTTATCGACAAAAAGGTTAAAGGCAGAAGCTTCTCGCTCTGTCGCAAACTGGTGAGCTGTTGCAGACCCATCTGGTTTTAAGATGACGGCAAGGAACGGGAGATCCTTCGAAGGCGGGGGATAGATCACGAACGCAGGCTTTTTGCTTATCCATTTTTCTAGCATGCTCTGTTCGGCACCGCCTACCGGGGCGAGCTGCGAGGACCGAGCAAACTGAAAGCAGAACAGCGCTGCGGCCGGCGGGGCCGTCGCCATTGAGCCGACCTCTAGCCCCGACACCGGTGATCACACCAAGCGAATTCGAGCAGCTTCGTTGAGGTGCTAATCGCTGGCAAAGGGGGAGGCGAGATCGGCTTACGCAGCGCGAAGATCCTGCCTCGCCAAGTTGGCTTTAGCCGGCTTTCCGGCTTCAACCCACCTGGGGCGCTCGAAAAGACCGTCGTCTTTCCGGTGATGCCGTCCGGCCTCATGCAAAGGTGGCGGAATCCACCTGCCGAGCGCCGTTGTACGACGAAGAACAAGTAGCCGCTGCCACCACAATCAGCGGCACGAAAGAGCGGTTCAGCAGACGAACGGCGGCGCTTCATCCGGTTCCATTCGATTGGGACCGAAAAGCCGAGGTCGGTGCGGCCAGAAAGTTCCGTTGGCTCCGGCACTCTGAGACTGGACCCATTCGGCTTGCGCCGCGTTATGCCGCAGAACCAGGAAGGGTACGCGTGGACGCCATCAAGAGAGAAGTTAACGCTGATGAACGCCGCGACCGTCGTAAGCTGCGCAGGGAGAAGCAGCGGACCGAAAACATCGGGCGCGCCAAGAAAATGCATCTCGCGCGGTTGGAGGCTGTGACGGAAAGCGGGTTTGCCCCACCGCCCCTCGAGCACTCTGTCTATGTTGGCTGCTCTGGATGGTTCTACTGGAAATGGCGAGGGCAGTTTTATCCGGGCGAGCTGCCAACCGCTGCCTGGTTCACCCACTACACCGACCATTTCGACACTGTCGAGATAAACGCTTCCTTCTATTCGTGGCCAACTCTGTCGAACGTCAAAGCGTGGCGCCGTCAGCCCATCGATCGCAAGTTCATTTACACGGTCAAAGTCTGCGAACTGATAACCCACATCAAGAAGTTCAGCGGCACGGCAACCCTCGTCAAAGATTTCGGGCTGATCGCCGATATCCTCGGCGATCGGATGGGATGCTTTCTGTTTCAGCTACCTCCCAGCTACCATTTCACGAAGGCAAGACTGAAGGGCATTCTAGGTCAGCTTGATCCAGCTCGACGTAACGTTGTGGAGTTTCGTCACGCCAGCTGGTGGAATGAGACGGTATACGCGGCATTTCGCGATAGCGGCGCAATCTTCTGCTCGTGCAGTGGGCCTCGTCTCCCTGATGTCTTGGTGCACACTGCCGATGAGATCTACGTGCGATTTCATGGCCCGAAGCGATGGTACCGGCATGACTATTCGCATAGCGAGCTGGCGGTTTGGGCGGACAGAATTCGCGGCAGCGGTGCAAGCAGAGCGTGGCTCTATTTCAACAACGACTATAACAGCTTTGCGCCGAAGAATGCCTTGACAATGCGGCAGTTACTGGAGCCACGCGCAGGCCATACGTCGATGGCCGGCCCCAGGAGGGTGGCTAGCAGTTGAGGCCGGCAGTTCCTAAGGGCCCGAAATTTGCCGTTCGCCCGTTGGTCGCAACCGCGACGATTCGCTTGGCAGTTCAATGGCCCGCGAATCTGACCTGGGTCCTTACGGGCGCCTGTGCCATCTTTCCGAATTTCACAGCGGCGTCACATCATCTTACGCCGATCGCCTTCCCTGATCGGATGGATCGACCGGATTGAAGGTGAAAACGGACTGTCGACCGGGAACTTGCACGGGGGTCGCACATTCTTGGGGTTAGTATTTGCCAGAACCGGCGGCAGGGCGAGAAACGTGAAGTCCCCAGACTTTAAAACGCTATGGGCCGACAGCGAGTCGCTTGTGGCCAAGCGCAGGTTCGGACTTTGGCTCCGCATCCTCACACACGCCGCAGTCGCCATTGCGGCAGCCGCCGTCACTCTGGCCGCGGTGAATCTGGCCCCAGAGCCGGGCCTAATCCGCTCGATCGTTCCACACCGGTTCGACGCGACCGATCCACAATTCGCGCGCAGCATGAGCAACTACTCGCAGGGCCAGATGTTCAGCCAAAACGCCGTGCAGACCTTGGTCAACGGCGACGAAATTTTCCCAGCCATGTTGCAAGCGATCGGCTCGGCCCAATCCAGCATTGATATGGAAACCTATATCTATTGGTCTGGATCTGTCGGCTACAAGTTCGCCAATGCGTTGGCAGCGAAGGCCCGCCAAGGCGTAGAGGTTCGCGTGCTGGTCGACTGGCTCGGCAGCCTGCCTTTCGATGAAGACCTATTCCACACCATGACCGGTGCCGGGGTGCGGTTCCAACGTTATCGGCCGATCCATTGGTACACGCTCGATCGGGTCAACAACCGGACGCACCGCAAGCTGCTCATCGTGGACGGACAAGTCGCATTTACAGGCGGTGTTGGCATAGCGGACAACTGGTTGGGAGACGCCCGCAATCCGAGTGAGTGGCGGGATACCCACTACCAGATTGAAGGGCCTTCGGTCAGCGCCTTTCAGGCGGCGTTCGCCAAAAACTGGCTGGAGACAACGGGCGAGACCTTGCAGGGTGAGAAGTTTTATCCTCCCCTCAAGGACGCTGGGCAGCTCGATGCTCAACTGATCATTTCATCACACCCGAACGGCTCCGAGGATATGGAGTTGATGATGCTGGCCGCAATCGCCGCGGCTAAGGACCACTTGCGCATCGGCATGGCCTATTTCGTGCCGGATGAAATCGCGCTGCAGCAGATCCTCGACGCCAGGAAGCGAGGGGTAGCAGTCGACATCATCGTGCCCAATTCGCTAACCGATGTCCCAACCGTTCGCAAAGCCTCACGCCACTTCTGGGGCCAGTTGCTCGAAGCCGGCGTGCGCATCTACGAGTTCCAGCCGACGATGTATCATCCCAAGCTTCTGATCGTCGACGACGTTTGGGCGAGCTTCGGGTCCACCAATCTCGACGAGCGATCTTTGCGGTTGAACGACGAAGCCTCACTGAACGTTTACGGCAGGGATTTTGCGCTGACGCAAATCGACTTGTTCAACCATGATCTTGAGCGGTCCAGACAGATCAGCCTGGCAGAGTGGCAGGCGCCCCCGCTGAGCGAGAAGATTACCGACTGGCTGGCCAGCAGGCTTCACACGCAGCTATAGCGTGGCAAGCGCGCTCGACGCTGGCAGCGCACCTTCGCGCCATATGGGCCGCCGGCCGACGCGATCCATGCGTTGAAGCTGGATCAGCGCCGTGCCACTAGCAAAGGCCGTTGAACGTTCAGGGCCGAGCTACCGCAACAAGGCGGCGGGCTTGGTTCGCCCGAGGACCTGGTGAAATGCCAACTCATCGGCATGAACCAAACCTGGGAATGTTGGTATTCCATGGAGCTGTCGTACGCTAGAAACGCGTGGCGCCGGCTACAATCTGGGTAGCGTGTAGAATCGAGGCAGCGATCCGGCCACGCCATGATCCTCATGGGCCGCGGCAGATCGGACTGCTCGTTTTATGGACACAAAATCAGCACAAACATTAAACGTCTCTCACGCTGAATGCTCGCTGGCCCAGCAAAACATTGCGGAGCGCCAGTTAAAAAACACCGGCCGAGTCCGCCGCAGGTAACGATTCATCCTTCGTTCACCATATGAGCGCACGCTAACGTAAGGTCATGCCGGTACAGCGTTCATGCCTAGGCCCCGGTGCCGTTTCACCCCCGCGCCCGGGGCCGCTTCTCCAGTTGGTTCTGAGCGGTAGCTCCGATTTGTCAGGCGGCAAATCCCCTTGACGACGAAAATCGACCAGCTTCACGCCGCAGGAGACCGATCCAACCTTCAGGAAGCCCTTCCAAACCGCACGTGGCGCCGCCATGTCACCTTCATGCAAACTCCGATCAACATGAACACCGTGGAGGCAACTGGAGTTCCAGATTGCCGCTCCTCTCGTGGAACACAAAATGAAGGCCGCCGTTTCCATGGGCCAATCAGGAGCGATTCGATGTTCAACCCGTGGATCGATCTGTCCCTTTCCGTGCTGGAGGCCCAGCAGGTCATTTTGCTTCGAACCATACGACTTGCCGAAGGTGGCAAGCGAGCCGAGCTGGAGGCAAAGCGCATGATGAGCGAAAAAATTGAAGCTGCGGGTCGTGCCGGAGCCATGATCGCCATCGGGGCTTCCGCAGACCGGATTGCTCGCTTCTATGGAAACAAAATCCGCGCAAACAGGAGGCGTCTATCGCGCTGACCGACAAGGGGTCGATCAGCAACCCAGTGGAACCTTGTCGACCGGCACCGCATTGATGAGCGTTTTCAACCGAGGGCAACCCCATGTCTATCATCGATAGCATCACCGGTTTTTTTCCTCGAAAGAGGAGCCCAAGAAGACTCCTGCAAACAAGGCGGCTTCCAGCAAGGCGCAGCCGAAGAAGGCGACCCACCGCCGTCAAGAAGACTGGCGCTGCTCCCGCGATGGCATCTCAATCAAGGGATAGCGCTGCAAAGGGAAAATCGGGGCAGCCCAAGGGCCCGGCGAAGAAGAAAGCATCTCGCTAACGCAGACTGTTTTTCTGCTCGGCGCAAACCCAAATCCCCGACGAGCCTCCTAAACAATACCAGTCCCGCCATTGGCTCCGAAACCGCTGCCATGGGTGAAGCTGAGATCGTTTGAGGCCAAGGCAACGTAGATCGGGCCAAGCTCCGCAGGCTGTCCCGCCCGGCCAAGCGGGGTATCCTGGCCGAACTGTCGAGCTTGCCGGGGAGTTGGCCGGCCGCGACCTGGAGCGGCGTCCAGACCGGACCGGGCGCGACGGCGTTCAGGCGAATTCCCTTCTTGGCCAGTTTGCTTCGCCAATCCCTTCGTGAAGATCGCTATGCCGCCCTTGGTCGTGGCATAGTCGAGCAGCTCCTCGCCAGGATTGAAGGAGTTGACCGAGGCGGTGTTGAAAATGGCTGCTCCAGACTTCATGTAGCCAAGTGCCGCCTTGGTGATCCAGAACATCGCATAAAGATTGGTTTTGACCGTCCTGTCGAACTGTTCGGGTGTAATTTCGTCGATCGATTTCTTAGACTGCTGATAGGCAGCGTTGTTGACGAGTATGTCGAGCCCGCCGAGCTCGCCCGCCGCCGTCTCAACGAGTTCGTTGCAAAAGTCCTGCTCGGTGATATCGCCTGGTATCAGGACCAGCTTGCTCCCGTCGTTTTTCGCCAGTTTCGCCAGGTCCTCGGCATCGGGCTCTTCTGTCGGGAAGTAATTGATCGCGACATCCGCGCCTTCACGCAGAAAGGCAATCACCGCCGCCCGGCCGATCCGGAATCACCGCCCGTCACGAGCGCTTTGCGGCCGTTGAGCTTGCCGGACCCGCGATAGCTTTCTTCGCCACAGTCAGGCACGGGCTTCATCTCCCGCTGCAGCGCCGGCCAGGCCTGCTTCTGTTCCGGGAAAGGGTTGCTGGTGCTGTGTGGCGACTATAATGTCGTTCCAGCCGAGGTTGACGCCGTAGTTCCGCGGCGTTGGTTAGGCGATGCAGTCTTCTTCCCGGAAAGCAGGACAGCTTACGCGAACATGCTGTCGCTGGGTTGGGTCGACGCGGTGCGACGGATGCATCCCGGCAAGGGCATCTACACCTACTGGAATTTTTCGTACCGCGGAGGCTACGACCGAAGTCCGGCTTGCGCATGGATCACTTGCTTGCAAGCCCATTGCTGGCCGAGAACAGTCGAGATGCCGGTGTTGATGTCGAAACCCGAGGCTGGGAGAAGCCGAGTGATCACGCACCCGCCTGGGTTGACTTCGGCGAATAGGGTTTTCCGCGATCGACAGCGCCGGCGAAGGCAAGCAATTTAAAGCGCTGATCTCCGTTCGAGATGCCCAAATCTGTTTCGCGACGGAACAAAGAGTTCACGCTCATGTTAGCCGCTAGCACGATTTGTTGCTCGCGAGGATCTGAACCATGAAAATCCGTTTGATATCCGCAGCGCTGTGGGCCTCCGTAGCGCTTGGCTTCACCTACCCCGCAATCAGCGCCGAGACGGCGCAGGATTTCGTCAACAAGGCCGCGGCAGGTGGCATCTTCGAAGTCGAATCTAGCAAGGCCGTTCAGGGCAAAGCGCAGGACAAGGCGATCAATGAATTCGCCCAGAAGATGATCGACGATCACGGCGCAGCCAACGCCAAGCTGCAGACGATCGCCGGTGAGCAAAAACTGCAGGTCCCAACAGAGACGGACGCGAAACACAAGAGTGACCTTGAGGCTTTGAAGAGCGCGAACGGGTCGGTCGACCAGCCGTACGTGAAGATGCAGCAAGAGGCGCACACTGAGGCCGTCAAGCTGTTTCAGGATTATGCGGCCGACGGGGACAACGCGGAACTGAAGACGTTTGCTCAGCAGACGCTGCCGACACTCAAGATGCACCAGGAGATGATCGAGAAGATCGCTTCAACCAAGACTGACGGCTCCGCCACAACCAGTACCGCTCCTGCGGCGACGAGCAGTGATCAGTCGAGTGCATCGGCACCGGTTCCGGGAGCCAACAGCTTCACGGAAGCGCAAGCCAAAAGCCGGATCGAGGACGCCGGCTTCTCGAACGTGAGCGCGTTGACGAAGGACGACAAGGGCATCTGGCGCGGGACCGCCGACAAGGACGGCAAGCAGACGGCCGTCGCTCTGGACTTCCAAGGCAACGTGGTTGCCGGCGCACAGTAACCCGAACCCAAACAATTGGAGTTGAAAATGACAACCGTGACCGGACTTTTCGATGATTATCAGGACGCCGCCGACGCCGTCAGTGAGTTGGAAGCGATTGGCGTGCCACGGGATGATATCAGCATCGTGGCGAACAATTCCGCCAATTGGTATCAGGCGGATGCGGCTTCGGAAACGGGCGAAGACGCAGCGGCCGGCGCGGGCGCGGGGGCTCTTGTCGGCGGCGCCGGTGGCCTTCTCGCCGGCTTGGGCATTATGGCGATACCCGGCATTGGGCCTGTGGTGGCAGCGGGCTGGCTTGCGGCCACGGCAGTCGGCGCCGTTGGGGGCGCAGCTGTAGGCGGAGCCGCCGGCGGAATTGTCGGTGCGCTGACGGAGTCCGGCGTCTCGGAACGAGATGCCCACACATATGCTGAGGGCGTCCGCCGCGGCAGCACTTTGGTAACTGCCAAAGTCGACGATCGGATCACCGGCGAGGCTGAACGCATCCTGCACGGAACACATTCGGTGAACCTCGACGAACGGCGTAGCGCTTATGAGGGAAGCGGATGGACAGGTTTCGACGCAAATGCCGAGCCTTATGACGATATCGAAGCTGAACGGGATCGCGTTCGTCGAACTACTCCCCTCTAACTAATTTGGCCCCGTCGAACTCCAGTCGGCGGGGCCGAAGCTAAAATATCTGACGTTCCACTATCGCCATGGTATTCTCTCTTCTGGGCGCTGTCCCTGTTTGGGATCCCGCCACGTGGTGGCGCGCCTGCCCGGCGTAGGAGTCCGCAAAAAATGGCCTTCACTGTCATATGGTACGGACGCAATGGCATCATCGACAAGGTAACGTTCGACGCCGAAAAGAGTGCTAAGGAACACGTAGTTGCTATGTTCCAGACCCGCAAGGGTGACGATGGTATCGTCTCAGTGGAGGTTCGCAAGGACAGCGGCGCCGTAGTCTTCAGCCATGCCGAAAACTAGAACGACCACGCGTCGCCCGGCCTCCTGGTCCTAGGCCTTCCAGACACAAGGCACGCGATCCAGCGCAACTTTCGGGGAAACCCTTGATCCTGCTTTTTCCACAAGGCAGCCGCGATCGGCTGCCGGTGCGCATCTTCATTCACGGCGGCTACTAGCGCATGTTCTCGAGAAAGGATTATTCCTACGTCGCCGAGACTGTAACCAAGGCAGGAGCCATTGCGGTCATCCTAGGCTACGCGCAGATGCCGGCGGTGAGGATGGCTACCATCGTCGACCAGTACGCCGGGCCAGGCTCTGGGTGATGAAAATATCGCAAGCCACGGCGGCGATCCCGGCATGTTGACCGTCAGCGGCCATTCCCGGCGCGCATCTCGCGACGTCGCTTTTCGACGATAACAGCCGACCATCAGGCATCAAGGGCGCGCTCCTGCTCGGCGGCATCTACGATCTGAGGCCGTTGCAGACATCGTTCCTGACCCGTGAGATCGCGATCACTGACGAAGAGGTGGAGCGATTCCCCGATCAATCATAGCTTCGATCCAACGGTGTACGTCGCGCTTGCGGTCGGGCGAAAGAAACGCCCCCTTCACGACCAAGCCAACTTTCGAAGATAAGCTCGAACAACAGGGGCTAGTCGTCTCTCGCACCAATCTCGCGGCGACCAATCATATGAGCAGCGTCCGTGACCTTGGTGTGGTTGGCAGCGAGGCTGAGGCGTTGCTGGGTAGTTTGCGGGGTATCCGCCAAGGTCTAAAATGAATCTTGGAGCGGCAGCTTTCGATGAGGGCTACGCCCACGGGCAAAGAGCGCACGCAACACTTGCTCGATATGACAACCGGCCCGCCGTGAGGTCGGACTCGACGCGGACCGACACATAGGCAGGCGGACGACCCGATAGCAGCAGGCGAACAGGCTACCATTTGCGATGACTGCTGCAGTTGAGCGATCACAAACAGTGGCAAGTCCTCACTAGGAAAAACACGCCCACTCCATAAAGGACGACGAGAATTCCGAGGGCGATCCAATAGCCCGGCTGCGCCATAGCCGCTAAATCTGAACGAAGCTGTTCCATTCCTACCAAACCATGCGCAAATATCGTTGTTCCAAGGGGCAACACTCCGCGCGGCACATGGCCTTCGGGAGTTCGAGCCTGGTGGTGACGGCGACGCGCTACTGTCGCTGGCAAACACGTCGCCGACGAGAATTGCAGCGAGTTTCATTTGCTCGCGTTCGTCGAGAGTAGGCGGTGCAGACGAAGGCTGACCGTAGGGTGACTCAGTTCCGGTACTTGCCAAACGACACCCGTCAAGATTTCGCAAATCCTCCCCATGCTTTGTGAGGGCCAGTCGATCCGCGCCATCACGGGCGTCATGGCATGAGCAAGAATACAGTCGCCAAGCTCCTTTCGGACGCTGGCGCTGTGTGTGCCGAGGATCAGGACAACGCCCTTCGCAACTTGACCAGCAAGCGGGTTCAGGTAGATGAAATCTGGAGCTTCACCTACGCCAAGGAAAAGAACGTGCGGGCCGCCAAGGCTGCGCCGGAATGGGCCGACGACACTTGGACCTGGACCGCTATCGATGCCGATACCACGCTTGTCATGTCTTGGCTGGTCGGCGGCCGTGACAGTGAATATGCGATGGCGTTCATGGATGATCTTTTCCGCCGCCTCGCCAATCGCGTCCAGCTGACCAGCGACGGCCACAGGGCTTACCTCGAAGCGGTTGAAGGCGCTTTCGGCGCAGATGTCGATTACGCGATGCTGATCAAGATTTATGGCACGTCGCCGGACAGCGCCAAAGGCCGCTATAGCCCCGCCGAATGCACCGGTGCCAGGAAAGAGCGGATCGAAGGAAACCCCGACATCAAGCATGTCAGCACGTCATTTGCGGAACGCCAGAACCTGACCATGCGGATGCACATGCGCCGCTTCACACGCCTCACCAACGGCTTTTCCAAAAAGGTAGAGGCCCACGCCAACGCGGTGGCGCTGCATTTCATGTACTACAATTCGTGCGCATCCATGCTTCACTGCGCATGACCCCGGCGATGGCCGCAGGCGTCACTGACAAGCTTTGGGAGATCGCGGATATCGTTGCCCTGATCGAAGCCGAGGAAGCCGAAAAGTCTATGGTTCGCGGCCCCTATAGAAGCAAGCCTATGGTGTCAGAAGATCCCCGTGGCAATGACTAGGATAATCCCGATAACCGCCAAGGCCATGACCACGACCATGGCGATCTCGAACTGACCGCCGCCGTTCCTCACGTGTTCAGTCATTTTCGCGCTCCCCAGTGCGCCCCGCCTCGTTCCCGATCAAGACCACATTCGCCTCCAGCGGAATCACCAATGTTAACGGCGAGTAAATAAATCCTCCTAAGAGCCTGGCTGAGGTGTATGCTCTCCCGGGAGGACGGCGGGTACGCTCGGGCCATAATCGCTGGCGCTGACAAAGACAGAGCGCGCCGGGAAGCGATGCTAAGTGATTTGCAGCATTCAATCGTAACAAGTCGGCGCGCGCTTGAGGAGACCCGGAAGCTCCTACGGCGGGTAAGGGAGCGTCAAGGGTCTCGAGAAGTTTAACGCGGCTAAGGGGCTGGCCGGTGCAGTGGTGATTTGGGGATGCGCCGCACCGGCCAATGCGGGGATAGGCGACAACAATCCGGTCCCGCGCTGATTGATTTATGGCGTGTTAGAAATTTTTCAATTAGGACTGAGTGTCCTAGATCGCTCGGGCCTAAAGACGCTTAAGACCGCGCCCTGTCCCTGGAAATTTCAAACTGACCCGCTACCCAAGATCGTCATCTTTGAAGTCAGGACCGATGAGATCAACCTACTCGAGTGGCGTGACCGCCGCATGGCTCTGCGCGATGAACGGACACCCGGGTGTTTTGACGGCGAATCGTGATTTACCCGTCGGAGTCGTCATAGTGGAAGAGCCCGCCGGAGGGGACTGGCGGGCTCTTCGTCGGGACATGGACATCCCGACCGCGGCGGGAGCGCAGCAGCCAAGATTTTAGCCCGCCGCGCTCTGAACTGCGTTGGTGACGCGAAGTTCCAAATCTTCAGTTCGCTTCGTCTGGGAATCCTCGGGCGAGCGCGCTGTAGCTTTTCCTCGCCGCGATAAATCTCACAGGCCCACAGACTGGCTTGAGCCACTCGACCTACCCTGCAGCGATCCCATAGCGCCTGTGGTTGTGTGTATCGCCGTCCCACCGCCAGCGCGTTTGCAGTGCTCGGCTGGGCCACCCGTGGGCAGTGTAGAGCTTGGCTGAGACGACGCCCGACGTGGGACGGTCCTCGCCAATCGCATAGCGGCAGGTGCGCAGGATGCGGCGCTCACTTACAAGGAGGAACAAAGAACCCGACTGTCAGTTGGGAGTCATCCAACAGAATGTGTCGAGACCATGCGCCGTTGTCAGCTTACGTCACCAGCCCTTGGATTCCTTGTCTTGGTGTTCGGCTCGATGCAACAGGGTGCCGCTCACGCGCAAGCGCCCTGCCCGGCCAATCACGACAAGCTGCTCTCGGCATTGAAGTCCAATGTCAAGGCGAGCGGCGGTCCGCCGAATGGCGGCTTCGAGACCAATGAATGGGCGGCCGTCGTCGCCCGCGACGGCACTGTCTGCGCCGTTGCCTTCAGTGGGCCGACGCCCGATGCGCAGTGGCCCGGCAGCCGGCTGATCGCGGCCGAGAAGGCCAACACGGCCAATGGGCTCAGCCTGGCGAACATGGCGCTTTCGACAGCCAATCTTTATGCCGGAGCGCAGCCGGGCGGTTCGCTGTTCGGCCTGCAGGCTACCAACCCCGTCAACCAGGCCGCAGCTTACGCAGGCGATCCCAGGACGTTTGGCAGCGCCAACGATCCGCTGATCGGCAAGCCGATCGGAGGCGTCGTCGTCTTCGGCGGAGGCTTGGCCCTTTACGACGGCAAGGCAATTGTCGGTGGCCTCGGCATCAGCGGCGATTCCTCCTGCGCCGACCACAATGTCGCCTGGCGTGTTCGCGCAGCCCTCGGCCTTGACAAGGTTCCGGCGGGTGTCAATCCCAACCGCAAGGATGCCATCATCTACGATCTCGATCCCGGCGGGAAAAGCGCCTCCGGCTGGGGTCACCCGCTTTGTGCCGGGCACGAGGGCGACATTGCGGCGGAACTCGGTTCCGGTGTCGAAGGCGTGGTGCCAAAATGAAGCAAGCAACGCAACCCGCAGCATCCAGTAGTGACCCGGCACGTACCGTCCGGCCGGCGGCATCGCGAAAACATTTTGTGGGCGTTCTCACAGCGATGCTGGTCTGCGCCCCCTTGATGGCAGCCGCCTCGGAAGCTCCGCCGGCGCCCGCGATCTCTCCGCCTGCCGCAGCCGCGCCGCCCGATGACGGGCAATGGACGATGCCGGCCAAGAACTATGCGTCGACGCGCTATAGCGAACTTGCGGAAATCAACGAAGGCAACGTCAAGAACCTGCAGATCGCCTTCACCTTTTCGACCGGGGTGAACAAGGGCCAGGAAGCAGCGCCGCTGGTGGTCGGCAGCACGATGTACATCGTGACGCCGTTTCCCAACATTGTCTACGCGCTCGACCTCTCCAAGCCCGGCGCGCCGATGAAATGGAAATACGAGCCCAACCCCGAGCCGGCCGCGCAAGGGGTTGCCTGCTGTGACGTGGTCACCCGTGGCGCGGCTTTCGCGGACGGGCGCATCTTCTTCAACACGCTCGACGGCCACACCATCGCGCTCGATGCGAACAGCGGCCAGCCGATCTGGAACGCCCATATCGGCAACATCAATATCGGCGAGACCATCACCATGGCGCCGCTGGTCGTGAAAGGCAAAGTTCTGGTCGGCAATTCCGGCGGCGAGATGGGCGTTCGCGGCTGGGTGAAGGCGCTCGACGCCGGTGACGGTCATGTGGTTTGGACCGCCTACGGCACCGGGCCAGATAAGGACGTGCTGATCGGTCCCGACTTCAAGCCGCATTACGATGTGGACAAGGGCAAGGATCTCGGCGTGACGACATGGCCGCCCGAAGCCTGGAAGACTGGCGGCGGCAACATGTGGGGCTGGATTTCCTATGATCCGGATCTCAACCTGATCTATCACGGCACCGGAAATCCCGGGCCATGGAACCCGGACTTGCGGCCCGGCGACAACAAATGGACCTCCGGCATCTTTGCCCGCGACCCCGATACTGGAGCGGCAAAATGGTTCTATCAATGGAGTCCGCACGACCTCCACGACTATGACGGAATCAACGAGCAGATCCTGCTCGACATGGACTGGCAAGGCAAGCAGCGCAAGGTCCTGGTCCGCCCCGAGCGCAACGGTTACCTCTACGTTCTCGATCGGACCACCGGCGAAGTTCTGTCCGCCAAGCCGTTCGGTCCCGTCAATTCCAGCAAGGGTGTCGACCTCAAGACCGGTCGGCTGATCGAAAACCCGGACAAGCAGACGGGCACCGGCAAGGTCGTGCGCGACATCTGTCCGACAGCGTCGGGTCTCAAGGACTGGCAACCTTCGGCGTTCTCGCCGAAAACCGGCCTTCTTTACATCCCGCACAACAATCTGTGCATGGATGAAGAAGGCGTCGAGGTGAACTACATCGCCGGCACCCCCTATGTCGGGATGAATGTCCGCATGATCCCCGGGCCGGGCGGCAACCGAGGCGCCTTCACCGCCTGGGATGTCGCCGCCGAGAAACCCGCCTGGAGCCTCAAGGAGAACTTCCCCGTGTGGAGCGGCGCGGTGGTGACCGCCGGCGACGTGGTTTTCTATGGAACGATGGAAGGCTGGTTCAAGGCGGTGAGCGCGAAGACCGGCGACTTGCTTTGGCAGTTCAAGACCTCATCCGGCATCATCGGCCAGCCGATCACCTATCGTGGCCCGGACGGTCACCAATATGTCGCTATATTGTCCGGCGTCGGCGGCTGGGCCGGCGCCATCGTCTCGGGCGATCTTGACCCGCGCGATGCCACCGCCGCGCTCGGTTTCGTCAATGCGATGAAAGACCTGAAGAACGCGACCACGGCGGGAGGCACGCTTTATGTGTTCCGTCTGCCCTGATGTATTCGGCTTGATCCAACGTCTGGCACGGAAGGTGTTCGCGCGGACCGCGCTCGCCTTCGCCGCGCTCGTCTTGCTGCTCCTGTCGGCGACCGCCGGCGCCCGTGAACTCAGGGTCTGCGCCGACCCGAACAACCTGCCCTTTTCCAATGCGGCCGGTCAGGGTTTCGAAAACAGGATCGCCGAAATCATCGCCGGCGATCTCGGCGCCAAGCTGACCTACACCTGGTGGGCGCAACGCCGCGGCTTCGTGCGCAACACGCTGAAGGCGGGACTTTGCGATCTCGTGCCAGGCACGCCGGCCAATCTGGAAATGCTGCGCACCACAAAGCCCTACTACCGCTCCTCTTATGTCTTCGTGACCCGCCAGAACAGTCCGGATGTGACCTCTTTCAACGACCCGCGCCTGCGCGATCTGCGGATCGGCGTTCAGCTCATCGGCGACGACGGCGCCAACTCGCCGCCTGTCCAGGCGCTCGGCCGCCGCGGCATCGTCGGGCATCTCATCGGCTACCCCGTCTATGGCGATTACTCCGCTCCCAATCCTCCGGCGCGCATCGTCGAGGCGGTGGCGAGCGGCGAGATCGACCTCGCGGTGGTCTGGGGTCCCCTCGCCGGCTACTTCGCCCAGAAGCAGAAGGTGCCGCTGCGGATCACGCCGGTCACGCCTCGTATCGATGGACCGCAATTGCCGCTGATGTACGACATCTCGATGGGCGTTCGGCGCGAGGATGATGCGCTGCGCAGCGAAGTGAACAGCGCGCTTGCCAAACACAGGGCCGAGATCGACGCGGTTCTGACGCAATATGGCGTGCCGCGTCTCGACATGGCCGGGAGTCCGGTGCGATGAGACCGGCGGTCGTCATGCTTCTCTTGGCGGGTTTGGCGCTGGCGGCATGCCAGCGCGAGGAGCGGGACACGCGCCCGCAGTCGGCGCTCGGCTCCGGCGAGCAGCCGACGCCGGTGACAACCCTGGAACCCGGCGGGCAGCGGCCGTCCCCCTCGGACAACAAGGCGGCGAGCTTCGAGGCCAATGCTTTTCATCTGAGCGAAGGCAAGCGCCTGTTCGGCTGGTTCAACTGTTCGGGATGCCATGCCAATGGCGGCGGCGGCATGGGCCCGGCTCTGATGGACGAAAAGTGGATCTATGGCAGCTCCATGGAAAGCATTCACGCCACGATCCGCGACGGCCGTCCGAACGGCATGCCGAGCTTCCGCGACATGATTCCCGACGACCAGATCTGGGAGCTTGCGGCTTTCGTTCGCTCGTTGAGCGGCAATGCGCCCTCGGCCGCCGCGCCGTCGCGCGACGACGACATGATGGCGCATCCGTCGGAAAACCGCATGCCGAATGCCGCCACGCTGGGGAAGTCGCCGTGAAACGCTTCGCCTCGGTTGCATTCGGTACGGCAACCGCCCTGTTTCTCCAGGGTTGCGCAGGCTGGCAATCGGCTCTCGACCCGAAAGGCCCGGCCGCTAGCGAGCTCGCATGGCTGATCTGGTTCTTCGCCGGGCTGTGCGCAGTGGTCTGGGTGCTGGTGATGATCGCCCTTGCAATGCCATTGATGATGCGGCCGCGCGAGCCCGCTGAACCGCTCGTGCTCGACGCCGGCGCCGACAATCGCAAGCTGCGCGTGGTGATGACCGCCGTCGGGCTGACCGCCGTGATCCTGATCGGGCTCACCTTGCTCAGCTTCTTCGCCAACAGGACCCTTGCCGCGATCGGCTCGGATGCCGCGCTGACCATTCGCGTCACAGGCCATCAGTGGTGGTGGGAGGTGCGATATGAGGACGCCACGCCGAGCCGCATCTTGACCACGGCGAACGAGATCCATATTCCCGCCGGCGAACCTGTGCGGCTTCTTCTCACCTCGACCGACGTTATCCACTCCTTCTGGGTTCCAAGTCTTTCCGGCAAGCTCGATCTCATTCCCGGCCACATGAACGTGCTCGATATCAAGGCGGACAAGCCCGGCGTCTATCGCGGGCAATGCGCCGAGTTCTGCGGCGCGCAGCATGCCAACATGGGCACCTTCATCATCGCCGAGCCGCGCGCAAAGTTCGACGCCTGGTGGAACGACCAGTTGCAGCCGGCCGCCGCGCCAATGAGCGGCGAGGCCAAGGCCGGCGAGGACCTCTTCCTGAATCGTCCCTGCGTGATGTGCCATAAGATCGGCGGCACGCCCGCGGGCGGAACGGTCGCGCCCGATCTCACCCATGTTGCCAGCCGGCAGACGCTGGCGGCCGGAACATTGACGATGAGCCGCGGCAATCTCGCAGCCTGGATAGCCGACCCGCAAGGCGTGAAACCTGGTTCGCATATGCCGGTGGTCGATCTGAGCGGCGACGAGCTCAACGCCATCGTCGCTTACCTCGAGGGGCTGAAATGAGCAGCGCGGATCTCACCAGCGAACGCGATCTGCCGCCGGAGCGCGAGGCGACGACCAGAGGCGATCTCGTACCGGAGCGTGACGGACCGCGCGACACCGGCATGGACGATGCCAGCCTGCATCGTTGGCTGGCGCGGACATGGCGCACGCCGCCTGGTATCATCGGCGCTCTGTCAAGCGTCGACCACAAGGTGATCGCACGCCGCTACCTGATCACTGCCTTCCTGTTTCTGTGTCTGGGTGGGCTGAACGCCGTCGTCATGCGCATCCAGCTCTCGGGCCCGCAACGCGGCCTGATCGGCCCGGATCTCTACAACCAGCTGTTCACGATGCACGGCGTCACCATGATGTTCCTGTTCGCCGTTCCCATCGTGCAGGCGACCGGCATCTATCTGGTGCCGTTGATGGTGGGCACCCGCAACATCGCCTTTCCCCGCCTCAATGCCTTCAGCTATTGGGTCTATGTCTCAGGAGGCCTCTTCGCCTGGGTGTCCTTTGCCCTCTCGATGGCGCCGGATGTCGGCTGGTTCGCCTATGTGCCGCTGTCCGGACCGGAATACGGTCCAGGTAAGCGTGCCGACGTTTGGGCGCAGATGATCACCTATACCGAAGTGTCCTCGCTGGCGGTGGCTGTTGCGACCATCGTGACCGTGCTGAAGCAGCGCGCACCCGGCATGTCGCTCGACAAGATCCCGCTCTATGTCTGGGCGCTCCTGGTCACTTCCTTCGTCGTCGTCTTCGCCATGCCTGCGGTGATGATCACCTCGACTTTCCTGATCCTCGACCGGCTCGTCGGCACGCATATCTTCAACCCGGCCGAAGGCGGCGACGCGCTGCTGTTCCAGCATCTGTTCTGGTTCTTCGGTCATCCCGAAGTCTACATCATCTTCCTGCCGGCGACCGGCATGGTCTCGGCCATCATTCCGGCCTTCGCCCGCCGTCCCGCCTTCGGCCATCTTGGCCTGGTCCTGTCGCTCATCGCGGTCGGCTTCCTGTCGTTCGGCCTCTGGGTCCACCACATGTTCGCAACCGGGCTGCCAAAGCTCGGCGCCAGCTTCTTCACCGCCTCCAGCATGTTGATCGCCATCCCCAACGGAGTGCAGATCTTCTGCTGGCTGGCGACCTTGTGGGACGGCAGACCGGTGATCCGCACGCCGCTGCTCTTCGTCCTCGGCTTCTTCTTCACCTTTGTCATCGGCGGTCTCACCGGCGTCATGCTCGCCTCCGTACCGCTCGACCTGCAGGTGCACGACACCTATTTCGTCGTCGCCCATTTTCACTATGTGCTGATCGGCGGCTCGGTCTTCCCGCTGCTGGGAGCTGCCTATTTCTGGTTTCCGAAAATCACCGGCCGCATGATGAGCGAGCGCCTCGGGCGCTGGCACTTCTGGCTGGCGATGATCGGCTTCAACGCCGCATTCTTTCCCATGCACATTGTCGGCCTATGGGGCATGCCGCGCAGGGTCTACACCTATCCGGCCGAGCTCGGCTGGGGGAACATCAATCTCTTCATCAGCGCCGGCGCGGTGCTCTTCTTCCTGAGCTTCGTGCTGTTCGCCTTCAACCTCGTGCATGGCGCATTGAGAGGTGCGCCCGCCGGCGACAATCCCTGGGACGCCGGCACGCTCGAATGGGCGACCTCCTCGCCGCCGCCCAGCTACAATTTTGCGCGCATTCCGGTCGTGACGAATGTTGAGCCGCTTTGGGCCGAATGCGAGGCGCTCGCCGTCGCGACCGGGCTTCGCGTCGATGCTCGCGAACTCATCATCTCGACGGTGGCGGAAGCCCATCCGGACATACGCGAGAAATCGGCGACGCCATCGATCTGGCCGCTGCTGGCGGCGATCGCCGTCGGCGGCACCTTCCTCTACTCGATCTTCACCCCCTGGGCGATCGTCTGGGGTGCCGCGCCGATCGCCATCACCCTGATCGGCTGGTTCTGGCCCAAGGGCGATCCGGAGGACGAGGAATGAACCAGCGTCCCGCCTTAGATATTTCCGACCTCCCGACCTTTGGACATGGCCCGCGCAGCCCGACCTGGTGGGGTACGCTCGGCTTCATGGCGTTGGAAGGCACGGGCTTTGCGCTGGCCGCCGGCGCCTATCTCTATCTGGCGACCTTATGGCCCAACTGGCGCCTAAGCGCTCCGGAGCCCAATCATTGGCCGGGGACTATCGTGACGCTGCTTCTCATCGTCAGCCTGGTGCCCAACCACATCCTCAACGGCTACGCCAAGCAATGCGCCATCGGACCGGTGCGGATCGGCATGGTGGTGATGTCGCTGCTCGGCATTGCGCCGCTCATCGTGCGCTGGTTCGAGTTTCCGGCGTTGAACATCTACTGGGATACGAACGCCTACGGTTCGATGCTCTGGGTGCTGCTCGGTCTGCACTCCACGCATCTGATCACCGACGTCGGCGACACGATCGTTCTGACGGTTCTTATGTTCACGCGTCATGGCTATAGCGGCCGGCGCTTCGGCGATGTCGGCGACAACGTCTTCTACTGGGATTTCGTGGTCCTCACCTGGATCCCGATCTACCTGCTCATCTACTGGGTACCGAGGTTAGGCTGATGGGCACGCTGCGGCTCGGCATGTCCTGGGGAGGTTTGTTGTCGGGGCCCCTGGCTTGGGCAATATCGACACAGTTGAACTACGCACTTGTTCACTGGCAATGCAATCGCCAGGTGCAGGTCGTGCTCCCGGTGGCGCTGTTGCTCGCGGTGTTTTCGCTGCTCGGCGGCGCGCTGTCATGGCGGGCAAAGCGGCAAGGCGCCGCCGCCTCCAAGCCGGAGCGCACCCGCAGCACCGAGGGTTTCGTCGCCGATCTTGGCATTCTCGCCGCATTGCTGTTCGCCCTCGTCATCATCATGCAGGGCAGCGCCGCGCTCATCCTCGACGAGTGCCTGCGATGAGCTTTGAGGCGTTCTTCTCGACCTCGATCTGCTATGGCGCCGGCGCGCCCGAGGGAGGATGGACGTTGGCGTTTCCCATCACGCTCCCCTTGGCGGCGATCGCGCTTATCTATGCGCTCGGCGCAAGCCGTCTATGGCGTCGCAGCAGCCGAGGCCGCCCGGAGCGGCTGCGACACGCTCTGTTGTTCGCGGCGGGCTGGGGTGTGTTGACGGGAGCGCTGGTCAGCCCGATCCATGCGCTCGGCGAGCGGGTGTTCTCAGCCCACATGATCGAGCATGAGCTGCTAATGGCAGTGGCGGCACCGCTCCTTGTCGCCGCCTGCCCCGGGGCGGCTTTGATGTGGGCATTGCCGGCCACATTTCGCCGAGGGACGGGAAAGCTCACCCACGGCAACGCGCTGCAGGCAGGCTGGGCCATCGCGACGCGCCCGCTCACTGCGACGGTCATCCATGGCATAGCGATCTGGATCTGGCACATTCCCGTCCTGTTTGAGGCAGCGCTGCAGCAGGGCGTGCTGCATTATGCGCAACATGCGAGCTTCCTCGGCACTGCCTTGCTGTTCTGGTGGGTGCTTCTGCCGCGCCCCGGGCGACAGCAGACCTATGGCACCTCCGTCATGCATCTTTTCTTCACCTCGCTTCACACTGGCCTGCTCGGTGTCCTGCTTCTGGTCTCGCCAAGACTTTGGTACCCGGAGAATGCCTCGGGCGCCGCGCTGTGGGGGCTTAGCCCAATCGAGGACCAGCAGCTTGCGGGGCTGGTGATGTGGATTCCGGCCGGGCTGATCTACGGCGGAGCCGCCCTGCTGCTCGCCGGTCTCTGGATAAGCAACAGCGGAACGAGGGAGGCGGCCCATGCGCTCCGACCAGGCTAGGCTGCTCGGCGGCGTCATCGTCGGGATCGTGCTTCTGACCATCGCAATTGCGGGGGCGACCTTGTGGACTGACCGGCGCGAGCGCGTTCAGCACGAGTCGGATGTGGCGACCGGCGGCGTGGGGGACCGCGCCATTCCAATCATGACCGCGAATGGCTGCTCCGGCTGCCACACGATCCCCGGCGTGCCCGGCGCGCAAGGCCAGGTCGGGCCGCGCCTCGATGGCAGCCTTGCCGACCGCATCTATATCGGCGGCGTGCTGGCGAACAACCCGGAGAACCTGATCCGCTGGATCCGTTCGGCAAGGGAAATCAACCCGCACACCGCAATGCCATCGACGAGGATCACCGAGCAGCAGGCGCGCGACATCGCGGCCTATCTCTACGGGTTGAGATAATCAGCAAGGCTGGACCCCCAAGCCGCGTCCGGAAACGCTTCGGAGCCAAGATGGAAAAACAAATGCGACCACCGGGCCGCTCGCCTGGGCAGTTACAGGAAATGTAAGCATTCCGCCTGGAATTGCATGAAGACAGAGCGGTTGCTACGACCGTGAACAGCGAACCGCTCCAATCGATCGCTCCTTTAGCGCTTAGCGCTGTCGCTGTCTGCCTCCGCGCGTGTCAGGAACGTCTGGGTGACCTGTGGCAGGTTGCTCTCCAGCCACTCGGCCATAGCTTCCTCTTCGCGCAGGTTCTGTTCGCACACACGGGCAATCTCAGCCTCGCCGACGGAATTGGCCGCGGCGATGAGGATCGTATAGGACGCAATTTCCATATGTTCGAACGTGTAGCTCGCCAGCAAGCCTTTCATGACTCGTCGCCGGCGAACACGCCGCTGATCGACTGCGCCGTGGCGGTCAGCTTGCCGCCCGCGTCTTTCAGCATGGATGACCCTTCGTCAAGGCCATCCAGGCAGGTCTCAGGCGCCTGGCCTGTTCCTTCGTCTCCTCCAGATGGCTGCGAATTCGCTCGCTGAGTTCCGGGTAGCTGTCTATCCGGCTCAATTGGCCCGACAGCATGGTCTCGGCCTGTTCCTCCGTTGCGTGGGCGTCCCTACCATTGCACGAGCCACTCGCGCGATTCAGCCATTTCAGTGTCTCCATCGGTTTGACGCCGACCGAACCGCCGGTGGCGTGGATTGTTCCTGAACGTGAGATCCGTTACGATGTCAGCGGCGAGGACGGATCGGAATCGGAGAGCTTCTCGCGCACCGACTCGTCGGTCTTGTCGGCCGTGGCTTTGACGACACCGCCGACCTTATCGGCCAGCGTCCCCTCGCTTGACGCCTGCCGCACGGCTTCGTCGCTCGCCGTCTGGTAGGCCTCGGCCGCGACTTGCTTTGCAGCGTCGAGGCCTTCTTTCAAAGTCTCTTCGGCACTTTCCCGAAGGCTCTCGCGATAGGCGCCCAATCGCTCGTCCTCGAGTTCTGTGTGAGGCAGCATGGCGCCAATTGCAGCTCCGATGGCGAGGCCGACGGCGGCCGCAGCGAGAGGCTGGTCCTGCAGCAGATTGTGCGCCGACCGGCCGGCGCTTGTCGCCATATCGGCCGTAGCTGCCGCCGAACTCGCGAGCGTATCCGCAGCGCTGCTTGCCACGTTCGAGACTGTGCCGGCTGCTTCGCCTGCCATTCCCGAGACAGTTCCGGCCGCGCCGCTGGCCGCTTCGGCCAGGGAGCCTGCCGCGTCCGAGGTCCTCGAGCCCATTCCAGCGCCGAATGCTCCATGATCAAGCCCGGGGCCGCGCCGCGTCACACCATCGGCACCAGCCGAAGCGCCGCTGCCCAACATCAGCCAGGCCAGGCCAGCGCCGATCACGGTCAGCGGCAATGGATTGTCCCGCACCTGGGCCTTCAGGTTGTGGACCATGTCGGACCCCGCGCCATCCCTGAAAAGCTCGGTGAACTCGTCGAAGAGCTGGCCGGGGGTCATCTTGTCGCGAATGGAGTCGGCGGTCGCCACCACCCTTGCGCGCGTGGCTTCGGCCTCCCGTTCGAGCTCGGCTGCGGATTTCTCGGTCATCTCGCTTGTTCCTTGATCACGTTCACGTCGCGCTTGAGCTGTTCCTGAGTGCGGTCCGGCGAGAGCTCGGAGGGCGCCATGCTTGCCATGCCGGTCCGCAACAGGATCACCCCCAGCACGGCAACCACCACACCGACGAGCAAGGCGGACCACCCGGCGCCCAGGCCAAGGCGGGCCAGGGCAATGACAAGCGCCTGCAACAAAACCAGCAGCGCCGCGAGCAGGCATATCGCGCCACCCAGCACCTCGACGGCGCCCGCGCCGGCCTTGGTCGCGCTCTCCGAGATTTCCGCCCTTAGGAGCCTGGCCTCCGTTTGCACGAGCGTGCTCACCTGTTGCGCCAGATCGGCGACCAATGTGCCGAGACTTGGGTTGTCCTGAGTGCTCATTTCTTCAGCTCCGCTGCCTTCCCCGGTGTGCCGCCGTCGGAACCCCAGTTGGCCGGCTCGTTATTCCGGCGGGTGCTTGTTCCCACGCCGGTTTGGCGGGGGCGTTCAGCCGTGACTGCGTCCTGGGCCGGGCGACGCGTGCCCGGCGGCGAAGCCTTTATGAAGCGGCCAAGTGCCAGTCCCGCCAGAACCGAACCAGCAAGAAGCGTTCCAGGATTCTGGCGGCCAAAGGACTGGACGTCTTCAAGCACCTGTCCGAACGGCTTCTCCTTCAACGAGGAGGACAGCCGTTCCAGGCCGTTCGCCGCATCCTGCATGAATTGCGAGGCCGCGCTCTGGTCGCTGTTGGCCAGGTGATCGCTCGCGGCGCGCAAGGCCCCGCCGAAAGCGGACAGGCTCGATCCGATATCGCGCTGCGTCTGCTCGGCCTTTTCGGCGACGGCCTGCTGGGCTTCGGCCGCATAGGCTCCGGCCCTGCGCGCGACTTCGTCGCGGGCATCGTGCAGCGCTTCGCCGGCGCTTTGGGTTTCTTGCTGGATCCGGTCGGTAACTTCGTCCTTGGCCCTGGCAAAGTCGGCGGGCTCGCGGCCCCGATCATTCTCGCGCTGCATGGTGCCTCCTAGTGGAAACCGAGGAAGGAAAGCACCGCGAGCACAACGACGATCAGACCGATGAGATAGATGACACTGTTCATGGCGCAGCCTCCTCGATGCCAGTCCGAACTTCGCGCCGGCTGCTATGTTCCGCTGCACGAGCAGCTTTTTAGCAAATTGTCATTTACCCTCAGGCCGCGCCTTGAAAGCGGCAAGCTCCTCGTCAGGGCAGAGCAGCCTGGGGTGTGTCGGATCGGAAATATCGAGCTTGTCCCAGGGAATGCGATAAAGGCCTTCACGCCGCCGCAACGCGAAGACGTCGAGCAAGGCGGTGCCGATGGTCGAGGCGGACAGGCGCTCGAACGCGGCGAATATCCCGACATGGAATTCGGTGACGACGAGGTCGTCACCATGCCGCTCTGCGATGATCTCCTCGATATAGCCGATGCTCCTGCCGTGCTCGGAGAGCACGCGCCTGCCGGCAAGATGGTCGAGATGCACAGTCGCCATAATCAGGCTCCCGGGATTCGACCGACCACATGTTCGCGCAGCCAGTCCTGCCAAGAGAAGATTCTGGTCCGGCGCACGTCGATATCGAATTCGATGTCGACGCCGATGTCGCGCACCTTGTTCCACCCGATCCGATGCGGCCGTGCCTGACGCTTGCCGCTCAGTCTTGCCGCAAGCCGGGCGGTCCATCGTCCGGGCACTACGCCAAGCCGGCGTGCCAACGAAATCGAGCCAAGCTCGATCGCAACAACCTTGGGCGGCTTGCCTCGTCTCAGCTCAGCCACCAAACCATCCACCTTGCCGATCTTGACCTGCTCGCGGTCGACGACCTGCTTGTCCAGGATATCGCGCAGCAACTGCATCAGGTGCCTCCGAATATCTGCAGCGGAACGGTCACTACCGCCAGCACGAAGCCGAGCGAGGTGACGAAGATCACGGCCGCGTTCGAAATGAGGGCCGTTGCGGTGCTCGCCGACATAGCGTTCGTCATTCAGCAGGAAAAGGAACGGCACGACTGTCAGCGGCAGGCTGGCCGCGGTCAGCGCCATCGAGAAGATGGTGAGCTTCAACGGATCGAGACCAAGCACAATCGGAATGGCGGCAAGGAAGAGCGTCAGTGTGTAGGCGAGGCTGAATCCGGGATCGTCGCGGGGCTTGAGATCCTCGCCCCAGTTCCAGCCGAATCCCTGCGCGACGAGATAGGCCTGCTGCAAAGCCACTTCGAGCGCGGCGCCGAAGCAGGCGATGGCCAGCGAAGCAACGAAAAGGACAAAGCCCCAGAAACCGAATATTGGGATCAGCATCAACGGGAGCTGGTTGTAGTCGTCCACTTCGGCAACGCCATGAGCGCCAAGCACGAGCGCCGCCACGATTAGAACGCCCACGGAAATCGTGCCACCGAAACTCATGCCGAGGCCCGCAATCGCCCGATTGGTGCCGAGATAGCTCTTGTCCCACTGATCCTCGATCGCGCCCGAGGAATAGAACATGAAAAGGTACGGCGAGATCGAGGCGCCGAGAATGCTGACGGCCATGAACCAGTATTTTGCCGTGTCGTGATGCGGCAGGCTGGGCACGGCGCCAACAGCCACCTCTTTCCATTCGGGGCGGAGCATCACGGCCCCGACGACGAAGCAGAGCGTGACGAGGCCAAGCATCGACACGCCTTTCTCGATGAGGCCGAATGTGCCTTTCCACAACAGCAGCCATGCCAGGAAAGCCACCGGCAAGGCCCACCACTGGAAGCTGATTCCCGTGGCCAGTTCGGCGGCGATCGCAACACCGCCTATCTCGGCGGAAAGAACCAGGAAGTTGACCAGCAGCGTCGCCAGCAGCGGCAAGATGAACGCATTGAAGCCGAACCGTTCGCGGATCCCGTCGGCGATGGTGTGATGACTGACCGCTGCAAAGCGGCCGGCCATCTCGACCAGGAAGATGATGCAGATGGTGCCGAGCACGACTGCCCAGATGAGCTGGAAGCCGAACAGCGCGCCGGCCTGCGCCGCCGTCGCCATCGAACCGACCTCCAGGAAGCCCCCGACGCTGGTGACGACACCAAGTGATATCTCCAGCAGCTTCTTCATCGTTCCGGCGAAAAATAGTTTCGATAGGCGGTGGCGAGATCTCCTTGGGCCGCCCGAAGCTCCTGTTGCGCCTGACCGGCCTGCGCATGCTGTTCGGCCTCGACCGCGCTCTTGGCCCGCTCTGCCGCGTTCGACAGCCGGCTGATAGCCGCTGCCAGCGCATCTCGCTTCGCGTGGTCCGACGGAGATGCCGATTCCACTTGCCGGCCGGCAACGGCGAGTGTCTCGGCGAAAGACCGCAGGGCAGAGGATGCGTAGCGGGACGGCGCGGCGCCGGAGAGCCAAACGTCGCTCACCAGCACCGCTGCCTGCGCCGTCGAGGCAGCAAGCTTTGATTGCTGGTCGACGGTTTCAGACGAAGAGCAGGAAGCAAGCGCCAGCGCCAGCAGGGGCAGGAAGGCCCAGCTCGGCCGGGCAAGGGTGCGCAACATCTTCCCCTCGTTGCAATCGCTTGAAATCACGAGGATAAAGCTACAGCCTCGGGAAAGTTCCTCCGTGCTCGGGGTTTTGCGGTGGTATTGAGGCTGGCCGGCTTCCATGCCCGCCTTAGCTTCACCAATGTTTCCAACTCTATCGGGACGATCATGAACGGCGACCTTGCCAAAACATTGCCTGAGCGCGCCCGAAGCTGGGCAATCGCGCTCACGGACCAGAAGAGCGTCACCGGCACGCAGGGCGAGGCCGCCTTCGGTCCATGGCTGGCGGCGCAGTTGCGGGAGGACCCCGCCTTTCGCCACGCCGACGTCCGGACAATCGAGGTAGGACCCGGAGACGGCCGGCATTGCGTGGCGATGCTGCTTCGTGGGACGGGCCGCTCGACCGTCCTTCTGACCGGTCACTACGATACGGTCGCAACGCGAGACTACGGCGAGCTGGAAGAGCTGGCCACGCGGCCTGAAGCTTTGACGCGCGCCTTGCGTAATTCCCTGGGGGACGCCGATACGCCTGCCGCCCGACTAGCCCGCGCCGACCTGGAGAGCGGCCAGTATTTGGCCGGACGCGGCTTGCTGGATATGAAGGCCGGTCTTGCCGCCGGGTTGGCGATATGCGCGGATTTCGCCGAAACCGCCAATGCCGCAGGCAATCTGTTGTTCATCGCGGTGCCGGATGAAGAGAACAATTCGGCAGGCGCCCGCAAGGCGGCCCACTCGCTGACCGACATCAATGAGCAGCACGGTCTCGATCTTGTCGCGGCAGTCAATCTCGACGCGATCGCCGATGACGGCGACGGCTCGAAAGGGCGCATCATCGCGCTCGGGACAGTCGGCAAGCTGCTTCCGACCGCCTATGTGGTTGGCGTCCCAACCCATAGCGGCTTTCCGCTGAACGGCATCAATGCGGCAGCGCTCACCGCTTCCATCGCCGCGCGCGTCGAATGGGCAACCGAGCTGACGGAACATTGCGGTTCTTCGCCCGGCACCCCGCCTAGCCTGCTCGGAATCCGCGACGGAAAGCCTGGATATGACGTCACGACGCCGGCAACCGCCTTCGCCACATTCAATGTGCTCAGCTATCGCCGCACACCGGATGAAGTGCTCGACCGCTTCGACCGGCTTTGCGCGGAAGCCGCATCGAACTTTCAGCGCGAACTCACGCGCCGAAGTCAGCCTCAGGACGGCATTGCAAATCTTGCAAGACCCGTCCCGCTCTACCGGTTCGAGACGCTCGTCAGGCGTCTTGGCCCGCAGGAAAAGGACAGGCTCGATGTATACTCCGCCTTGATCGCTGACGGCGATCTTACGCTGCCGGAGAAATGCCGGTTGATCACCGAGGAAGCTTGGGGTTTGAGCCGCCTGACCGGCCCGGGGATCGTCACCGGCTTCGGCTCGATACCCTATCTTCCGACGAACCTTTCCGACGCGCCGGGGGCGATGCGGCTCAAAGCGATCGCCATGCAGATCGCGCGCGAATCGGCCGAACGCTATGGCAGCGCCATCGCCTGCGCCGATTACTTCGCCGGAATCTCGGATATGAGCTTTTTCGGCGAAGCAGCCGAATCCTCGCTCGATATCGTCGCCCGCAACACGCCTGCGTGGAAAGACAGCGTGCGCTGGCCGCTCCGGCATGGCCTGGCAAATGTGCCGGCAGTCAACATCGGTCCGTGGGGACGCGACTATCACACGCCGCTTGAACGACTGCACACGCACTACGCGTTCAATGTTCTGCCTCACGTCATTCGGGATCTGTGCGCGAGCCTGCTGCTTCCGTCCGGTTCTTGACCGATGGTTCATGGCAGAGCGGACGCAGGCGTGTCTTAAATAGAGGTCCATGAGACCGGGGCCCGAAACGTTGCCAAGAGCGGTAACCTTGTCGATCATGGCCAAGATCGCCTGCGGACTGCTTTGATACACCATATGTCCGGCATCCGACACGATATATCCCGAAGTGAGCGGCTTATCTCGGCATGCAGCCGCAGCGCCTCGCCCTCGGCGTCAAACAGCTGATCGCCGGCGCCGGCAATGATCCCGACAGGGACGGCGATGTCGGCGTATCGACGGTTTGGGAACAGTGCCGACGCCAGCATCAGGAAGGACTCAGCAGCGATGGACCGCAGTTGTGAGGGGCGGCTCGCCAACTCTCTTGTCATTGCGCGAAAGGCGCCGCGATCGCTGCGGGCTGGAATATCTTTTTCATCGCCCAGCGCCAGCTCAGCCTGACCAGCGGCGGCAGCACGGTATGGCGCAACACCGTCCCGATCAGCGGAACCGCCGGCAGCGCGGAGATAGCATGGGCCAGCCTTGGTGGCGGGTAATGATAGCCGGCGACCACCACAACGTCGGCGACGGATCGGGATGCCGAAGCGCCATCTCGAGCGCCACGGCGGCCCCCGCGAATGGCCGACAACGATATAGCGCTCAATGCCAAGTTTTTCGGCGGCGGTCTGGATGAGATCGGCCTGGGCGCCGGCGGTCCAGGGTCTGCCTGCCGGGCGTGGGCTCAGGCCAAAGCCCGGTCTGTCGAAGGCAAGCACATGATAGGTGGCGGCGGCTTTGTCGAAGATACCGCTTGTTGTGAAGTCTTCCGCCGAGGCACCATTGCCGTGCAAGACTAGCAAGGATTGCCCATGGACCGCCTCCAGGAAATGCAGCTTCGTTCCGCGATGATGGATGAAGCTCCAGCGCGGGCACGCAGCCAGGGCTCGGCTGGCAAGCAGACCGTTATACAGGCCTAGGCCAACCGTCGCCGCCGCAAGCAACAAAAACAGGTTTCGCCTCGGCTTTGCTGTCATGGTTGGAAATCAGGGTGGCGGAAGCAGGCGGCATTTGCGGCGGCGCTGCTCGCGATCAGGCCGACCCTTTCTGAGGCAGCTCCGTCTCTTCCTCGACCTGGTCCCGCAGGGCCTGTCGTGCAGGCTTTTGGTCGTCGGACTCAGGCGAGCGCTTCTGCCGCTCCAACTCGTGATCCACTGTTTTGCGCGAGCCTTCAGCAGGGTCCTGTTCAGGCAATGCCCTTGCTTGGCGGTTCGCCTGACCGCTCCTCGATCCCGACCCGATGGGACTGCTCTTTCCGGGAGACTTCGTCATTCTATGCGCCTTCGTTCGATCGGAATGTCTACGTCGCTGCCGTGCCTGAGTCGGAGTAGCGCTGAAACCTCTGGCGTCCGCCTTTTGTTCCACAACTGCGGACAACTACCGCAAGCCCTCGCTATCGTCCGATGCCTCTTGGCCAGGCTCGGCAGCTTCCAGGGCATCGATAATCGGCGTCAGCGAATTCGCCTCATCGGAATTCGATTCCGTCTCTACATTTTTCTCGTCGGTTTTTTATCGAGCGCGCATTGGATGGCATCTTCAATGTTGCCAACCTCCTGCTCCCGCACCTCGCGACCATAGCCGGCGGCATCGGCGTCCTGCTCGAACTGCTGCGCCAGCATCGGAACGCTGACCTCGGTGTCGGCCGGCAAGTTGCCGACATTCTCCTCTAGCCAGCTGCGCAGGAATTCCTTGGTCGCATTCATGGAGCACCTCCTCGACGCGAGATAACCGGACGATGGCATAGAGGTTCCCGCAACCGCGAAACCCCGCGGAACGAACGGGGCGATGGGCGGTTGGGAGTTGGAACATTCCGGTGAGGCATTCCATGGCTTTCCACGACGACAGCGTCTCACATGACCAGGACGGTCGGGTCCCGAGCCGGGAAAAGCTTCTGTTCCAGCCCAATATCTCCATCAACGGCCTGATCGATGATGAGACGGTAAGCTTCTTCCTCGGTCGCCTGGAGTCCGTCCGCAAAGACGATCAGGACATGGTCATGGAGTTGAACACGGGCGGCGGCGATGCGGATGCCGCTCGCCGCATGGCACTCGAGGTTCGGCTTTTCCGCCGGCATTCCGGCCGGGACGCTTTCTGTGTCGGGAAGACGAAGGTCTATTCAGCGGGGGTGACGGTCTTCGCTGCCTTTCCGAAACGCTACCGCTTCATGACTGAAGATGCTGTCCTTCTCGTGCATGAGCGGCGCATGGAAACGAGCATCGCGCTGAACGGCCCGATGCGATCCTGCATCCAGATCGTCCGCGAGCAGCTTGCGATGCTGGAGACGTCAGAAAAGCTAGAGATGGAAGGCTTCAGGGAGCTTGTCGAAGGCAGCTCGCTCAGTGCGGATGAACTTTATCAACGGGCCACGCAGAACTGTTACATCCATGCCGCAGACGCGCTCGGCCTCGGGCTGGTGCGCGACGTTCTGCGCTAGCGATAAGCGACACGAAGGCCCGCGCCGCTCGGTGTCAGACAACAGGGAGCCGCCGGCAACCGACCGGTTGCGGTGAGATGTTCCGAACGGAAAGAACAATCGCGGCGCCGACCAACGAGCGACGGCGAGCCGTCGTCAAATATGGCGCCGGAGGCAGCCTGAGCGTTGACTAGCCGCCTTAGAACTTAGCCGATCGATTCACGAACGCGCAGGCGACAACGGCGGGTTTTCATTTGTCAGTCTAAACGCGAGTCTGTGCGGGAACAAAGGCAGCGAACAATGGTTCGGTCCCAAGGAGCAAAGGAGCCTGGAGCCATGAGCATGCGGATATTCTTATTCCATCGGCGACCGCCGCGTTGATGATTGCCCTTCCGGCCTTCGCGGCTGACGACGTGCAGACCTTCGTCAACAAGGCTGCGATCGACGGGATGTTCGAAGTTGATTCGAGCAAGATCGCGCAGGACAACGCGAAGGATCAGCAGATCAAGGTTTTCGCCAAGCGAATGATCGCCGATCACGGTGCGGCGAATGCCAAGCTGCAGAAGATCGCCGGCGAGCAGAAATTGCAGATGCCGACGCAATCCAATGCCGAGCATAAGGGTGATCTGGAACGATTGCAGAGCACGACGGCCTCGCTGGATCAGCCTTACGTAGAGATGCAGCGCAAGGCGCATCCCGACACGATCGGCCTGTTCAAAGGCGTACAAATGCCGGCCATGATTGTTCCGGATCGGGACGATCAGAACGTCGTCGGTTGAACGTCAATTCGGGCGAGCTTTGCGCGCACGCAACGCGATCGCTGCGTCGAGCTTCCGCGCCAACTCCAACATCCGAGTAGGCGCATCCTCATATCTCAACGCGTCCAACGCGACGCTCATCTCGCGTTCCGGCCTCGTCGTCTCCGAAGACTCCTCCTCCGACCTGAGCACTTGACGAACCTTGCGTGCCATGCCGCTCCCTAACATGGGTTAATGCCTTGCCACTAACCCACTGGCGGAAAAAAGGTTCCTGTTCCGCTAATCGGGCTGGGCGACAAGCTTCTTGACGTGACGCGCCGAGATGATCGAAAACAGTGTCGCCTTCAGCCCCTGGCATGGTGTCGAAGCGCATTGGCCAATCGGCGCTTTGATGCGGATGCGGCCAGAGCGCCTACGCCAATTCCCAGAAATTCTGCTCCGAACGCAATCGCTGCCCGGTGCACGAGCCGAAATCGGCTTCATTGCCCTAGCCCAAGCCGAGGGTTGCTTCGCGCCAATCACCTAGTTTTGGCGAAGTCAACTAGGAACGGCTCCGCCGCCTCGCGGACCTGCTCAGGCGCCTCCCGGGTCTGGAAATGGGCGACGTCCGGCAGAAGCCCACGCTGGTAGCTCGCCGTAAAATGGCGCTCCTTGTCTTTCGGACGAAACCGGCAGAACGACGCGATTGTCCTCGCCATGAAGGACCAAGGTCGGCACCGAGATGAGCTTCGCTTCGATCTGCTTGCGCGCGAGTTCAGCGTAGCACGGATCGGGATCCGGCCTCGCCCCAGCGCGCGCGATAGGAATGCAGCGTCACGTCCGGCAGTCCGGATTTGCGAAAGACTTGGCCACCTGCTCGAACAGCGCGTCGTCGAACCAGCCTGGCGGGCTCCAACTGTACCACTGGAAACGCGCGAGGAGTGATCGTGCCATCGCACGAACTCCCTCCGCGCTCGGTCGCCATGAACCACTGATACCAGAAGGCCTTCGCCTGTTCCAAAGGCGGGGTCTGCGGCGGGCCGGGTTGCCATCCCAGCGAAAGCGCCGCGCGGCATGTTATCCTCCGCGGAAAGACCGAGGCGAGCAGATAGGCTATGCGCGCGCCAATCTGGGCCGACAATCGCGAACCGTTCGAGGTCGATAGCGTCGGCAAAGTCCAGCGTGTCCTGGGCCATGGCGGCGATCTCGCCCGAGCGCATCGTCGCGCCGGAGTGGAACGGGGCCCTTCCAAATCCGCGCAGCCACGCGTGAAGGTACGGAGCCCCGCGGCGTGAAGGAATGGCCCCACGTCCGCGCAAGGGCCGACGATATCGCAACCCGAGATCACTGCTGAAGGCGTGCGCTATTCGTTCGTCGCCCGACGCCGGAACATACGGCGCCCCTTGGGGTGCGGAAGCCCAGCGAGGAACGGCCATGAGCGGAAACCAGCACCCGAAATCGAAAAAGCCGAGCGACGCCGATATGAGTAACGATCCTGGCATCGGGACCTTCAAGGGCACCATCAAGGAGGGCGACGACCTGGAGCAGGGCGAGAACACGGTCGAGGGACATGTCGAGCACGACACGAACTCGGCAGACGGGATCAATCCGCGCCAGAAAACCCACGCGTCACATGTTGTTTCATTGACAAAATAGCAATTAAACTCTCTCGCGTTGCCAGACAGGAACATCAACGGGAGTCTCTTGTTTGACTGATATCGCAATCAGGCGATCAAACAGGAGACCTCCCATGATTAGACTCATCGCGGCTTCCGCTGTCGCAATCGTCCTGGCCACATCCGCCATGGCACAATCCAACGGATCCGGCGGCAACGGGACCGGCTCTACGACCGGCACCAACGGCGCAGGCGCCACCACCGGCACCAATGGCATGAACAACAACGGCAATGGCGGCACGCTTGATCCTAACGCCACAAACAGCACCACTAATAATCCCTCCGGCGGTATCGGCGACCGGTGCAAGGGCGCGGCCGGCAACGACATCCAGAACAACACGGCCAGCGGGACCACCACGTCCGACATGCAGAACTGCAATAAGTAGGCCCCTCGCTATCGCGCAATGAAGGCCCGCCAGGAAGGCGGGCCTTTCTTCGCTCACGATCTGGCGGCCGGACCGCCCGGCTCACATCCCATGATCGGGAACATAAAGGCAGAAGGAGTGCAGGGACTTATTATCGCCTCCAGGCTTGCGCTCGTGAAGATATTCGCGCGATCGTTTGATGCGGTGGTCGCTGTAGGGGATCAATTCTCCGGTCGAGAGCTGGTAGCCATATTTCGTCTCCTTCACGTCCGACGGCGGCGCCTGATAGCAGTCCACTCCGGCGCAGCAGGACGGCTCGTAGCGCCAGCCCGCCGGCGCCTGGTGCGCCGATCCGAAACGCAAAGAAAACTCGCAAGAACGCTTGCCGGCAACGCCAGCCGTACCCTTAACCGCGCCTGCGGACTTGGCAGGGCGAGACCGTGCCTGCCCGTCTCTGAAGCTGTCCATTTCTTCATTTCCGGCCGGCCGTTGTTGTGGCAGCCCGGAGGGACTATCCGTCGCGATGCCGGGATCAGTAGCCGAGGGGTGGCCCCGAACTTAGAAGTCACGCTATGTTTCATGGGCGTGGCTGCTCACTCGTTCACATAGGCGCCGGGCTGACGACCGCTCTTGGGCGCCTTGGCGTCCTTGCAGTGCTCCGCGACTGCCGGGCCAGCGCCCGACTCTTTTCCGTCGACGGGCTTGGTGTCGGCTGCCGCCGCGGATTGCGGCCCTCCGATTGATGGGTCTTGTCCTCGACCTCGTCCTGTTTGGGGCTCAGGCCCGGTTCGACATGGGGCTTTTCGTTGCCCGCGGCATCCTGGGAAAGCTGGTCGCTCGGGTCCGGACCGGAGCTGGCGGGATGTTTCCTGGCGCCGGTCTCGCGGCGGTTCTGGCTGTCCCTCATGACGCTATCTCCGGTTGGATGAAGGATAACATCGGCCCGAGCACGGCGTTCCCATTGCCGATCAGCCGCCTCACCGCTTAGCGGTATCGCCGGGCTCATGCCGTCTGGCCTTGGCTGGCACGACCGGCCTGAGTTGGCGCAAGCCTCTGAAGAACTCCTCCGCATAGGGCAGCAGTTCGAACGGCGCTATCACAATCATCACGACGGCAATGTATGCCACCAGCAGTTGCTGTTCCTTCCAGGAGAGATCGAAGCGAGCCTTCTCAGATCCAGCTCCGAACAGCGCAAGGAACTGGCCCCAATGCAGCGCCACCACGATGATCAGGCCATCAGTGGGATCATCTCTAGGAAGCTGTGCACATGCTGTTCGATAGGGCTCACCGTGCGCGCTGTGGTCGCATAGCGCACGTCCTAAAGTGCTATCGCTTCGTGGACGAAGGAGGTGGCGATCATTGTGGCGATGACCAGGGCATTCACCTCGAGGAACATCGCTGCAAGCAACTCAACCAGACCGGAAAGACGAATACATCAGGATGAGGACCCATTGGGTCGTTCAGCACGACGCAGTTCCTATCCCGCGTCGCGCTTCAGCTTTGCCGCCTCGCGATCGAGCACGTCTGGATCGTTGCCGTATTTCAAAATCAGCGCGAGCGCCAACCCGCTTGGAATTCCTGCTCGTTCGGCAAGATTGCGAACACGTTCGGCATTCTCGCGCTCGTTGTGGTCTCTGGAGGCCTCGCCGTCCAACGTCATGGTTCATGGTTCCCGGCCGACACCCCGCCTCGTGCCGAACCGCAGGCTGGGGAGATGGTTCCATGTAGTCATCTGCCGTATCGATATCGGACGTGCGCCGCGAGCGGCCGGAACGGTTCACCCGTCACCGCGTTCTACGATCTGGCTTCCCAGCGACCTCATTTTCACGCGCGCCGGTGTTGGCGCAGCATGCCCTAGGGCCGAGGTCTCATCACGTCGAAATGCGAGTTGAAGGAGCTTCGCGTGCGAAACCTCAGGGGACTTCACCTCTTGATCGCGGAAGACGAGTGGCTGCTGGCCAGCGATCTAGCCAAGTTCTTTTCCGACATGGGCGCCATTATCCTCGGGCCGGTCGCAACCGTAGAGCAGGCCGAACAACACGCGCAGACAGCCGAGGCGGCCATCCTGGACGTTGATCTCCAGGGCAAATACGTTTTCCCGATTGCGGACGAGTTGATGAGCCGCAACGTGCCGTTCGTATTCTTCAGCGGCTGTGACCGGATCGCCATTCCCGAGCATCTGCGTTTCGCAAGCAGCCTGAGCAAGTCTTCAAGCCGGACCGCCCTCGCCGACGCGCTGTGCTCGCCAGAACCGCTGCTTGAGCCAACGACCGCTACTGTTGCGCAACCGACATCAGTGGCGGACGACGTGGTCTCGCTGTTGCCCAAACTCCGGCTCGCCGCGCGCCTGCTTCTGGACGATGCCAGAGCCTCCGATCGCCTGGTCGAACTGACCTTGGAAAGTGCACTTGAGGACATCGACAACAAACCTGCCGGCTCATCCACTGCCGACTGGCTCAATGGTATCATGCGCGGCATCGCGCGCGCCCGCGGAAGCTCGTTGCTGCACTGAAATAGCGGGTCCTTTCGGGGTAAAGGAGACGGCGAATGCCATCGAAGTTGCGATCTCCGACAGGGCAGCGTGGCGACATCCAAGCAGGCGCCTCGCAGGATAAGACGCCCGGCTTTGATCCGGCGGCCGCCCCTCTGGAAACCGATGCAGAGGCCGCCGCTGCGCCAAGTCCCCGTAGGTCACTTTGCAGGGTATATACCCAATTTCACGAATCAGGCGAGCTTTGCCAATGCAATGCGACCGCCGGAGAACGCTCCCGACCTGCAGCCGCGCAGGAACGACCCGGTCCTGGTCGTTGTCGCGCTGATTATCTTGGCCGCGGCCGCACTTCTTTTCGCCGCTGTCGTCCGGTAGCCGCTAAAGGAACATCGCTCCTCGTTCGAGGTTCGATAGGGCAAGGAGGCTTTGCCATGTTGAGCCTGAAAAGTCTGTTTCGCCATTTGTGGCGCTGGGAAGCACAGCCTGCAACGCACCCCTCTCCAGTGGACGCAATCGTGCGGGTGCTGCGCGAAGCGGAAAAGCAGCATGGATCCCGGCGTTCGAGACGACGGCTGAAAGTGTCCCGCGATTAGTGTCGCCGGCGGAACGAGGGGCCGCCGCGGCTACTCCTCGTCAAAAATATGCTCGTGGATAGTGCCCAGAATCTGCAGCTTCACGGTTTCGGGTGCCTCGGGCTGTACGAAAGGCATGAGAAGATCCACCGTCTCCTCCACCCGCCTTGGCAGGTCGGCGCTAGGATCGCTCAGATAGCTGCCATGGGCATAGAGGTTTTCGGTCAGCTTCTTGTTCAGATCGGAAAAGAGTCACATGGCTGCAGCTCTGTTGATTCCAACAGCCGGGGCGCCCGCCCGGTTCCTTCGTCCGGCGTATTGCAATTCAACCATGCGGAAATCCTGCCCAAGGAACATTCGGTTCGACCGGTTGTTCGGCCAAACAACTCAGGAGGATCGAATGGAAAACGGCAAACTGGCGGTCGTCACCGGCGCATCAAGCGGCATCGGCAAGGAACTCGCGAAACTCTGCGCCAGGGATGGCTAAGATCTTGTCATTGTCGCCGACGAGCCGGCCATCGAACGGGGTGCAGAGGCGCTCCAGTCGCATGGCGTCTCGGTCGACGCCGTGGAAGCCGACCTTGCAAGCGAGGACGGCGCCGACAAATTGATCGCCAGGATCGGCGAGCGCGACATCGATCTTCTTTTCCTCAACGCGGGCCGAGGTCTGGGCCGGGGCTTCGTCGGCCAGGATTGGAGCGAGGCACGCCGCGTCATCGACACCAACATCACCGGCACCGTCTATCTCGCCCATCGGCTCGGCCGCAAAATGGTGGAGCGCGGTCGCGGCAGGATCCTGTTCACCGGCTCCATCGCCGGCTTCATGCCGGGCACGTTCCAGGCAGTCTACAACGGCACCAAGGCCTTCATCGATTCCTTTGCCATTGCTATGCGTCATGAGTTGAAGGACAGCGGCGTGAGCGTGACCGTGCTGATGCCGGGGGCCACGCAGACGCGCTTCTTCGAGCGCGCCGACATGATGGACACCGAAGTCGGCACGCAAAAAAGGACAACCCGGCCGATGTGGCCAAGGACGGCTACGATGCCGTGATGGCCGGCGAGGAGCAGGTCGTCAGCGGCTGGAAGAACAAGATGCAGGTCGCCGCCGCCCATGTCACACCGGCCGGCACGCTTGCCGAACAGCACCGCAATATGGCCGAGCCGGCTTCGGCGAAGAATGGCTGAAAACGCGGGTTCTGATTCGGGAACATTCCCGCCCAGCGCGAGTTCGGCCGTACCGCTAAGCATCGACAACCATGGGAACAACCCGATGAAAGCTTTGACCTGGCATGGCAAAGGCGACATTCGCTGCGACCAGGTCGCCGATCCGGCGATCGAGAATGACCGCGACATCATCATCAAGGTTACCTGCTGCGCCATATGCGGCTCGGACCTGCATCTGATGGACGGCTACATGCCGACGATGAAATCGGGCGATGTGCTGGGCCACGAGACCATGGGCGAAGTGGTGGAAGTGGGCCGCGCTCACACGAAGTTCAAGAAGGGCGATCGCGTCGTCGTGCCCTTCAACATCTCCTGCGGCGAGTGCTGGTTCTGCCAGAACGGCCTGTTCTCGCTCTGTGACCGGTCGAACCCCAATGCCGAACAGGCCGCGAAGGTCATGGGCCAGTCGCCCGCGGGGCTGTTCGGCTATTCGCATCTGGTCGGCGGCTATTGGGGAGGACAGGCCGAATACCTGCGCGTGCCCTTTGCCGATGTCGGACCGATCAAGGTGCCCGACGGCATCGATGACGAGCAGGTGCTGTTCCTCTCCGATATCTTTCCCACCGGCTACATGGCGGCCGAGAACGCCGGCATCCAGGAAGGCGACACGGTCGCCATATGGGGTTGCGGACCGGTTGGGCAGTTCGCCATCCAGAGCGCGTGGATGCTCGGCGCCGGGCGCGTCATCGCCATCGACAAGGTGCCGGAGCGGCTCGCCATGGCGCGCGACTACGGCAAGGCGGAGACGCTCGATTTCAGCAATTCCGATATTTACGATGCGCTGATGGCCATTACGGGCGGGCGCGGCCCTGACAGTTGCATAGACTGCGTCGGCACCGAGGCCGACGCGACCGCCACGCCCGATTCCATGCTCGATAAGGCCAAGGCCACCGTCTATCTCGGCACCGACCGGCCGCATGTGCTGCGCGAGGCGATCTATTGCTGCCGCAAGGGCGGCACCATCTCGGTGCCCGGCGTATATATCGGACTGGTGGATCATATTCCATTCGGTGCGGCGATGAACAAGGGGCTGACATTTCGTATGGGCCAGACCCATACGCAGCGCTATCTCGAGCCGCTCCTGCAGAAGGTGCTGAGTGGCGAGATCGATCCGACCTTCGTCATCACCCACCGTGCCGGCCTGGAGAAGGGACCGGGCCTCTACAAGACGTTCCGCGACAAGCAGGACGGCTGCATCAAGGTGGTCATGCGCCCGCACGGCTGATCGCGCGCATCTAGGCAGAGAGGTTCGAAAATGGCTCAACCGAAAGACACATCCAAGCCCGCGGTGAAGTCGACCGACCCGGAGGGACTTCCACACCCCCATCGCGACGCGCAGGACAGCGATGCGGGCGCGACGCCCACCGCTCCGAAGACAGCGGGCGCTCGAGAGCCATCGGCCTCGCCGCTCGACAACCGTGTTGCCAACCGCAATGCCGGCAGGCGGCCCCAGGCCGGGCCGACGCCCAGGCCGACGGACAAGCCGCTCGATTGAACGGCACGACCAAATGCGGCAACCTGACCGCTTGCCGCAGCGCCGTTGCAGGGCCTCCCCTCCTCCAACGGCGCCATGACACCAGCTTCTCAACCAACCAGAGCAATTCCAGGAAAAATGTAAAGCGGTTTTCCGTGCGGGATTGTGTCAAATCAAAGAGATAGGCGTTTTGCCGTTTCCGTGAAACGGTGAAACACCCTAGCCCTTCCGGCTGCGCTCGACGAATTTGTTGAAGCGGCTCGTTCCGCCGGTGCCGGCTTTATCCTGATGCAGGAAAGCCAGATCGTTCTCGTCGAAAATGCGGAAGAATTCGTCCCACTCGATAGCGTCGAACGAATCCTCAGGCTCGCCGAAATCGATGCGCAGGATGCCGCCTTCGCCTTTCGTGCGGACGACGGCCGGTCGTCCCTCTCGTTCTTCTACCCATTTCCGGATCTCGTCGTGATCGGTGGTTGTCTTGGCCTCGGACATGGAACTCCCTTTCTCGCAGCGGGACCGTTGAGCTGTCCTAACAGCGGCCAACCGGCAATGTTCCAGAGGGTGGATGCCCTCCGCCAGGCAGTGCCGTCTCCTCAGGCGGGAACTTTGTTGAAGCAGGGAACAAACCTTTTGCCGCGCAGTTCGGGGCGCCGAAACCAAATCCGGAAGGGACATATCGTGAAACATGTGTTGGTTACGGGAGGGTGCGGCTTCATCGGCCGCCACGTCGCCCAGGAGCTCAGCAACCATGGTTATCAGGTGCGCCTGCTCGATGCGCTTGTCGACCAGGTGCACGGCGCCGAAGCCATCAATATTCCGACCGGAGCCGAGCTGATCAAGGGCGACGTGCGCGACCGAGATGCGGTCGCCGACGCGGTTTCGGATGTCGACGCGGTCATCCATCTGGCGGCCGAGGTGGGCGTTGGTCAATCCATGTACGAAATCGCCCGCTATGTCGGCACCAATGACCTCGGCACCGCGACCCTTCTCGAAGCTTTGATCAAGCATCCGGTCCAACGGATCGTCGTGGCATCCTCGATGAGCATCTACGGCGAAGGCCTCTACCAGACACCGGACGGCGAGCGGATCGACAATGCGCGCCGCAAGCCTGCCGAGATCAGGGAGGGCCTGTGGGATCTCAAATCGGCATCCGGCGAGACGCTGTCGCCAATCGCCACAGACGAGGAGAAACGGCCCGATCTAGCCTCGATCTACGCGCTGACAAAATATGCGCAGGAGCGCGCGGTGCTGATCTTCGGGCAGGCGTATGGCATCGACGCGGCGGCGTTGCGCCTCTTCAACGTCTTCGGCGCCGGACAGGCGCTTTCCAATCCTTATACCGGTGTTCTCGCCAACTTCGCCTCACGCCTGGCCAACGGCAAGCGGCCGACGATCTTCGAGGATGGCGAGCAGAAGCGCGACTTCGTGCATGTACGCGATGTCGCCACAGCGTTTCGGCTGGCGCTGGAGCAACGTCAGGCTGCCGGGCATGTGGTCAATATCGGCAGTGGACGCGCCTACTCGATCAGCGAGGTGGCACGTCTGCTCGCCAAGGCCATGGGCATTCCCAAGCGCCCGCCTGAAATCCTGGGCAAGGCGCGTTCCGGCGACATCCGCAACTGCTTTGCCGATATTGCCAAGGCCCGCGAACTGCTCGGCTTCGAGCCAAAGCATCGCCTGGAGAATTCGCTCGGCGAATTCGCGGCCTGGGTTCGCAACAGCATCGTCATCGATCGCGGCGCCGACATGCGGCGCGAGCTGGAAGAGCGGGGATTGGTCTCATGACCCAGACGCGCCGCCACGCCCGCAACGCCCCAGTCGCTATCATTGGCGGCAGCGGCTTCATCGGCTCCAATCTCGCCGACAGCCTGATGTCCGATGGCGAAAGAGTACTGGTGGTCGACAATCTCAGCCGTCCGGGCGTCGAGCAGAACCTCGACTGGCTGGCGCAAAAGCATGGTGACCGGCTGAGCACTGAAATCATCGACATACGCGATCTTGGCGCCTTGGCCACGGCCCTGGCGCCGGCCAAAGCGATTTTCCATCTCGCCGCTCAGACAGCCGTGACGACCAGTCTGACCGATCCCGCGCAAGATTTCGACATCAACCTCAAAGGAACGTTCAACGTTCTGGAAGCGGCTCGCGGCACTAGAGCCCCCGTGGTCTTCGCCAGCACCAACAAAGTCTATGGCAGCCTGCCTCAGATCGCGGTGCGGCAAGCCGGCGATCACTATGAACCGCTCGACGAGGAAGTGCGTACGAGCGGCGTCAATGAGAACGTCGGCCTTGATTTCTGCACGCCCTATGGCTGCTCGAAGGGTGCGGCCGATCAGTATGTGCTCGATTATTCCAAGTCTTACGGACTGCCGACCGCGGTGCTGCGTATGAGCTGCATCTACGGGCCGCGCCAGTTCGGCACCGAGGACCAGGGCTGGGTCGCGCATTTCCTTTTGAGCGCGTTCTCTGGCCAGCCGATCACGATCTATGGCGACGGCAGGCAGGTGCGCGACATTCTGCATGTGTCCGATGCGGTCGCCGCTTATCGCGGCGTGTTGGCCAGGATCGAAGACTTGAAAGGCCAGGCGTTCAATCTGGGCGGCGGCCCGCGCAACGCGGTCAGCCTGCGCGTGCTGCTGGCGGAGATCCCCGACATGGTCGGCCGTGACGTCGCGATCCGCCACGACCACGAGCGGGTCGGGGACCAGCCCTTTTTCGTTGCCGATACACGCAAGCTGCAGGCCGCGATCGGCTGGCAGGCGCACGTGCCATGGCGCGAAGGCGTCTGCGATCTCGCCAGCTGGCTGCTGCGGCATCGCCTCCAATCGCGCCCAGAAGCTACGAGGTACGTCGCATGAAGGTAGCCTTGGTCAATCCGTACTGGACATACGAGCACAGTATCTATTTCGGCTGCCGCCAGCCGCATCTGCCGCTGGAGCTCGGATATTCCAACGCAATGCTGGACGCCGATGGGCACGACGTTCTGATGCTGGACGGACAACTACAGGCCCTCGACAATGCGGCGCTGGCCGAGCGTGTGGCGTCATTCGCGCCGGATATGACAGTGGTGACGACCGCGCCGACCTATCTGTTCTGGCGCTGCGCGCCGCCCGAATTGCGCGTTCCCGGGGAATTCCTCAACCATCTCGCCGGACGCGGCGGACGCACCGTGGCGGTGGGACCGCACGGCTCGGCGACGCCCGCGCCGACGCTACGCAAGCTCGGCGTCGATATCGTCGTACGAGGCGAATGCGAGGAGGTTGTGACAGCGCTCGCACAGGAGAGCGATTGGAGCAAGGTTGCGCATACAGCCTATCTCCAGAACAACTTTCCGGTGTGCAATGGCGGCGTGCACGCCAGCCCGTTCGTCAATCATCCAGCGCTCGCCTGGCCGTCCGACTGGGTCGCGGCGCACAGCCACCACCACCACCGGTTCGATACCGTCCAGAATGGGTCCGGCGCCGAGGTGGAAGCCTCGCGCGGATGCCCTTACAATTGCAGCTTCTGCGCCAAGATCGATTTCCGCGATGCCTATCGGCGTAGGAAGCACGATGCCGTCATCGCCGAGATCGACGGGCTGATCGCGCAAGGCGTCCGCTATATCTATTTCATCGACGAAATCTTCCTGCCGCAGAAGGCGCTGCTGGAGGCGCTGGTCGAGCGCGATGTCCAGTTCGGTGTCCAGACTCGCATCGACCTTTGGAAGCCAGAGCTGCTCGAGCTGCTTGGCAAGGCCGGCTGCGTCTCGATCGAAGCCGGCCTTGAAAGCCTGACGGTAGAAGGCCGTGCGATGCTTGCCAAGCGCTGCCGGCTCAACACCGAGGATCTGGCCGCGCTTCTCATCGACGCCCGCCGCAACGTGCCTTTCGTCCAGGCCAATCTGATCGGTATGGTCGAAGACGACCCGGCGCTGGTGGATTACTGGCGCAAGCACCTGATCAATCACGGCGTCTGGGCAAGCGAGCCCGTACCGCTCTATCCGTATCCAAGCTCCCCCAGCTATCGCGAGCTTTGGGGCGAGCCCGACGATGTCGCCTGGGAGCGCGCGCATGAGCACTACCTCGCCTCCTTCCGATCATTCAGCGATATCCAGGACCAGCGCCCGCGTGCGCTGGCTGAGTTGGAGTCCTCATGCTGCAATCACTGATCCAGCGTCCGAGGCGCATCCTGATGACGACCGACGCCGTTGGCGGGGTCTGGCGCTATTCGCTTGACCTGGCGCGCGAGCTGGCGGCCGGCGGCGACAGCGTCGTGCTCGCCGGGCTGGGACCGGAACCTTCTCCGGAACAGGTCCGGGAGGCGCGGTCTTTCGCCACGCTGATTTGGCTCGAATGCCCGCCGGACTGGATGACGCGCGACGAGAAAGATCTCGACCAGCTGCCTTGCGAATTGCAGGAGATTGCGTCGGCCTATGCGATCGATCTCGTGCACCTCAATGCCCCGGCGCAGGCAGCCGGCCTCGAACTGAATTGTCCTATCGTCGCAGTGTCGCATTCCTGCGTAGTGACATGGCTGCATGTGGTGCGGGCGCAAATGGCCGTCGGCGATTGGACCTGGCAACGAGAGCGCAATCGGATGGGCTTTGACCGCGCCCAAGCGGTTGTCGCGCCGAGCAGAAGCCACGCCGACATGCTCGAAGCCTGCTACGGCTCGATCGCGGGCTTGGACGTCGTGCATAATGGTGCCCTCCCCGCCCCTACAGCTGCGCACCGCGAGTCGTTCGTTCTCGCGGCCGCGCGCTGGTGGGATGAGGGGAAAAACGCATCGGTGCTCGATGCCGCCGCTGCTTTGTGTGGCCTCCCCCTTTTTGCTGTGGGCGAAACTGAAGGCCCGGATGGACAGCGCGCATTCTTCGATCATGCCCTGTCACTAGGTTCGATAAGCCATTTCGAGGTTCGGCAGCTGATGGCGCGTGCCAACATCTTTGTCTCGCCATCGCTCTACGAGCCTTTCGGGCTGGCCACTCTGGAGGCTGCCTTTGCGGGCACCCCGCTGGTGCTGGCGGACATCGCGACCTACCGGGAGATCTGGGACGGGGCGGCGACGTTCTTCGACGCACGCGATCCGCATGCGCTTGCCGGCTGCATCGCCAGACTCTCGCGTGATGAAAACCTGCGACGCCGGTTTGGCCAGCGCGCCGCCCGACGGGCGCGCAAATTCCCGCTCAGCGCGCAGGCGGCACAGATGCGAGACATCTACGATCGGGCGGCGACAACCGCGGCGGGGCGTTGACCATGCGTTTTCTGTTCTACACCCATTCGGCGGTTTCCGACTGGAACCACGGCAACGCGCATTTCCAGCGCGGCACCATGCGCGAGCTTGTCGCGCGCGGCCATGAGGTGGTCGCGTTGGAGCCCGCCGACGGCTGGAGCCGATCGAACCTCCTCGCCGAGCAAGGCCCCTTCGCCGTCGAGCGCTTTCGCAAGGATTTTCCGGAATTGATGGCGGTCACCTACGACGCGGGTTTCCAGCACGAGTCGTGGCTCGCCAGCGCAGACGTCGTCATCGTTCATGAATGGACCGACCCTGAACTCATCGCTCGCATCGGCCGCATCCGGGGCCAGGGTGGCGATTTCACGCTACTGTTCCACGACACTCATCATCGCGCCATCTCGGCGGCGCAGGCCATCGCAGCGCTTCAACTCCATCATTATGATGGCGTGTTGGTCTTTGGCGAAGTGCTGCGGGAGAGCTACCTTCGTGCCGGCTGGGGCAAACGGGTCTTCACGTGGCATGAGGCGGCTGACGACCGGCTGTTCAAGCCGTGCCCGAAAATCGACCCCGTCTCCGACCTCGTCTGGATCGGCAATTGGGGCGACGACGAACGCAGCGCCGAGATCGACGAATTTCTGATCCAGCCGGCAAGCGCGCTTAGGCCATCGGGAACCATTCACGGCGTGCGCTATCCGCCGGATGCGCTGACGGCCCTCGCGGATGCCGGCCTGCACTATGAAGGTTGGATCGCCAATGCAGATGTGCCGAAGGCCTTCGCGCGGCATCGCGTCACCATGCACATCCCGCGCAGGCCCTACCGGGAGAGCCTGCCTGGCATTCCGACAATTCGCATCTTCGAGGCACTGGCCTGCGGGATTCCGCTTGTGTCTGCGCCATGGTCGGATGTCGAAGGGCTGTTCCGTGCCGGAACGGATTTCCTCTTCGCCCGAAACGGCGCCGAGATGCGAGGCCACCTCCGCGACGTGCTGAACGATAGTCAGCTTGCGGAAGCGCTGACCGCATCGGGGCTGGAGACCATCCTGTCGCGGCACACATGCCGGCACCGCGCCGACGAATTGTTCGCCATCCTCGCCGCATGCGGCAATCGCGACGCGGCCGAAATCAAACCCGCAACGGAGGCCGCCGCATGAAGATCGCCTTTTACGGATCGAGCCTGCTGTCGTCCTATTGGAATGGCGCGGCCACCTATTACCGGGGCCTGCTCAAGGCGCTTTCGCAGCGCGGCTATGACATCGTCTTTTATGAGCCCAACGTCTATGATCGGCAGCAGCACCGCGACATCGAGGCGCCGGACTGGTGCAGCGTCGTGGTCTACGAGCCGACCCCGCACGCGCTGATGCAAGTTGCATCGCGCGCCGCGCAGGCAGACGTCGTGGTCACGGCAAGCGGCGTCGGCTTCGAAGACGATGCGCTGCTGCAGGCAGTCCTCGACAATGCCCGCCCAGATGCGCTGACCGTCTTCTGGGATGTCGACGCGCCAGCGACCCTAAGCGAGTTGCGCAATGACGCCGAACACCCGTTACACGAGGCTCTGAAGAGGATCGGGCTGGTGCTCACTTATGGCGGCGGCGACCCGGTCGTCTGGGATTATCGTGCTCTTGGCGCAGCGGAGTGCATACCGATCTATAACGCGCTCGATCCGGAGACGCATCACCCGGTCTCCGCCAATTCGCGCTTTGCCTGTGACTTGGCGTTCCTGGGCAATCGCCTTCCCGACCGCGAGGCGCGCGTGGATGCCTTCTTCCTCGATCCAGCCCGTTCGCTTAGCGGTCAACGCTTCCTGCTTGGCGGCTCCGGTTGGGGAGACAAGCCCTTGCCGTCAAACGTGTCGTGGCTCGGCCATGTCGGCACGCGCGACCACAACGCTTTCAACGTCACGCCGAAAGCGGTGCTTAACATCAGCCGCGACAGCATGGCGACCAACGGCTTTTCGCCCGCCACCCGCGTGTTCGAGGCGGCGGGCGCGAGCGCATGCCTGATCACCGACGCCTGGCTCGGCATCGAATTGTTTCTTACCCCCGGCGAAGAGATTCTGGTCGCGCGGGACGGCGCCGATGTCGCCGAGATCATGTGCACGCTGACGCCGCAAAGGGCGAAGGCGATCGGCGCGGCAGCGCTGCGGCGCGTTCTGGCCGAGCATACCTATACGCTGAGAGCCCAGTTGGTGGATGACATCTTCAAGGCGCATTTCGAGCGCCGGGCAATGGAGGCTGCAGAATGACGAAACCGCTCGAAATCGTTTTCCTCGGCCTTTCCCTGTCTTCGTCCTGGGGCAACGGCCACGCGACAACTTTTCGGGGACTGCTCCGCGCGCTTCACGAGCTCGGCCATCGCATCACCTTCTTTGAACGCGACGTTCCCTGGTACGCGCATCACCGGGACCTGCGCGATCCCGATTTTTGCGACTTGCGCTATTACGAGACGGTCTCGGAGCTGCGCTGCAGCCATAGACAGGAGCTGCAGCGGGCTGACGCTGTGGTGATGGGCTCCTTCGTGCCGGAAGGCCGGGCAATCATCGACGATCTTGCTTCGCTGTGCACGGGACAGTTCTGCTTCTACGACATCGATACCCCGGTAACGCTTACGCGGGTTGCCGAGGACGATTGCGACTATCTTGCCCACCGGCAGATCCCCTATTTCGACGTCTATTTCTCCTTCACCGGCGGACCTACGCTGGCGCGGCTGAAGTCCGAGTTCGGCGCCCGCCGGGCGGAGGCGCTCTACTGCTCGGTGGACCCAACGCGGCATCGTCGCACCAGACAAGCCATCGAATGGGACCTTGGCTATCTTGGCACCTATAGCGCGGACCGGCAGCCCTCATTGGAAGCGCTGCTTCTGGAGCCTGCGCGCCGCTTGCCGGACCGCCGCTTCGTCGTTGCCGGCTCGCAATATCCCTGCGACATCGCCTGGCCGGACAATGTCGAGCGGATCGAGCACCTGCCGCCTTCCGAACATGCAGCTTTCTACAGCCGCCAGCGTTACACGCTGAACCTTACGCGGGCGTCGATGATCGCGGCAGGATGGTCGCCTAGCGTGCGGCTCTTCGAGGCCGCTGCTTGTGGCACGCCGATCATAAGCGACCGCTGGCCTGGGCTCGACGATTTTTTCCCGGGACCGGCGATCGAGACCGCGACCAATGCCGCAGATGTCGAGGAGATCCTCAGCGCCAAATCCGAGCGGGCTAGGCTCGACATGGCCAGACTCGCGCGCGCGTCGGTGCTTTCAAGACATACGGCCATTGCTAGGGCAGGTGAATTCGTTTCGGCGCTGACGCCGTCTGTCGACGCCCGCACGGCGATCGATCTGGACGTCGAAAGTGCAGCATAAGCGGCAGACAGGAGACCATCGAGATGCGGCGATCAAAAAGAGCTGAACATACACGGACGGCGCTTGTTGCCGGCGGTGCCGGTTTCCTCGGTTCGCATTTGTGCGAGGCGCTGCTGCGTGACGGCTATCGCGTGATCTGCGTCGACAATTTCCTCACCGGCAGAATGGAGAATATCAGCTCGCTGGTTGGTCAGGTGCGCTTTCGACTGATCAAGCAGGACGTTTGCACCCCGCTGGAACTCGGTGAACCTGTCCATCGCGTTTTCAATCTGGCCTGCGCGGCATCGCCGCCTCGCTATCAAGCCGACCCGATCCACACCACGCGCACCTGCGTCATCGGGACCCTCAATCTTTTGGAGCTGGCCGCCAGCAATGGCGCGCGCTTCCTGCAGGCATCAACCAGCGAAGTCTATGGCGATCCGGAACAGCATCCGCAGCGCGAGGACTATGTCGGCCACGTCAACTGCACCGGACCGCGGGCCTGTTACGACGAGGGCAAGCGCGGCGCCGAAACGCTCTGTTTCGATTATCTCCGAGCCGAGATGGCCGACGTTCGCGTCGCCCGCATCTTCAACACATATGGGCCCAGGATGGACCCCGCGGACGGCCGCATCGTCTCGAACCTGGTCATGCAGGCGATCGAGAAACGGCCGCTGACGATCTTCGGTGATGGCCTGCAGACCCGCTCTTTCTGCTATGTCACCGATCTGGTCGAGGGATTGCGCCGCCTGATGGATGTCGATCCCAATCCGCACCAGCCGGTCAATCTCGGCAATCCGGGAGAATTTTCGATCCTCGAGTTGGCAAAGCTGGTGCGCGAACTGACCGGCACCAGATCGCCGGTGAAATTCCTGCCTCTGCCTCAGGACGACCCCCGTCGGCGGCGTCCCGACATAGCTCGCGCGAAAGCATTGCTAGGCTGGTCTCCCAGGGTACCGCTCAGGCAGGGCCTGCTCCAGACGATCAGCTACTTTACGGAGCTCGATGAGGCGGCGATGGAGCCCATGGCGGTGATCGACAGGGCAGGTATCGGAAAGCTCCAGAACCTGCAGCTTTGAGTCACCGGCTTCTTTCCCTTGGGGCGGAACAACCAACCGAGATCGCGATTGGGCATGACAACCGCGACGGAGGAAGAGCTATGCAGCCGAAGCGACCAGTCAAGGACATCGAGCAGATGGCGGCGGTGCAAACCGCCGCTTTCCTGCGAAGAGCTTCCATCACCTATCTCGAGTGCTGCGTCAGCCTGATGATGACGCATCTGCAACGGGAAGAAGTGGCGAGCATCCTGGAGCAGGAAGCCGACATGCTGCGCAGGCTGGACTGACTCCTGCGTGCTTGGTCCTCAACAGCCCAGAAGCCGAACAATTCCGGTTTTGTAACGTTCGACTTGGCGCGTCGCACGCATCCGGTCTTCGTCGTTGGCCGATTGCCCTACAATCGTCCAGAGGCCGAGCTGAAATGCGAGATAGCCGGGCTCGAGATAGTAGACCAGGGCCCTGTTGATAGATATCGTCCGCTCGATGCGGCCGATGAGCTTCGAAAGCTCGGCGGCGGACAGGTCGTGCTCGACCCGCGCGCCGGCAATGTCCCATTCTATGCCCTGACAGCCGATAAGATCGTGCGATCGGCAATGATCGACCGCGTCCGTCTTGAGCAGGCTCCCGTCCGGGTGGACCAGAATTTCCCAAGCGTGCAGCCGTCCATCGATCTCGACCCGGCGCGTCGGACCCGGTGATGGCTGACAGGCAAACCATGCCTGCAAGGCATCCGCCGGCGTCTTGCCCAGCGCCTCCTCGCAGTTCTGCACCGACATGCGCGCGAGTTGGTCCAACGACGCGCCGCTCTCGTCCGTCTGCAGCCTGGCGGCTCGCCAGCCGAGGTAACGCCCAAGCCATTCGATCAGCAGATCCCTTGCCATCCCTACCCGGTCCAGCCTGTCGGCATCGATCCAGCGCTCGACCAGGAAACCGTGGCAGAGTCCGACCGGCTGAGCGCCAAAGCCCGCTTCGTGCAGTGCCTTGGCCGTACGCAGCTTGCGACCTCCGCTCTCGCCGAAGCCCGCGAACTTCGCCAGCCAGCGCTCACCGCTGGCCGAAGGCATGAATTTGCGCCGCTCGAATGCCGGAAATGCAGGCGGCCAATGGTCGGACGTCACTGAGATATGTTTGCGCCATTCGCCGCCGGAGATTTCGCTGAGTTCGACATCAGCCTTGCCGAGGAGGTTCGCCATCCATTGTCGAAGGCTCGGCGCGACGCATCCATCGAAGGCTGCTTCGAAGTCCGCGACATGGCATCGGCAGCGGCTCCACATCTCCTGGATGTCTGCCGAAGCGTGTGCGCCCGGCCCCCCGCGGTGACTTGGGAACAGGTGGATGCGCTCTCGGCAAATGCCTTGCTCCTCCAGCCAGGTTATAACCGCATGAAATGAGCTGCCGGAGAGGCCCGGGCCTTCATCCACGATCGCAAATCTGGCTTCTGGTTTGTCCCGCCAGTCACCAATCAGTTCGGGCGCAGCGCAGACGTGCCGGCGAAAGGGGTGTCCAATCGGCCTCACGCTCAGGGGCAGTGGTGCTCGGAGGGCGGCTGCGACCATTGCTGCCAGGCCGAGACCGATGCTGCGGATCCCGATGACACAGGTGTTTGCGTCGAGGCCGGACTGCAGCGCCGCAAGCAGATAGGTTTCCGGGTAGAGTGCGTACAGCGCGAAGCCTTCAGCCGGACCGGTGGTTATTGGGCTGCCGCAGTCGATGGCGGCAAGTTTTGCAAGCAGCGATGCATCGAGCCCTCCGCTTCGGGCAAATCCTTGTCGCCAAGATCGCAGGATTTCCCGCGACAACTCGACAAGGATTTCAGAACCCAGCTTCTGCCTCGACGACCTGCTGTCGACACCTTTGCTGTCGAATTCCGCATCGGCAAGGCCCTGCACAAGTTCAGAGGCGGTGACGAAAAGATCGACCACAGCAGCATGACGTTCGATGCCGGCAGGCAGATCGCCGATTGCTCCAGCGGCGGCCAAGACAGCCTCCCTGAGCTGCTGTGCGCTACGCGTTCGCTTGTGGTCGCCGAAGATGACCATACGGCTCCTTCCCAGCTGTCTGGCCGCCAACGCAGAGCCGCGCCTGTTTGATCCGGAATCAGGCCGGCAGTTTTTTGGAGATCGAGCAATTTTTCGCAGCGGGAAGGAACATTCGCGGCCACTCCCGGTTCGGCGCCGAGGAACTTACCTCCAACTAGAAGAGGCAGCGGTTTCGTGACATCGAAGAAAGTTCGCATCGGCATTATCGGCGTGGGCAATTGCGCATCATCCCTGGTGCAAGGTCTCTCCTATTATCGCCACGCCAACGGCAACGAGCCGATCCCCGGGCTGATGCATGCCGATCTCGGCGGCTATCACGTCGACGATATCGAGGTCGTCTGCGCCTTCGATGTTGCGAAAAACAAGGTTGGGCGCGATGTGGCCGAAGCGATCTACACCGCGCCCAACAACACCTTCCGTTTCGCCGACGTCGCGCCGACCGGCGTCAGTGTGGAGCGCGGCCCGACACTCGACGGCATCGGCAAATACCTTCGGGGTGAGATCGAAGAATCGAATGAACCGATCGCAGATGTAATCGCGCGGCTCCGCGAAAGCGGAGCCGAGGTTCTGATATCCTATCTTCCCGTCGGCTCCGAACAGGCCACGCGATTCTATGCCGAATGTGCGCTCGAAGCCGGCTGCGCCTTCGTCAATTGCATCCCTGTCTTCATCGCTTCGAGGCCGGAATGGCGCCAACGCTTTGAGGAACGCGGCCTTCCCCTGGTCGGCGACGACATCAAGAGCCAGGTCGGCGCAACTATCGTGCACCGGCTGCTAGCCAATCTCTTCCGCGAGCGCGGCGTGCGCATCGATCGCACCTATCAGCTCAACTTCGGCGGCAACACCGACTTTCTCAACATGCTCGAGCGCGAGCGGCTGGAATCGAAGAAGATTTCCAAGACGCAGTCCGTCACCAGCCAGATCGACGTCCCGCTTGAGGCCGGCAACATCCATGTCGGACCCAGCGACCATGTCCCGTGGCTGACCGATCGCAAATGGGCCTATATTCGGGTCGAAGGCACCACCTTCGGCGGTGTGCCGCTCAATGCCGAGCTCAAGCTGGAGGTTTGGGACTCGCCCAACTCAGCAGGCGTCGTCATCGACGCCGTCCGCTGCGCCAAGCTTGCCCTCGACCGCGGCATTGCTGGCGCGCTTACAGGACCCAGCAGCTATTTCATGAAGTCGCCGCCGGAGCAGTTCACCGACGCAGAAGCACGTCTGCGGACGCTCGCCTTCATCGCCGGCAATGACGAGCCGATGCTGGACGCCGCCGAATGACTACGACGTTTTTTCTGATTCGCCACGCGGCGCATGATCATGTCGGGTCGCACTTGGCCGGGCGGCTTGAAGGCGTTCGCCTCGGCGAAGCTGGCCAAGCTCAGGCGCTGCATCTCGCGCGACGGATGGCGCGAGAGCCGCTCGCGGCGATCTTGAGCAGCCCACGCGAGCGCACACTGGAAACAGCGAAGCCGATCGCCATCGCTTGTCAGATTGAGAAGTTCGCGATCTGCAGAGAACTCGACGAGATCGACTTCGGCGAGTGGTCGGGCAAGACCTTCGAAGAACTGAACGGCGATGCAAGCTGGCGGCTTTGGAACGAGCAGCGCCAGAGCGCCCGCACTCCGAGCGGCGAGACCATGCTGGATGTCCAGCAAAGGATGATCGGCCTGATGGACGCGCTGCGCGAAAATGGACAGGGTCAGTGCATCGCGCTTGTCAGCCATGCCGATGTGATCAAGGCGGCTGTCTGCGCGATCCTCGGTCTGCAGCTCGGCGATTGCTTCCGCTTCGACATCGCGCCGGCCTCCATCACAACGGTCGTCCACGGCGACTGGGGCTCCAAGCTGATCCGTTTGAATGAAATCGCCTGACGGAGCGGTAACCGATGCGCATGGTCATTTTCGGCCTCACCGTCACATCCTCGTGGGGTAACGGGCACGCCACGCTCTGGCGCGGACTGATTGGGGCGCTGGCGCGGCTTGGCTGGTCGATCAGCTTTTTCGAGCGCGATACGCCCTACTACGCCGGTGCCAGGGACATCGACCGGCTGAGCGGCGGCGATATCGTTCTCTACCAGGATTGGGAGTCCATCCGCCAAGGCGCCGAGGCCGCGATATGGGAAGCCGAGGTCGTCATCGTCACCTCCTATTGTCCGGACGCCGTGGAGGCCTCGCGCCTAGCCAACGAAAGCTGTCGCGGCCTGAAGGTGTTTTACGACCTCGATACACCCGTGACGCTGGCGAGCATCGAGCGAGGTGATTACCCGGCCTATTTCGAGCCGAAGGGCCTGCGCGATTTCGATCTGGTCCTGAGTTATACCGGAGGGCCGGTGATCGACACACTGAAGACCATTCTTGGCGCACATTATGTCCTGCCGCTTTACGGCCATGTCGACCCCAACCGACACCGGCCGGCGCAGTCCAGGCCCGAGTTCGCATGCGATCTGTCCTATCTCGGGACCTATGCCGCGGACCGGCAGGCGGGGGTGGAAAGACTGCTCGTCGCTCCAGCGGCCCGACTGCCGAACCGCCGTTTCGTCATAGGCGGGGCGCAGTACCCGCAGGACTTCCCCTGGAGCAGCAACATCTATTTCGTCAGGCACCTGCCGCCCGCCGACCACCCGGCCTTCTTTTCCTCCTCGCGCCTGACGCTGAATGTCACCCGCGAGGCGATGGCGCGACAGGGCTGGTGCCCGTCAGGCCGTCTCTTCGAGGCGGCCGCTTGCGGCACCGCGATCATCTCGGACGACTGGGCCGGCCTCGACAGCTTCTTCACGCCTGGCAGCGAGATTCTGTTGGCGGACAGTACAGGCGATGTCGTTGCCGCGCTCGGCCTGTCGGACAGTGAGATTGCCACGCTCGGCCGCCGCGCCCAGGAGCGCGTCCTCGACGAGCACACATCCGCGCATCGCGCTGCCGAATTGGACCGTATCCTGAACGACGCTTTTTCGTCCATGGCGAGTGGCACAATGGAGGAAGTTGTCTGATGTTGGGCATCGTGCCTGCCGCCGGTCGCGGCAGCCGCATTCAGCCGTTGGGTTTCTCCAAGGAGCTGCTGCCGGTCGGCAGCCGGCTGGATGGCCAGATCGAGCGCCCATGCGCGGTGAGCGAGTATCTGGTGCGACGGATGGTCTGCAACGGCGTTGATCGCATCTGCTTCATCATCGGTTCCGGCAAGTCGGATATCCTCGAATATTACGCCGGCGGCTATGACGACGCCGCGGCCATCTTCGTAGCGCAGCCTTCTCCGGTTGGGCTTTGCGACGCGATCTTCCGCGCGGCACCGCTTGTCACGCCTGAAGAAACGGTCCTGGTCGGCCTTCCGGACACGATCTGGTTTCCAGAAGACGGCTTCTGCCGCCTGGCCGACGACCGGCTGTCCTTCCTGATGTTTCCGGTCGATCGCCCGGAATTGTTCGACGCTGTCGTCCTCGATGGAAACGGGCGGATCGAGCAAATCCAAGTCAAGCAAGCTGACGCCGCGACGAACTGGGTCTGGGGGGCCTTCAAGATGCCGGGCCGTATCTTCCATGAGCTTGCCGCCCTTTGGCGCCAGCGCGACGGTTTTGACGAGTATTTCGGAACTCTGGTCAACGCATATCTTGCGGCGGGAGGCGAGGCTTACGGCGTCAAGGCCGGGACCGCCTATGTCGATGTCGGTACTTTCAACGGCTATCGCACAGCGCTCAGGCTGCTCGAGCGCAACGATGCGGTTGAAGATGGGACGTTGCCGATGGTCGCCGCGCAGGACTGCTCGCCAGCGCCAACCGTTCCAGGCGAAGGAGCTTAGCCATGCTGCGTTCCAGCACGGAAATACGTCGGCGCATCGACGCATTGGGGCCGTGGTTCCACAACATGGAACTGGCGGGCGTGGAGACCGCCCCCGATCATTTCCTCGGCAACTACCCGCTGATCAAATGGCGCAAATTCGCGGATGCCATTCCGTCTGATCTTTCGGGTAAATCGGTGCTCGATATCGGCTGCAACGCCGGCTTCTACTCGATCGAAATGAAGAAGCGCGGCGCCGATCGGGTGCTCGGCGTCGACTTCGACCAGGCCTATCTTGCCCAGGCCCGTTTCGCCGCCGAGATCGCGGACTGCGACATCGAGTTCAGGGAACTGTCGGTCTATGACGTCGCCTCGCTAGGCGAGCGGTTCGACATCGTGCTGTTCATGGGCGTGCTCTACCACCTGCGCCACCCCCTCCTGGCGCTCGACCTGATCCGCGCGCATGTCGCGGACGACCTGATGATCTTCCAGTCGATGCAGCGCGGCAGCGGCGACGTGCTGGCGCTCGAACAGAACTACCATTTCTGGACGCGCGACCTGTTCGACCAGCCCGAATTTCCGAAGCTGCATTTCATCGAGCATCGCTACGCCGATGACCCCACCAATTGGTGGATTCCGAACCGCGCCTGCACCGAGGCGATGCTGCGCAGCGCCGGTTTCGAGATTCTGCTTCACCCTGAAGACGAGATCTATTTCTGCCGCGCGTCCGGCGAACCGATCGGCACCGCCGCCGTCTATCCTTCGAAAGGAGAGACCCATGATTGAAGCCGCCATGATCTGGAACGAGCCCAACAACAAATCGCACTGGGATCCGGAGCTCGACCCGGACTGGCGCCGGTTTGCCACGATGGCGACGCTGGCGGCTGACGCAATCGGCCGAGAAAATCCTGCCATTACAAAGGTGCTGGGCGGCATTTCGCCGATCGATGCCGGCTTCATGACGCGCATGAAGGAGTTCGGCGTGCTCGACCATGTCGACGCCGTCGCCGTGCATGGCTTTCCGCTCGACTGGAACCTCTGGCAAATCCACGAGTGGCCTCACAAGCTCGGAGAGATCGCGACGGTCGCCGACATTCCGGTGTGGGTCAGCGAAGTCGGTGTGTCGACCTTCGGCGCCGAGGAGGTGCAAGTCTGGGGCTTGCGCCGGACGGCGAAGCTTTTGTTGGGACTTGCGCCGCGCGTGCAGTGGTACAGCCTCTATGATCTGCCGCGTTCCTGGGAGGCGACGACACGCCATCGCGAAGCGGAAGGTTCGTCCTATTACAGGCATTTCTACATGGGCCTGCTGCGCGAGGACGGCACGCCCAAGCCTGCGCTCGAGGAGTTCGTGCGCCACACTCCCCAAATGGGCCTGGTGCAATGGTTCCACTATGAGGACCATCGGCTGGACGACGCTGTTGCCTGGATGCAGCGTCTGGGCGTCACCCACCTGCGCACCGGGTTGTCCTGGGCCGACAGTTTTCGGCCGAATGCGCTGGACTGGTTCGATCGCCAGATGGAAGCGCTCGCTGATTTCAACGTCACGGTCACCTTCTGCTTCACGCCGGAGCATCGCGGTCTGCAGCCTCATCACACCAGTCCGCCCCAGGTCCCTGAGGAATTCGCCGAGTTCTGCGCGGCGATGATCCGCCGCTACGCTCCCGCGATCGGCGAGGACATGGCACCAAGGCAGCGCGTGTCGGCGGCATGGTGAGGGCGGGCGCGATCAGCGATGACACTGACTGTCCTCAACGTCGCCTACCCCCTCGCCCCCGTCGGGCCTGACGCGGTCGGCGGCGCCGAGCAGGTCCTCTCGGCGTTGGATCGTGCGCTGGTGCGACAGGGCCATCGTTCCATGGTCGTGGCATGCCAGGGGTCGCAGACGGCCGGAACCCTGGTCGAAACACCCACCGAAGCGGGTGTGCTTGATGAGGAGGCGAAGGATCGTGCCCATCAAGTGCATCGCAATGCGATCGCAGCCGCCCGCGCCCGCTGGCCGATCGATGTCGTGCATCTCCACGGCATCGACTTCGATGCCTATCTGCCCTGCGACGGCCCAACGCTGGTGACGTTGCACCTGCCGCTTGACTGGTATCCGTCCGAGGTGCTTGCGCCATCACGTGAGGACCTGTGGCTGCACGCGGTCTCGCCGGCGCAGCACAGCACAGCGCCGGCGGGATCGAGACTAGCGCCACCCATTCCGAACGGCGTCGATATCGAGGCGCTGCATGAGCCACGATCGCGACGCAATTTCGCGCTGATCCTCAGCCGCATCTGCCCTGAAAAAGGCATCCATCTCGCGCAGGAAGCAGCAAGGCGAGCCAGCGTTCCCCTGGCAATCGCTGGCAAGGTCTATCGCTACGAGACCCATCTGCGTTACTTTGCCGACGAGGTCTGTCCCCGTCTCGATCGGCAGCGGCGCTTTCTTGGACCGCTCGGCTTTCTGGCGAAGCGGCGGCTGCTCAACGCCGCCCGCTGCCTGATCATTCCCAGCCTTGCCGCCGAAACAAGCTCACTTGTGGCGATGGAGGCGCTCGCCTGCGGCACACCTGTCGTCGCGTTTCCGAACGGCGCGCTTCTCGATGTCGTCCAACACGGCAGGACCGGGTTCCTGGTCAACGACGTCGAAGAGATGGCGGCAGCCATCGTAGATTCCGGAGCCCTGGACCATGAGGCATGCCGGGCCGAGGCGCGTCGCCGCTTCTCCCTGGAAGGCATGATCACATCCTATATGAATGCCTATGAAGCGCTGGCCAAGCTTGGCGCCGCTCGCGCGTTGCTGGGAACCGCCTGATGGGCGGTCTGCGCACCGAGATCATTCACGATCCGGAAGCATTTGAAGAGCTGGAGCCGTGTTGGTGGCGGCTCTGGTCGCGAAGTGTCTCGGCGACGCCGTTCCAGTCTCCTGCCTGGCTCATTCCGTGGTGGCGGACATTCGCGCCAGGCAATCTCGCGATGATTGCCGTGTGGACCGGAGACGATCTCGCAGGCCTGGCGCCGCTCTATATCGAAAGGCATGAGAGCGGCTTGCGCCTGCTGCCCATCGGCATCTCATTGAGCGACTATCTCGACGTTCTGTGTGCGCCGGCCTTGAAGGTGCAGGCCGGCGCCGCTATCGCCGAAGCTGCTCTGTCGCTGGAATGGTCGCAGTGGATCCTGCCCGACCTCTCGGCCGATGCCGTGTCGCTGAGCCTTGAGCTCCGGGATGCCGAAGAGCACCGGTCTATGGCGCACGCCTGTCCCGTGCTCATGCTCGACGGCGATCCAACTCTCGCCCGCTCGGTTCCACCAAGACGAAGACGTCAGTTGCGCCGCGCCGAGCGAGCTGCCCAACGAAGAGGACCCGTTGTTATCAGCCGCGGCGAGTCCGATCCGCAGAGATTTCTCGATAGGCTGATGCGGCTGCATGGCGCGCGCTGGGCTGGCGATGGCGGGGGCGTGCTGTCCGATATGGCCGTGGAATTTCATCGCAGGGCCCTGCCGCGGCTTGCCGACAACGGCCTGGCGCGATGCTTAACGATCCAGATCGGCGACGCCGTGGTCGGCGCCTATTATGGATTTCATCACCGCGACCGAGCCTATGCCTATCTCGGTGGTTTCGACCCGGCTTATGCAGACGAAAGCCCCGGCGCGATCCTGATCGGCCATGCCATCACCGAGGCCGCGAACGAAGGCGCGCGCGAGTTCGATTTTCTGCGCGGCCGGGAAGGCTACAAATATGGCTGGGGCGCCATCGACCGCTGGACAGCGCAGAAGGTCTGGACCCGGAGCACAGCACCGTGACCGCCTCGGGGCGAACCAGGGCCGTTGCCAGCCGCCTCCTCGAGGACTGCATGGCCGACGACCTCTCCGTCGACAACGCGGTAGCCAGGTTGGCCGTCTATGTCGATCAGGCGACCAGCCCGATGCAACTCGCGGATATCGCACTGGACATGCGCTCTGGTCGAATCTCCCGGCGATGCTGGTTGGAAGACATCGCGACGACCCTTCGTGGTAAGGCCGCCGCCTTCGACGAGGTCCGCAGAGCGGCTGCCTGCGTGTCGCATGACCGTGCCGACGGTGAAACGGACGCCATGACCGTCGAGCGGCTGGCCGGCGGCTTCGATCGGGCGGTAGCCATCTCCCCAGCGGCCAGCGTGCAATTGTCGTCGTTGGGCGACGAGGACAGGCTTTCGGCCACAACCGGAGAGGTTGCATTGTGGCTGGAACGTCAGGGCTTGCTCGGCGCCCACAAACACATATTGGATATCGGCTGCGGTATCGGCCGCCTCGAATATGTGCTCGGCGCCATGGCAGGACATGTCGTTGGCATCGATATCTCGCCCGGGATGATCGACATCGCGCGCCGGCGGTGCGCCGGCCTTGCAAATGTGGAATTTCATCTGACCTTGGGCCTTGACCTCGGTGATTTTGCCGATGCGAGCTTCGACTGCGTGCTGGCCATGGACAGTTTTCCCTACCTGGTGCTTGCCGGGGTTGCTGAGCGGCATTTCGGCGAGATTGCGCGCGTGCTGCGGCAAGGAGGAATGGCGGCGATACTCAACTATTCCTACCGGACTTCGCCGGACGCCGATTCCGCAGATACTAACCGTCTTGCCCGTGCATTTGGCATGGATGTCCTGGTCGACGGCGAAATGCCTTTCGGCAGTTGGGACGGCACGGTCTTCGTTGTCCGTCGGAGCGGCGGAACATAACGCGCGAGCGGCAGTTCGGTCGCCGAAGAGTTTCACGCAGGCAGACCAGGAGAAGAACAATGGCGACCGGCGGCAAGAAGCACATCGGCCGCGGCAGTCAGGGCAAGGGTTCCGGAACCGGAGCGAAGACAACGCTTGAAAAAGATATGGTTGGCGAGAACGATGTCCTGTCGAACCGGGACAAGAAGCAGCATACCGAGCAACGCGGTCTGGACGGCAACCGGATCAAGTTCGATCAGTATCAGGACCACGCGGCGAACCGCCTTACCAAGGACTGAGCTGATGCTCCGAGATCATCCGTTGCCACGAAATCCGCTGACAACGGATGGGAAATCCCACGGTCTGCGGCACGCGCTTCGCAAACGCGGACCGGGTATGCCTCAGTGAGATTGATGGGGCCTCTGTTTGTTAAGAGAATGCGATGTCTCGCACGAGAGAGAGCGGTCTTTGCGCCCAAGCGAACCAGGGCTTGGACCGGGAGATCGCATCGTTGCTGGCCGCTATCGAGCGGGAGAAGGTCCCTGACCGTCTCATCAACCTTGCACGCGAATTGCAAACCGCGCTGACTGAAAAGCGCAGAGCCGATGCGGCAGGAGCAGAGCGGTCGTGAACCACTAAATAGCCTACTTTACGCACTTAAAGCAGGTCGCGTGAAAAAGGATTCATGCGGCCTGCTTTATGTCTTTGATTTTAAGCATATCTTTATCCCGAACCTGGCCGACTCCCGGGAGACATGCTGTAAAACTCGACCGCCACGCACCTGCGTTAGCGCGTGCCGCTTTCCGTATCCCAATGATTGTCGGACAGCTGGCGGCGCCGCTCGATCAGCGCCTTAGGCGAGTTCTCCCCAAGAAACCCCAGAACGCTGGCACGTGCGCGGTTGAGGCGGCTTTTGACCGTGCCGACGGCGCAGCCGCATATCTCGGCGGTTTCGTCGTAGCTGACGCCCAGCACGCCGATCAGCATCAGCACCTCGCGCTGTTGCGAAGGTAGTTTCTGGATGGCGTGATGCACTTCCCTGGTTTGAACAGACCAATCTTGCGAGGGTTCCGAAATCGGCCGGCTGGAGGCGCAGTCAAGCAGCCCGGGCGCCTCCCTGGCCGCTGCTTTGACACGCGTGTAGTACGTGTTGCGCATGATGGTGAAGAGCCAGGACTTCAGGCGCGTACCCGGCTCGAACTTGTCCAGATTGGCAAGCCCCTTGGTCAGCGTTTCCTGCACAAGATCGTCGGCATCGTCAGGCGCGCGACAGAAGGTCCGCGCAAAAGCCCGCAAGGCGGGAATGAGATCGACGATTGAAATCTGGTCGGTGCCGGGGTTCGGCAAATTATTTTCTCTGGATGACAATGTTCCGGCCCCAGGAAGGAGGAGTGGACTAGGGTGCAGACTGAGAATGTCTGAGAAATAGGAACGTTCCTGTTTCCATCGCTCGACCGAAACTTTTTGCGAGGCGGCGGCGCCATTCAGTGGGTTTCGATTCTCGGCTCCTCGAGATACCAGGACACGGAAATGATCACGATGTCCGATCCGCCGAACGAGAGCGGTTTGGCGTGCCGTCGGCGGGCGCGATGCGTATGCAGGACGTCGGCAAAGCTTTGCCCGTTTGTCGCAACTTCGAACACACACCGTGGCATTCAGCCATTGTAAGGCGCACCGAAGGTTACCGCATTCAAAATTGAGTGGTCGCGGCATGCTGGGGAACAAGGCTCGCGACAGAGCTGATCCCTCGCGCAACAATAGTTGGACATTGGCCTCATCTGCCAGGCGCTCGGCTTCCGATTGCGATAGCCCAATGAGCGGCCTGTTATTCACTTCTGCCGGGAGATCAGTTGATCGGTCGAAGACCAGCCATTCGTCGGTCGGATCCATGATAGCAACAAACCTCATCCCGTGCTCCCCTGACGTTAGGGCGTCCTAATATTTGGCGCGCCGGGATGTTCCAAACAGGAAGACGAGAATCGCTTTGCGATCGCTGCCTCACGCGAGTTCGGGGTCCCCGCTACTGCGCCTGCGGAACGTTGCGGAGAAGCGTTCCAGGTTCGACCTCTAGGAGGCTGTTGAAGAAGCCTGACGCATAGCCTTGAGGATGGCCTCGTCGCCGTTGTGGTAGGCGAATGTGATCTCGATCGAGCCGTCGTCGAGCAATTCGGCATGGCCATCGCCTGTGACTTCATCCATCTCGTCACATCCACTCCATGTGAAGTGAACTATCGAGGGGCAGTAGCTCAAATCGAGGCCGGCTTGCAGGGCGCCAAAGGCGATCTCGACTTTGTTGTCGGGTCCGATGGTGATGGTTGCGGGTCCACCGAGGTTGAGGTAACCGCGATCCCACAGATCGGCTTCGATGATCCGCCAGCGGCCGATCAGTTGGCAGCCTGCGGGCGCGGTCATTCCGGGGCCGCTATGAGCTTGGGCAGCCGCACCAGATTGTAAGCGGCGGCCGCGAAGGTGAAGGCCCACCCGACGCGGTCGCGGCCGCGCAATTTGGTCTTCTCCTGCCCGGCGACCGTCTTGATCCATCCAAACGCCTCCTCAATGCGCTTGCGGATGCGCTGGCTGACGGCATAGCCGCTATGCCGCGTGGTGCGCCCATCGATCGACGAACGACGGGCGTTCGTGTTCTGCGCCATATGCGGCGTCGCTACGGGAGGCCGGACTGGTCACCTTCCGGGAAAATATCGTTCATATTCCCGATGTCGTACGCCTCAAAGCATATGCAGACTTCACCCCGAATTATCTCCATCTGTAGCTCGGCCGTCACTCGTGACGTTCAATGCGAACAGTGACCGAGAGGAGCAATTGGCCCTCCTCGTCCGAGACTTCCATTCTCCATTCTTCGATGGGGCCAAGCGAAAATTCCCGCAGCCGCACGACCGCTCTTTTGGGCACGTTTGAGGGCGGCCTTGACGGCCGCCCGGCGCCTATTCTCGGCAGCTCTCGCCGCGTCTTCTTCCCGCCAGCCGGTGACCAGGTCACGATCGAGCACATCTTCGATGTGGCGCGGGTCGAACACATGAAAGGTGATCTTGCGAGCGCGGCCGCGAAGTTTGACCGTTCTGGTTCCGGCGCTCTGCAAGCGACCGTCCCTCAGCCAGCGGTGCCGCTCGCCGGAGGAGATCGCCAGGATGTCCTCGACTTCGCGAGGGATCACCGGCAGGTCCTCGATGTCGCGCATAGCTTTGGACACGATCGCCGATGCCGCATCAACATCGACATCCGAGCCCTCCGGCAGGCGCAATGTAAGCACGCGGGACTCGATGCGGAGCAGATCTCTTAAGTCACACGCCAGGCGGGCGCGCATTTCGAGGAAGATGTCCCTGGCTCTCACAGACGATCCGCGTGTCGCAGCCGGGGAAAGAGGCCACTCCGCGACCAGCTTGGTGGTCGGGTCGATCTTTCGGCGGGCGGGCATCCCTTTAAATAGATCTCCGATAGAGTTCGCTTCAACACGAAAAGCCGCACAATCCGTGCTTGGCCTCATTCGAAGCCATCCGTCCAACAGCGTCAATGCACCTCCCGGTCCCGCAGATTGACGTGCAATGGACGCTCCCGAAAACACATGTCACAGCCTCTGCGAACGGACTATTCGGTGCCCGGCTCAATGCCGACCGTGTCGCCGTCGCCATGCACGGCGTCGCGATCCCAGTCGTTGGTCTTGCCGGGCGTTTTCGCGGCCGCTTCCTGCTTTTCTCGATCTGTGTCTTTCCGGGGTTGGCGCTCCTGGTTTTCAGTGGATTTCGATTTGTCGCCGCTGGCCATGCAAGCCTCCATGAGTTGACACCAATTTTCAACCGTCGGTCGGACGAACAGTTCCACGAAGAAGTTGAACCCACATCTGCTTCTCGCGTTGCAAGTCCAGGCGAAGCCACGCAGGGAGATCAGCAATGCCCAGGATCGCGACCTTTAACGTCAATGGGGTCAACGGCCGCCTGCCTGTGCTCCTGAAGTGGCTCGGCGAGACGAGTTATGACGTAATCTGCCTTCAGGAGCTGAAAACATCCGACGACAAATTTCCGATCGAAGCCATCCGAGACGCCGGTTATGGCGCTGTCTGGCACGGCCAGAAATCCTACAACGGCGTGGCTATTCTGGCGCGTGGGAGGGATCCGGTCGAGCGCCGCCGCGGCTTGCCGGGCGATCCCGATGACACGCACAGCCGCTATCTGGAGGCGGAGGTCGACAAGCTGGTCGTCGGCTGCATCTATCTACCCAATGGAAATCCGGCGCCAGGTCCCAGGTTCGACTACAAGTTACGTTGGCTCGAACGTCTGATTGAGTACAGCGGATCGCTATTACCAGAGCGCACCGTCCTTTGTGGCGACTACAATGTCGTTCCAACCGAAATCGACGCCGTAGTTCCGAGGCGCTGGGTGGGCGATGCCGTCTTCTTCCCGGAAAGCAGGGAAGCTTACGCACGCATGTTGGGCATTGGGTGGGTGGATGCGACGCGCCGGGTCCACCCCGGCAAAGGCATCTACACCTATTGGAACTTCTCCTATCGCGGCGGCTACGACCGAAGCTCAGGTCTACGGATGGATCATCTGCTCGTAAGCCCGTCGCTGGCGGAGACCGTTCGAGCTGCCGATGTCGATGTCGAGACCCGTGGATGGGAAAAACCGAGCGATCATGCACCCGCCTGGATCGACCTAGGCGGATAGGACCGACAAAGCGCGACCGGAGCAGGGACGACCAAGCCATCGCGACGCAGGCAGAGCAGGCATCGCCCGCGCACTTGTTGACACGCACGTTCCGAGGCAACTCAACTAAGACTTCGGCACCCTTTTCGCCGCCGCGAAGCCGCGATCCGATGCAATGAACCGCTCAAGCATCGGCACGATCAAACGCAGGGGATCGGTTCGCAGCTTCCCGGTGTCGAGTCCAAGGATCTCCGCATACCTGACCAGGTCGCGATGGAGTGGCGCCGGTAGCTCGACTGTGACTTTAACTGGCTTATCGTCGGCGACTGGACGAGCGGGGCTTCTTCAGCCCTGCGCAGGATGACGGGCCGGGATCGCGACGGGCGCGATTGAGCGCCAGCGTCGGCGCACCACCCGGTCTGCGAACGGTCCTTCTTTCTTTTCCCCTCCCCTTTTTTCTCTCCTCAAATCCGAACAGACTGCGAGTTTGGCGAGCTGCACCGCGATCGGCGGAAATCTTGATCAGGAGGCCATCGATTGCTATCTTTGTGCTCAATGAGAGCATGGAGGGCCCCATGGCCGGGAATCTGCACGTCCGTAATCTGGACGACGACTTAATCGCCAAGCTCAAGAGGCGGGCCGCCCGACATGGGCGCTCGGCTGAAGCCGAACATCGCGAGATTCTGAGACAGGTTTTGGAAACGGAGGTCGAACCCTCGTTCGATGAACTGGCGGCCCAGTTGCGGCAGCTCACTGGGCGGCGCAAGCAGACGCCCGCCGAGGTCCTGCTGCGCGAAGGACGTGACGAGCGGTGACGGAAACGCTCGTCATCGATGCCAGCATCGCCGTCAAATGGGTGGTGGAAGAAGACGGCACGCCTCTCGCGCTTGGCTTGCGGCAAAGGCATCGTTTGGCGGCGCCGGAGCTTCTGACGGTCGAGTGCGCCAACATTTTATGGAAGAAGATTCAGCGCGGCGAACTCAGCCGCGAGGAGGCGAAGCTCGCAGCGAATTTGCTCGAGCGCAGCGATATCGAATTGTTCGGTATGCGCGGGTTGCTCGCCAAGGCGACCGAACTGGCGACGGATATTGGCCATCCGGCCTACGATTGCATGTACATCTGTCTGGCGATGAGCAGGAATTGGCGCTTCGTGACCGCTGATGAGCGGCTGACGAGGGTGCTCAATCAGAAGGCGCCTCCCGCGATAGCTAATCTCTGCGTTACCCTGGAGCAGTTTTCGTCCGGCTCGCACTAAAGCAGCGAAAGCTGCGGTGGAGCGGCGTCGAATGCGCGAGAGATTACCATGTCGAGACAGGGCGTCCCGATTTGTCGGCCGGTGATTTCGCCGCCGATACGAGGTGGCGCGATCAAATGAAAACGCGATAACGCGTTCGCGCGCCGACCGTTCGAGGAGTTTATGACGGAGCGCTGTGCGCGGTTTTGCAGAACGCGCCCGGAGCTTTCGGCCCGGCTTGGGCTGATCGACGACGAACGCGACTCGGTTAATCTAGGCGCCGGCTGCTCGCGTCCCCTCTGGCCATGCACCTCAATGTCACGCGCCAGGGATTTGTCGGTTTCGGCAAGCTGTCGGCGCTTGTCGGCGAGCTCGTCCGAGAAAGCGAATGTGACACCGTCGCGTGACCGATAGGTCGCCAAGCGCTTCTGCGCGTAGCAGAGGCGATGACGATAGCATCCCTGTTCATCCTCGAAGGCATCGAGGATATGTTCCAACCGGGCAATCGCGCCCGGTGGCGTGGTGGTGACGGGCAGCTCGATTTCCGTCCCGGATCCAGTACGCACCAGCATGGTGGCGTAGCGATACCCGTCCTGGCCGAAGTGCTCTCCGGAGTATTCGACTTCGAATCCGCCGATCGTGGCGATGGCGCGGGCGCCAACGTGCTGGAGCTGCACCAGGGCGAGGATCTCGGTCATCAGCGCGCGGCGGCGATTTTGCGCTCCGTGAATATCCGGTCGCCAACGCGCATGCCGAAGGCCTCGCCCGTCGTCGGAACCAGCCGCGCCAGGTCCTGGCCGATCTCGGCAATCCGGCGTGTCGAGTATTCGATGTCGCGCTCGGCATCACGGAGCTGCCGGCGAATGGCGAACTGGTCGTCCTGATGCGCGGACCGCAGCCGCTCGAGCCGCGCGATGTCAGCTTCGAGGCCCGCCTTCTGCATCAGGCGCGGATCGCCGGACGCGATGGCCTTAGCCGTGGCAAACTGGTTGGCCTGGCCTTCGCCGAGGTCGTCGAGGCGGCGCACCGAGGTGTCGCCCGATAGCGCCGCAGCGATGAACCGGGCCTTGCGCTCGTTGTTCTTCCACATCTGGGCGTCCATCGAGCCTTCGGTGGCGTAGGCGAAAATGTCGACGACGTCGTGCTGGTTCCCCTGCCGCAGGATGCGGCCCTCGCGCTGCTCGATCTGCGACGGGAGCCACGGAAGGTCGAGATGATGCAGCGCCTTGAGCCGGAGTTGGGCGTTGACGCCGGCGCCCATCGTGTCGGACGAGCCAATGAGGAAGCGGACCTTGCCGGCACGCACGTCGCCGAAGAGGCGCTGCTTGGCCTCGGACTTCTTGAAATCCTGCAGGAAGGCGATCTCGGCCGCCGGCACGCCCGTGCCCACCAATTCATCGCGGATCCAGCGATAGGCGGAGAACCCACGTGTCGTCTCGACGTTGATGGTGCCGAGATCGCTGAAGATCATCTGCGCGGCGCCGGTGCGCTCGAACGGCTTGCCGTCCGGCCGGACGTAGGCGCTGTCGGCCGTCTCCTTCCAGATACAGTAGGCATTGGCGACAAGGTCGTTGAGCTTGTTGTCCGGCTCATCGTCATTGTCGGGATGGACCAGACGCAGGTCGATCGCCGCATGGCGGCCATCGGTGATGACCGAGAGCAGGATATCGTCGCCGGGCTCAGGCGGGCGTTCGCGCTATTCGATTGCCTTGATGCGGGCATCGAGGAGAACCTGATAGCGCTTGAATGCGGCCGAGGGCTTGGACGTCCTGATCTGGCGCGTGTCCGTCGAGAGCATCGGCACCTTGACATAGTCGCGCAGGTCCTCGGGCATGACCACGTCCGCGAAGGAGCGGAACATGGCGATCAGCTCCGGGACGTTGACGAAAGTGGCGAAGCGGGTGACCGGCTTGTATTTGCCGTTGGGCTGCAACTCGAGCTCGGTGGTGACATCGCCGAATGTCGAAGCCCAGTCGTCGAACTCGTGCAGGCCGCGCTCGGTCAGGGCCGCGTAGCCGGGGTAGCGCTGGACCGAGAACATCTCGCCCAGCGTGTTGGTGATCGGTGTGCCGGAGGCCAGCACGAGCGCCCGGCCCGGATTCCTTGTCTCGATGAAGCGGGATTTCACATAGAGGTCCCAGGCGCACTGCGAGCCATTCGGATCGATCCCCTTCAGCGTCGACATGTTGGTGGCGAAGGAGAGCTTCCTGAACTCCTGCGCCTCGTCGACGATGATCTGATCGACGCCGATCTCGGAGATGGTGAGCAGGTCGTCCTTGCGGGTGGCAAGGGCCTCCAGACGTTCCTTGAGGCCCTCCTTCAGCCGCTCGAGGCGCTTGCGCGAGACGCGATCGCCGTTCTCGACCTTGGTGAGCAGGACCTCATAGAGCGCGAGCTCGCCCTCAATCATCTGCTGTTCGAATGCGGACGCAACGCTGATGAAGCGGAAGGCGGAGTGGGTGATGATGATGGCGTCCCAGCTGGCCGTGGCCGCGCGGCTGAGGAAGCGATGCCGCCTGTCCTTGATGAAATTGGTCTCGTCGGCGACGAGGATGCGCGCCGTCGGATAAAGCGCCAGGAATTCTCGCGCGGCCTTGCGATGAATGAGCAGCATTCCGGGCCGCCGCCGGATTGCAGCCTGCCATCCCGCCTGCGACACGATGAAATCCGGCGACCGCGAGATGGTTTCGACCAGTGTGGACTCCTCCCGGTCCCAGACCTCGACCTTGAAATTGTCCTCTGCTGTTTTGCCCATAGCTCCGCCAGCCGAGCGAGCCGCCCGTGCCATTCATGAGTTCCTGCTGATCCGTCTGAGATAGAGAACAAATTCCTAGCCGGTCAATGGGTCCCTTGACTTTTTTGTTCTCATTTCGTTCACTGTCGGCAATATGCAGGCATCCATGAAGATGACCCTAAACCTAGAAGGCGCTTCGCCCGAAGAAGTGGCTCGCGGTATATCTGCCGCGGAGGCCGTTTTTGCCGAGGCCGGCATCACTGCGGAGGAAGCCGCCGACGGAATGTTCGCCCTCGAAGGATGGGACGGCCAAAGCTTTTCCGAGGACGCAGAGCCTACCGAAGACGACGATGCTGCTGCGGCGGTCTGGATGAAAGCTAACAAGGCTGCCCTTGAGGCCTGTTGTGCGGGCTGGCCAGAAGTGCCGCGCGAGCTGCGGCTTGAATTGCTAGAATGACAAGGCGCAGCCGCAGCATTCCACCGCCGTCGACCATCGATCGCGATATGCCGCACCAGGTCGCGTTGCCAGACGACATCTGCATGGACCGCAATTACACGCTGATTAGGCGGTTTCTTGACGAGCGCAGCATGTCCTGCCGGACAAGAGCGGTGACCGCGATTTGGGAAGACGGCAAGCAGGAACAATGGCGGTTGCACTGCTTCGCCGATCGCGAAGTCGCGGTGGCCTTCTTCGACCACTTCGGCGGCGTCGCTTTCGATCCGAAGCGTGACCGAGAGAACGGACACCCTCGTGGCGTCTGGCGCCGCCAGGGCGCCTACGAGCGAATTCTGGAAATGGGACCACTCAGCGTGCCCGAAGCCCTGCGCGATTAGGACCGCTCTGGCCGCACAGTCTCAACGGATAGCGACCCGGCCGGCAGCGGTCGCAATAGCTCACTCTCTGGTTTCGACAGGTCGAGCCAGGCGTTCCAGTTCTCGGGCTGAAGCACGACCACCTGCCGATTGTGATATGGCTCGACATCCGGCCCGGGATCGGTCGTCAGCATAGTGAAGGTGGGCGGCTTGTTGCCGGCCGCCTCACGCCAGAGTCCAGCGATGGCCAGGAACAGCGATCCATTCAGCGTGAAGCGGTGTTTCGCCTTTGGGTATTTGGTGCCTCTGAATTCGAAGAACGCCGACGCCGGCACGAGGCAACGGTTGCTATCAGCAAAACGGCGGTCCTCCGATCGGAAATTGAATACTGGCCCGCCTTTCGATCCCGAAGGGGGAAAACCGAACGTCATGGAGGCAAGTTCGATCGCCTCCCCGGCAGCGCGCATGATCGGCGCCGGATCATTGATGCGGACATCGTCTGCCTGCGGTAGGTCTAATTCGGTTTGATGGGCCGAGACCTTGAGCGCCAGCGACGCCATCATCCGGCAATATTCAGCCCAAGCGACGTGCTGCTCATAATCGTTGCACATAGAGTTTCCCACGAAAAAGGAACGCGAGCATCCCGGGCAGTCTATCACGGCGACGCCGGCTTTGAGGAACCGGCTAGGCCGATTTTCGCGCAGGCTTTGCCTTTGCCGATCCCTTGATACCCTCCGCGGCAAGGCTCTTCTTCAGCACCGCTGCCAGGTTGACGACATTCTCCTTCGGCTTTGGCGCCGGCTTGGGCGGCTTCTTGCCTTTGCGCTTGGCGTCGATCATAGCGATCAACGCATCCTCGTAGGTGTCTTCAAACTTTGACGGGTCGAACTTCGTGACCTTTTTGTCGATCAGGAGCCCGGCAATTTCGAGCAGATCCTTGTCGTACTTCGGGCTCTTCAGATCGTCGAAAACGCTGCGCTCTGAAACCATCTCGTTATGGGTGCGCAATTCCGTCAGGAGCATTCCTTTGCCGAACGGCTGGATGATAACCTCCCGGCCCCGCTGGTAAAGAACAACGCAGGATCGCGCCGCGACCCGCTTCTTGGCCATGGCTTCACGCAGCACCGAAAACGCCTCGACAGCGGCGCCGTCAGATGGGACGACATAATAGGGCTTTTCGAGATAACGCGTGTCGATATCGTCGATCGAAACGAAGCCTTCCACGTCCAGCGTATGTTGCGACGTGAGCTTCAGCTTCTTGATCTCGTCAGGCTCTATCTCGAGGAAGTCGCCCTTCTCCGCCTCAAAGCCTTTGATCTGGTCCTCCGAGGGAACGACTTCGCCAGTCTCTTCATCGATATAGGCGCTTTTGACTGGCAAGCCGTCTTGGCGATTCAGAATCTTGAAATGGACCTTCCCGGCCTCTGTGGTCGCACCCACCAACTTGACCCCGCAGGCGACCGACCCGACTTTTAGAAAGCCCTTCCAAACCGCGCGTGGCGCCGCCATGTGTTGTTCCTCACCGATCCAATCACATGGAACAGTTGGCGCCGAGCATGGTTCCCGCTCCGACCAATGCTATCAGGCAAGCATGCAGACGAAAGCGATTTACGATTCGGCGGCGGGAACCTTCACGCTCGAGAAAGGCATTTGGCGAGGGACGTTCCCGATTGCCGACTTGCCGAAATGGCTGACGTTCTATCGCCAGCAGATGCAACGGTATCCGGCGCACGCGGCCCAATACGCACCCGACGTGGAGGCGCTTGAAGCACTGACGGCAAGGCTTCGCGACTCTGACCGAAAGGAACAAGCGGCTGCGGCCGAAGTTGAGAGCGGATGAAGAGCTACATGGTCGAGGAGATGGCCGGCGACACGCCGGT
>NZ_JAIUIM010000031.1:0-81597 GCF_020165615.1 Mesorhizobium sp. BH1-1-5
CAAGTGACGGCAGCCGGCATGCAGTTCGCCACCGACGGCTATGTCATCCAGGGCGGTGACATCGGGCTCGTCGGGCCGCAGGCGACGATCCGGGTCGGCGACGGCACCAGTGCCGGCGCCAGCTACACGGCCACGATCGCTTCGGCGCTCACCGGCGACGTTCAGATCGTCAAGACAGACGCCGGAACGCTGGTGCTGACCGGCGCCAACAGCTACACCGGCGGCACGGCGGTCAACGGCGGCACGCTGCGGGTCTCGTCCGACGCCAATCTCGGCGATGCGGCGGGCGGGCTCTCCTTCAATGGCGGCACGCTCAACACCACGGCAAGCTTTGCCAGCGGCCGGGACGTTGACGTCCTCGGCCAGGGCACGCTTGCCACCGATGCCGGCACCACGCTGACGCTGAACGGGATGCTGTCCGGCGCCGGCGCCTTGACCAAGAGCGGCGCCGGCACGCTGGCGCTGACGGCCGACTCGTCCGGCTTCACCGGCACCACCGCGATCGGCGGCGGCACGGTCAACGTCTCGGGGAGCCTGTGCGGCACAGTCAATGTGCTCTCCGGCGGGCGTCTCGAAGGCACCGGCACGGTCTGCGACACCACCAATGCAGCGGGCGGCACGATCGCCGCCGGCAATCCGGGCGTGCCGGGCACGCTTACCATCGCCGGCAACTACACCGGCAACGGCGGCACGCTGGAGATCGAGACCGTGCTTGGCGACGACAGCTCCGCCACCGACCGGCTGGTCGTCACCGGCAATACGTCCGGCAGCACCACGCTCAAGGTCGCCAATCTCGGCGGCGGCGGCGCACAGACGGTGGAAGGCATCAAGATCATCGATGTCGGCGGCACCTCGGCCGGCACCTTCTCGCTCGCCGGCGACTATGTCTTCCAGGGCGACCAGGCGGTGGTCGGCGGCGCCTATGCCTACCGGCTCTACCAGAACGGCGTGAGCACGCCCGATGACGGTGACTGGTATCTGCGCTCGGCACTCACCACCCCCGACAACCCGCCAGGGCCGCTCTACGCCCCAAGCGCGCCTCTGTACGAGGCCTATGAAGGGGTGCTGCAGACTTTCAATGAACTCGGGACCTTGCAGCAGCGTATCGGCAACCGGTCATGGGGCGAGGGCGCGACGCCGGAAGGTGCCGATGTTCCCGGGCAGGGTCCGGTCGACGGCAAGGCGATATGGGCCCGCATCGAGGCGGCGCACGCCAAGCTCGATCCGAAGACCTCGACCACCGGCACCGACTACGACGTGACGACCTGGAAGTTTTATGCCGGCGTCGACGGCCTGCTGCATGAGAACGAGGCCGGTGTGCTGATCGGCGGGATCACGGCCCACTACGGCACCGCTTCGTCGGACATATCCTCGATCTTCGGCACAGGCTCGATCGCAGCGACCGGCTACGGCGTCGGTGGCACGCTCACCTGGTACGGCAACAGCGGCTTCTATATCGACACGCAGGCACAGGCGACATGGTATGATAGTGACATCCGCTCAGCCACGCTCGGCACACTGGCCGATGGCAATAACGGCTTCGGCTATGCGCTGAGCGTCGAGAGCGGCCAGAAGATCGCGCTCTCCAGCAAATGGTCGCTGACGCCGCAGGCTCAGCTCGCTTACTCCGATGTCCGCTTCGACACATTCACCGACAAGTTTGGTACCGTTGTGTCGCCCGGCAGCGGCGACAGCCTTATCGGCCGTCTCGGCGTGTCGGCGGACTATGAGAACCAGTGGGCGGATGCCGCGGGCCAGGTCAGCCGCACACACATCTATGGCATCGCCAACCTCTACTACGACTTCCTCGACGGAACCGATGTCGATGTCTCAGGTGTGAAGCTGGTCAGCCAGAACCAGGCTCTGTGGGGTGGTGTCGGCCTCGGCGGCTCGCTCGACTTCGCCGATGGCAAGTACGCCGTCTTCGGCGAGGCGACGGCAAAGACCAGTCTGGAGAAGTTCGGCGACAGCAACTCCATCGGCGCCAAGCTCGGCTTCAGCGTGCGCTGGTAGCTGCGAGCCCCGCTGTAGGCTGATATGCGCCAGCTAAAGATCCGAGGGCGATGCACGCTCGCGGACCGGTGTTTGATAGAATGGACAAGAACATGAATCGGAAGAATTGGGGCAGAAGCGTCCTGCTGGTCGCCACTGCGCTGCTGGTCATGGGCTTTGCCATCTCCGCGTTTGCGCAGGAGGCTGGGCTGCCAGGTGGAGCGACATCCCTGAGGGAAGGGCATGGCGACTGGACTGTGTCCTGCAACATCACGACGCAGAACGGCGCCTCCAGCAAAGCCTGCGCGCTTTCACAGGAGCAGACCGACGCCCAGTCGCGCCAGCGCGTGCTGGCCATTGAACTACGCCCCAATGGCCAGGCCGTCCAGGGAACATTGGTGCTGCCATTCGGCTTGGCGCTGGACCAAGGCGTGACGCTTCAGATCGACGATGGGGTCGTGCTTCCGGCGTTACGCTTCCGCACCTGTCTTCCTGGCGGCTGCCTAGTCAATCTGAGCTTCGAGGACGACACCTTGGCGGCCTTGCGCAGTGGAAAGAGCCTCAAGATCAAGGTCGTCGCCGACGGTGGCAAGGAGACCAATCTGGCTCTTTCGCTGAACGGGTTTCCGGGAGCGCTCGACAGGACGGCCGCGCTGCTGCAGGAGCCATGACTGGCGCATCGAAGCGGCTTGAAACGTCCGGGCAGGTAAGCGGGGCAAGGCGTTGGCTAAACGAGAGCTTGCCCTTCTTATCAAGGAACATGGCGAAATGCAAAAGCGAGTCCGCACCGGCAACACCCGCGATACCGTATTGGAGTTTGTTGCCTGCTTCTGGCCAAGCATCGTGTTCACCCTCCTGTTGATCCCGCTCTCGTGGTGGGTTTCGTGAACGACGCTTGGCGGCGCCCGACACCTGCGCAGGCACAGACAGCCGCCGGGCATGCGTTTAGGTGCCTGTGTGATGCCCGTAAGGCGATGACGCGTGCGGAATTCACAGCCTACGTGCGGGAAAACGTTGATCAGCTTGGCGGCCGAGGCTTCGCGCTCGACATTGGTGATCTCATCGTTGAGGCGGTTACCGTCGAGTAGAAATGCCGCCGATCGGCACGTCCCACGAGTCGCCGGTTGGCGCCCCACAACGCCAGGCAGAGACGCGCTGGAGGGGGTGATCACCGCCCTACGTTTAACATAATGGATATTATGAGAAGCTAAGTGCTTGACATGAATATATAAAAATTAGTTCCATAACTAAACTTCTGCCGCTTTTGGCGTGTCGACTGGGGTTAGCTTTTCGAACTTTCTGCGTTGAGCCTGCAGCTGAATTTTGCGCGCGGATAAAAAAATGGGCGGTTTGGATCCGCAGTGTTGCGACTTTGATCGAAGCTCATATCTGGGCGTTCGAGGCGGAAGACCGCTACATCGCGACACCCACTATTGAAGGGGCATTCTTTTGCTATCGGAGGCACGCCGCTTGGTCGAAGTTTTCTAGTTTTGAGGGCAGAAGTTGACTGCTGCCCTAGCGGATTACCCTAACCCCACTCTTTCACTACCGGAAATTGCTCGGTTGGCGACCCTCTCCCAGCTGCGACGGCTTGCCAAGTAGGCGAAATCGTCTTTCAGGTTAAAAACGAACCGCTGTCAGAAAACGACGCACGACTGTCCTGATTCGCAGCATCGTTTTTGTCGTTCAAGGCGGACACCTTTGCTACATACGGGCGAGCAGACAATCGCCATGGTGCGCCGCCTCGGAGACAAGGACGGCTGGGATGTTATCGCCAGCTGGTTACAGCAGGTCTCGGGTAGGTGGTCGACCAAGCGCAAGGAGACCGAAATGACCGCCTGCAGCAGCATGTCCCCTCAGGTAGAAGAAGGGCAGATCCATTCGACGATGATGGCTTGGCGCGTGCACGAGTTCGGGCCACCCGAGGTCATGAGATTCGAGCGTGTTCCGCACCCTGAGCCCGGTCCCGACGAAATCCTTGTCAAGGTTAGCGCGGCTGGGGTCGGTCCCTGGGATGGCTGGATTCGGGCCGGCAAGAGCGCGTTGCCGCAACCGCTCCCGTTGATCCTGGGCTCGGATATTTCCGGCGAAGTCGTCGCGACCGGCTCCGGGGTTTCCGAACTGTACGCGGGTGATCAGGTTTATGGTGTCACAAACCCCCGATTTATCGGAGCTTATGCCGAGTACGCTTTGGCTGACGCTACGATGATCTCGCTTAAGCCAGGCTCGCTGACGCACGTCGAAGCCGCCACCGTTCCCGTCGTTTCCGTGACGGCCTGGCAGGCATTGTTCGACCACGCCCAGCTCAAGCCGGGTCAAACGGTGGTCATTCACGGGGCCGCCGGGAATGTGGGGGCTTACGCCGTTCAATTGGCGGGTCACGCTGGGATCCAAACGGTGGTCACCGTGGGGGCGGACGACATTCCTTTCGTGCGAGATCTCGGCGCGGACAGGGTCATCGATTATCGAGCGCATCGATTCGAGGAGGAAGTGCGAGACGCAGATGCGGTTATCGATCTGGTCGGCGGTGACACACAGGGACGTTCCTTCCAGGTTCTTCGTCGAGGCGGAAAGCTTATATCGGCGGTCTCAAATCCGGACCAGCAGCTGGCAGAACGCCATGGTGTTGAAGCCAAGTTCTTTCTGGTCAACGTCACCAGGCAACATCTCGCCGATATCGCTCGTCTGATCGAAGGCGGAAATCTCACGGCCAGGGTGGGGGCAGTCTTGCCGCTGGCGGAGGCTCGCGAGGCTCATTTGATGTTGGAAGGCGCGCGGCCCCAGCCGAAGGGAAAGATCGTGCTCGCCACCGGAGCGATTTGACCGATCAAGCTTTCGCGTTGCGCTCGTGAAGGCGGACATGCGCGTCATCGCTCCGCGCCAGCTTTGGAAAGGAACAACAATGACTGCGGAAAACCTCGCTCGTTCCATCGTCATCCCGGATTCTTTGCTTGCGAAAGAGGCGACAGACATCCTTCGCGAGCATTCCACCGCGCTGCTCTTCAATCACTCGATGCGCGTGTATCTGTTCGCAGCCGAGCAGGGCCGCCAGAGGAAACTGCGCTTCGATTCCGAACTCCTGTATGTCGCGGCGGCCTTTCACGACCTCGGACTAATCCGGAAGTTCTCCAGCCCGGACGAGCGCTTCGAAGTCGATGGTGCCAACGCTGCTCGCCAGTTCCTTGGCGCACACAACATCTCTGAAGATCAAGTGCAAACCGTTTGGGAGGCTATCGCGTTACACACCACCCCTGGCATTCCGAAGTACATGCGCCCCGAAGTGGCGCTGCTCAATTCCGGCGTTCTTCTCGATGTGCTGGGGATGGGGTTCGACCAATTCCCCGCGGGTCTTCGCGATGAAATCGTGGCGAAGTACCCGCGCACAGATTTCAAGGAAGGCTTCGTTCGGGAGTATTTTGCCGGATTCGCTCACAAGCCCGCCACCACTTATGGCACGGTCAATGCCGCGTTTTGCGAGCGTTTCATCCGTGGGTTCAAGAGTCCCAACTCGTGCGACCTCATCGCCGCGTCTCCCTTCCCCGACACTGCAGACGCATGCAGAACCAAATGAGGTGTGATTATGTCGATGAATGAATTGTCAATTTGGCCAGATACGGCGTCGAGCCACGGAAGGATTGCAGCTGAAGCTCTGAAGCGACTGGTGCGAGGGGCGTTCCTCGTGTGGGTGATAGCCGTGATGACGCTACATGCGTCGCCGACGATGGCGCAGAACAGGGAGAAAGTTAAAGTCATCTTCGAGCAAGCGCTACCGAATGTCCAAGGGAAGAAGATGGTGGCTGTTACTGTGAGTTATCCCGCAGGAGCAAAATCGCTGTCACATCGGCACGCAGCCTCAGCATTTATCTACGCCTACGTACTTTCTGGGACCGTCCGCAGCCAGGTCGACGATCAGCCTGCCAAAGTGTATCACGTCGGTGAATTTTTTTACGAAGTGCCGGGCTCGCATCACAGAATCAGCCAAAATGCGAGCAATAAGGAACCTGCAAGCTTGTTGGCAGTCTTCGTCGTGGACGCCAAGGACGCACCATTGACGACCCCAGACAAGGGGACAGGCTCCCAATAATAGGCCCTCTGCGTCGCTCTTGATCACCACCAACGGACTTTGCAGTAATCGGTCGACGCTGTGATCAATTCCCGACTATTGGTTCTCGATCAGGTTCGGTCGTTGTAGCCTTCGGAGGCTCTTGCATCATGCGGCGCCAGACTAAAGAGGCTGTCAGAGGTGCCCAAACAATCTGTCGCGATCGTCATCTGTGAGGGGGTCCAGGCTCTGGATGTGGCAGGGCCGATGGACGTATTCAGCGAGGCCAACGCGTTTCTCGCCAGCACGGACCACTATGAAACAGTATTGGTCGCCGCCCACCGCAATCCGTTGCGGGCATCGAATGGCATGCGGCTGGTGGCCGACGCGACCTTCGAGGAGGCGGAGGGCGGTTTCGATATCGCACTGGTCGCCGGCACTCCGACGCCACCAGAAGCGGTGTCCGACCCGAGCCTGCTTCAGTGGGTTCAGGGGTTGCCGTGGCGTTCGAGTGTTTATGGGTCGATCTGTACCGGAGCTTTTGTGCTCGGCCATGCCGGATTACTCGACGACCGGCGTGTCACGACCCATTGGCAGGATGCACAGGCCCTGGCAGCCCGATTTCCGAAGACGAAGGTCGAGCCGGATCTGATCTATGTCCGCGACGGACGGTTGATCACAGCTGCCGGTGTAACTGCGGGCATAGATTTGGGTTTGGCGCTCGTCGGGCAGCGGCACGGCGCGGAAACGGCGCTTAAGGTCGCCAAGCGTCTGGTTGTAGTTGCCCAGCGCCAGGGCGGACAATCCCAGTTCAGTCCGTACCTTACGGCTCCTGCTGATCCTGCATCGCCAATCGCGCGTATCCAGGATCACGTCATGGCCAACATTGGAGATCGGCACACGCTGGATTCGCTGGCAGTGGTCATCGGCATGAGCCCGCGGAATCTGGCTCGACATTTCGGGCAGGTAACCGGGACCACGCCTCACGAATTCGTCGAGCGCGCTCGCGTTGATGCGGCGCGTATGATGCTGGAAGCAAGCGACAGACCTTTAAAGGCAGTCGCCTTCGACTGCGGCTTCGGGTCAGTGGATCGGATGAGGATCGTATTCAGCACGCGCCTTGGAGTGACACCGGCTCAATATCGCACCAGTTTCCGGCGGTCCGCGTCGGAATAGGTAGCGATCGATCCTGCAACAAGATTGTTGTCCCTCGTACTGCCATAAACACTCTGACGGACCTGTTTGTCATGATACGACGTACGGCTGTCCTGATTCATAGCATCCTGTTCGTTGTTCGAACCACGGCTCTTTTGCTTAATGCCAACCAGCAACTAGTCTAACTGGCATACGAAGGAGTTTGCTCGATGTCCGAGATCATAGCCGGCATCCGCGTACCTGACAGTGCTATCGCGCGCGCCGCGACGCAGCTCGTGCGTGATACCGAAGACGACTTGCTCTACCATCACAGCCGCCGCGTCTTCTTTTGGGGCGCGCTAACCGGCGAGCGTCGCAGCCTGAAGTACGATCCGGAGCTACTTTATTTGGGCGCTATGTTCCACGACATGGGCCTAACCGAGAAATATTCGAGTCCCGAGCTCCGCTTCGAGGTCGATGGCGCAAACGCAGCCCGCGAATTCATGAAAAGCTACAGCGTGCCCGCTCGTGATGTAGAGGACGTTTGGACCGCTATCGCTCTCCACACCACGCCCGGAATCCCCGAACATATGCGCCCGACGATCGCCCTGGTGACCGCAGGTGTTGAAATGGACGTGCTCGGCATCGCATATCACGACTTCACAAATGAACAGCGCGATCATGTTTGCGTCGATCATCCCCGCGAGCCGAACTTCAAGGAGAACATCATCGATCATTTTGCCATAGGCACCGTCAGCAAACCATTGACGACCTTTGGGAATGTGAAGGCCGACGTGCTGGCGCTAAAGGATGTGAACTATGTCCGCCAGAATTTCTGCTCGATAATCCTTGGCTCGGCTTGGCCAAATTGAGCGGTGATTGCCAACAGCGCTGCTCAGCGCCGACCCGGCAACCAGGCACGCCTGAACATTGGCGGACCGTTGGGCTATAGCGGCAGCAGCTGATCGTCAGAGAGTCCAGGTTGGCTGGGGTTCTTGGAAGCTTTTCGAACTTTCTGCGCCTCACCTCAACCCGAATTGCGGATGTATATGGATAAGGCGGGCCAGCAGATTTGGTCTTAGGGTAGTTCGGGAGGCATCGAGTGCACCGCCTGCTTTACGCCTCAATTCCAGTGATTGGGAGCCTTAGTACAGAACCCCGAATGCTGACGAATGATCGTAACCTGATCAGTCATTGTTTCAGGTGACGAAGCGGTTTGACGAGGCGGCGTGATCACTTCGCAACCTGGCCAGGTCACTGCGGCGGCACCACGCCGCGCTTTGCGTCTTGTCAACCCGCCAGCGCCAGCTTGCCGTATCAGTTGATCTCGCTTTCGATCTCCGAGATAAGGTTTTTAACGCGGGGTTCCTCGCTTTCTTCGCGCGGCGCACGATGTAGACGAGCGACGCCGGAGCCGGCAGGCGCTCGCTGATGATCTCCATATCCGGGCGGACGTGACGATCGTTAAGGAGCGCGACCCCGAGACCCGCCTGCACGCCGGCGATGATGCCTGCGGCACTGGAACACTCGAACACCGTTTCCAGGTTCGAGCGTTCGTCCTGACCGATGTCGATGGCCCAACGTCGGTAGAAGCAGTCGTCATCGAAAGACAGGAAAGGCAGGGGAGCCCGTCCTCCGGCGCCAGCTCGCGGTACTTCACCCAACGCAGGTTTTCGCGGAACGACACGACATCTATCGGCCGGACTTCATGCCCGAAGAGCTGGATAATCGCGACGTCCAGTTCGCCATGTTCCAGCATGGACCGGAGCACCAGGCTCATGCGCACTTTCATCCGGACTGAAACCTGCGGGTGCAGGGGCCGGAAGCGACCGAGGATGCGGGACAGGTCCGAGCAGTCGTATCCTCAGTCAACCCGAGCAGGATGCGGCCAGCCAGGTTCGATTTCGCGAAGCTGACGACCGCCTCATCGTGAAGCCCGAGGATCTTCGCCGCATAGGCCAGAAGCCTTCGCCATCTGTCATGAACATGCCTCCGCCCGAACGCCGGTCGAGCACTTCGCAACCCAGGTTGGTCCCCATCCGCTTGATCTTGTGGCTCACGGCCGACTGCGTCAGGCCCAGCGCCGCGGCGGCCCTCGTCACCCCGCCATGCAGCTTAATCGCTCGAAGAGCGACGATACGGGATAGCAAGTGCCAGATCGTCGGAACGCCGTCGGTGTGAGCAAATGGTTCGCCCAGAGTACGGCCACAAGATTGCTTTGTTCAGATGCGATCAAAGGTGAAGGACGTCAGAAGACTAGTGACGAAGTTGCTTGCCTTCTCTTTGACGAGAACCTCGGTCCATTCGTCAGTCCCTCGCAGCCTCAGGTCCGTGGAGATGCTCTCTATCGCAGCCTCTTCAAGGCGCTTGATGTGCGACAGGAACACAGCCTCGTCGCCTGTCTTGTAGATGTCCCGCACGACTAATCGGAGAATTTCCTGGACGGCGATTTGCCACGCGGTATTAATTGTCTGAAGCTCGTGTATTTTGTTGGTCATCGAGGTTTCCTCGATCATCAGGGCCTTCGGCACGCCGCCAATATCCATTATTCGAAGCGTACATTCCGCCAGAACTAAAAAAGGTCAGGCAGATTTGCCTGACCCATTAGGTCTCATGCTTTCAACAGTGCCAGTACATCCGTGGTCAAAGGAAAGCTGATCCGTTTAGACGGCCTGCAGCTTGCCGGCAGACATCTTGCCCGACTTGCTGTCCCGCTCAAGTTCATAGCCAATCTTCTGGCCCTCAACGATTTCACGCATACCGGCGCGCTCGACGGCAGAGATGTGAACGAACGCGTCGGCGCCGCCGTTGTCAGGTTGGATGAAACCGAATCCCTTGGTGGAATTGAACCATTTAACTGTGCCAGTGGTCATGATGAACCCTTTCATAGCAATTATTGAATGACGGCAACGCGAGCGCGCTGCCGATTAGGTAGATGACGATTTTGAAAGGAAGTTCGTTCAGGGCGCGGCGCCAAGCGCGCGATAACCAAAGCTCAGCCAGCAATATCGACGACTGCTTGTCTATCCCGGCTCGCCCGGCGTGTCAACTTTTAGTTTTTCGAGCCGTTAGTTTCAACTTATTGGTGCGCGCTTGACCTGTTGATCGATCCGACGGTGCAGAGGTGCGGAGGGCGGCGCAGTGGAGTGGCGGGCAGTGTCGCACTTTGAAATGCTCTCGCCTCTGGCCTCTAGGTCCGGCGGGACGCTCTCGCGCTCTTGATGAGTTGATTGATCCGCTTGCGAAGGGCCAACCGGATCCCTGTCGGCACCGGCCGGGAAGAAATTCTCCGTCAGCGGTTGCTCGCTCATGAGAGTGGCAATCCTGTGAAGCGCGCCGTCCACAATGAAACGGGAGTTCCGGCGCGGACTCGCCGCAATTTCATTTGTGTAAAGCGAGGTTCGAATTCGCTTCTGGTTGGTGTCCGCAAGGATCGGAATCGATCACTTGCCAAAATGCTGTACGAATGGCTGGAATGGTGCTCTAGCAGCTGTGAATCGGCCCACGGTAGGCCGACTTCCTCGAAGGCGAAACCCGCTCCTAGACGTCATCCAGGACATGAAGCGCGAAGTCGACGGGCTGCGGTGCAAGCAAGCGGGCCGTAACCGGAACCTTTTACTGGTTCCGAAATTTAAGGGCTGTCCAGGAGGCTCCTGGCCATTTCAACCCCCTCAACTCGCCCGTCGGCTCCGGCCGGCGGGTTTTTTCACGTTGTGTTACAGCCTAATCGCGGAATGAAACCTTGGGCTCGGAGATGAGTTCGGAAGGCATGACCGGAGCTTCACGGAATTGTGCATGGGTCGTGATGGTAGGGCCGAACAGGGTCAGATCGAAATCTTGGTGATTAGGCTGGTCAAAGAGACCACCGAGACGAGAAACAAGCACGGGAGCTGATCGAGATGATCGGCACCGACTGGCCGTTGCTCGTGCGAGAGGCGCGCTTCCTAAAGGGAAGGCATTGAAGGCCGCCGGCGACGGTCGCGATTCCGTCAGGCTGGATGGGTGAGTTTTTTGTTGCGTGGGTCCCTAACTGGATTAGGAATTTGCATTCCGCTTGGGGAGGGATCTATGCCCATTTACAAGAGGGCCGAAGAAGCCGGTATCTTCAGTTCCTCAGATATCGCGCTGCTCGGGCGGGTGTTCGACAAATTGAAAAGCGAACACCAATCCCGTGAGCGGCGTGAGGCCCTGGCGTCTCGACTCCTAGCAAACTTCCAGGCCGGGATCAGGAAATCGCCGCCCGGAGGTTTTGCAGGGTCTCGGAGGCGAGGTCCACGTTGTTCGGCTGGTCGAACAGCACGATAACAAACTCATCGCCACCAAGTCGTACGACAGTGTCAGTCGCCTTCACGCATTCGACCAGATGTCCGGTTGCGCTGGAGCGCTGCGAGGATTGCGCTGAGATGGCGAAGCAGGTCGCCGGGACGGGCTCTCGAAAAACATAGCCCCACGCTTGGCCAATGCCTCGTGCCGAGCGGTGTCTCTCGTCTCGGCAATTGCGACCAGTGCGCCGGCCGAGATTTCTCTCGAAGCAGCACGTGACCTAATCGAAGTGATCGGGACGGGACTAGAACTCGCTGCTTCGAGTGACCCGTTTTTGAAACGCCGGAACTAGCTCAGGTGTCCAGCACAATGCGCCACAATCAGTTGGTCGAATTGGTACTTCGGACAGCGTACATGGCACGACGCATGGCGCGCCTCGTCTTCCTGCCGATAAAATGGCTTAACGGCATTTCGGGTTGACCACAGGTTGAAGCATGGCATGTTAGGAGCAGGGTCGATTGACGCGCGCGACCGCGTTCCAGCATGTCTGACACTTTCCCTTAAAAGGGTTAATGCGCGATGTTCGATGATCTTACGGACGAGATCTACGAGGCCGCCTTTGTCCCGGATTTGTGGGGCGGCGTTCTCGAAGCTGCCAGCGGTATTTCGGCCTCCGCAAGCGGTTCTATCATCGTCATCAGCGATAGTTCTCCAACACGCGGCAGAATAAGCGACAATTCCTTAGGCCAAAACGCCGCTTACGAGCACGTCCGGCCGCTATTCGAAGAATTTTTGGTCGGCCACAACTGGAAGATGTCTCCTGGCGTCGTGCGGATGTATGACATGAACCCGGCGAGCTTTGTCCATGTAGAAGCTTACATGAGCGAGGAGGAAATCGAACAGGACACGGTGCGGATGCGGCTGCGGGCGGCGGGAATTGGCTCTCACCTCTGTTCGGCGGTCCCCATGCCGAGCGGCGAGCTGGTCACCTTCGTCTTCCAGCGATGGACCGACCAAGGCATTCCAGATCAGGCGTCGGTAGACCGGCTCAACCTGCTTCGTCCGCATTTTGCGCGTGCTGGCTTGGTGTCGGCACGATTGGGAATGGAACAAGCCAAGGCGACCGTTTCGGCGCTCGATGCTATCGGGTTGCCTGCGGCGGTGCTGACCGCTTCAGGGCGGACCTTGACGACCAATACCCTATTGGAAGACATGGGGTCGGTGTTCCTCGCTACCGCTCATGGCGGCATGGCACTCACCAACACAGTCGCCAATGCGCTTTTTCAGGAAGCAATTACGCACAATAAGCTCAGCCAGATCGTGCGCTCGATCCCCATCCCAGCGAAGGAGGAAGACCCGGGGCTGGTCATTCACCTTGTACCACTGCGGCGGGCGGCACACGACATCTTTTCAGGTGGTGACATCCTGGTAGCCGCGACAGCGGTTAGTGCCAGCAACATGGTGCCGTCGCCGAGTGTGCTGAACGGCCTGTTCGACCTGACTCCGGCGGAGGCCCGGCTTGCCGCGACGCTCACCTCCGGCAAGTCATTGAAGCAGACAGCGCTGGTCTGCGGCATTCAACCCACGACCGCTCGCTACTATCTGGAGCAAATCTTTCGCAAGACCGGCACAAGCCAGCAGAGCCAGCTCGTTGCGCTGCTCAAAAGTGCCACGCCGCTCAGTCGCCAAAGATGAAAGTCAGCCCGAGGCTGCGGCGCCACAGGTGGAAAAAATGGCCACACCCCTGCCATATGACAGGTAGGCAAAGCAGCAGTCGCCCGGCAAAGCTCCCGCCATTGATGTCCTCGGACCGGCTCTTCCGGTCTCAACGAGGACTTGGAGTCGGGTGGGGCTATCATGGACATTCGAGCGTTGGCGGGCATTGTGGGCGTAGCGGCCGGAACGCTGCAACCTGACCGAGGCCATCGGGTCTCAACCGTGGCTTTGATCGGTTCGATAGGGCTTGCCCTCGGGACACTCGCCCTGGGGAACGCGTCAGCAGGTGAGTGCGCTGGCGGCCACGACACTGGCCATTCCAACAGCCTCGCCTGCGGCAATGATACCAGTATCGATATAGGACAGGCACAGACATCGGCTGCCTTCGCCACAGCCGTCGGTCCGCGCGCGTATGTGGGAGAGCTCGAAGGCTCGGCCGTGGGTTATAATGCGGAGGCAGGGGCGCAGGGCACTGCCTTCGGGGCCTATTCAAAAGCGGGGCTTGATACCGGCTTTCTGAGCAGCGGCAGCACGGCCATCGGCATGGGCGCCGAGGCGGGCGTAGCGGCTGATGGGCAGAACGAAGCTACTGCATTGGGTCACAACTCAACCGCCAATGCCTTGAACGCCACCGCGCTGGGCGCTGGGGCAACCGCCAATTTCCTCGCTTCGACCGCGATCGGACAAGGCGCATCGACAACACGCGACAACCAGGTCGCGATCGGCACCGGCGGAAACACTTATACGCTGGCAGGCGTCAATTCGCAGGCGAGCAAAGATGCCCAAGGCGGCCAGACCTATCTGATGACGACGGATGGCAGCGGCAACCTCGCAGTCTCGACGTTCGATACCGCGACGCTTGAGGCCCTGCCGGCCCAGGTTGCCCAAAACAGCACCGACATCACCACTCTGAACACCACAGTGAACAGCCACACAACACAGATCACCGCCAATACCACCGAACTCGCCGATCACGAGACGCGCATCACCAACAACACGACCGAGCTTGCCGACCACGAGACGCGGATCACCAGCAACACCGATGCTGTCGCTGTAAATACCGCCCAGATTTCCGGTCTCGACACGCGGGTCACCACCAACACCACCAACATCGCGCAGCTCGATGGACGGGTCGGCGCGTTGGAATCCAGCTTCCAGGATCTCGGCGGCCAGATCAGCGAGAACCGCACCGAGGCGCGGGCCGGAATAGCCCTGGCGCTGGCGACAGCGGGACTGCGCTATGACGATCGTCCTGGCAAGCTGTCACTTGCCGGCGGATTCGGCAACTTCAAGGGGCAGTCGGGCCTGGCGCTTGGACTGGGCTACAACCCGAGCCTCGACTTCCGCCTCAACGGCGCGATCTCGGCAACCACGAACCATGGCGATGTCGGTGTCAGCCTCGGCGCGTCCTGGACCCTCAACTGACCTTGGCTTCGAGAGTGCCGATCGCACACATATGGCGGACCGGCGTGCGGCCAAGCTGTCTTGGGCGGGGGGCGATCGTTGCCGGCGCCATTCTGGCACTCGCGACGATCGCTGGGCCGCCTTTCCCCGCCCACGCGCAGACCAAGGAAAAGCGCGTCGGTCAGAAGGCGGCTCAGGCCGCCGACATCGATCGCAACGGTGTGCTGATTCTGACAAGGAGTGCGTTGCTGGCCTTGGACCAGGCGAACAAGACCGGCAATTATACCGTGCTGCGCGATCTCGGCTCGCCGAACTTCCAGGCAAACAGCGCCGCCAGCCTTGGTGATATCTTCGCCAGCCAGCGCAACCAGGGTCTCGACTTCAGCGCGGTTGCCGTGCTTGAGCCGCAACTGACTCTGCTGCCGCAGATCGAACCAAACGGCATGCTGCACATGGCGGGCTTCTTCCCGTCAGCTCCGCTAAAGGTAAATTTCGAGCTGCTGTTTGAGCCGGTCAACCGGCAATGGAAAATCTACGGCGTCTCGGTCAACCTCACACCGGGCGGCCCGCAAGCCCCTGAGACGCCCGCTGCCGTTCCGGTCAAGCCCGCCGGTTCCGGTCCTCCACCCAAGGCACCGTCACTCGTCGTTGAGCCTGGGAAGGTCAAGCCATAGCGGGCCGGCTCAGACGCATTCCTGCAAGCCAGGTTCTTTTCTCAATCGGAGATCGCATCAAATGGCCGACGAGACTATGCGCGAGCGGTACGGCTCCATCCTCCACCCTGCAGACGCATGGATGGTCCGCTGGCCAAGCGTCTATGGGCGATGTCACGGCTGGTGTTTGGTGCTGGCGGTCGCGGCGGCGCTCGCGCCAACATCCGCCATCGCCCAGATGATCATCGACGGTACGACTGTGACGGCTCCGCCTGATCTGCACTTCGCAGGTGATCTCTACGTTGGAACGCACGGCGTCGGCGGTCTCACCGTTGCGGCGGGCGGCACGGTCACGAACGGGTTCGGCAATATCGGCAGCAGCGGCACCGGCAATGGTACGGTAACGGTGTCGGGCGCGGGTGCCCTGTGGGAGAATTCCCAGGAACTCAGTGTAGGTATTTCCGGAACCGGCACGCTCAATGTGGAGGCGGATGGCACGGTCAAGAATTCTTATGGCTATATTGGCTGGGGCACCACCGGCCATGGTACCGCAATGATCTCAGGGGCTGGGGCGCTGTGGCAGAATTCCCAGGAACTCAGTGTCGGCAATCATGGCATCGGCACGCTCGATGTCGCGGCGGGCGGTACCGTCACGAATACTTATGGCTACATCGGCTGGGGCTCCACCGGCAATGGCACGGCAACGGTCTCAGGCGTTGGCGCGCTTTGGGAAAATTCCTACGATCTTCACGTGGGACATGACGGCATCGGGGCGCTGAATGTCGAGGCGGGCGCCACGGTCACGAACCGCTATGGCTATATCGGCTCCAGCAGCACCGGCACTGGCACCGCGACCGTCGCGGGTGTGGGCGCGCTTTGGGAGAATTACCACGCTCTCAATGTCGGCTTTTCCGGAACCGGCGCGCTCAACGTCGATGCAGGTGGCACGGTCAAGAATACGTACGGCTTTATCGGTACCGGTAGCACCGGTAACGGCACTGTGACGGTCGCCGGGACAGGCGCATTATGGGAGAGTTCTCTCGATCTCAATGTCGGTAATAACGGCACCGGCGCGCTTGGTGTCGGGGCCGGCGGCACGGTCAAGAGCGGGGATGGCTATATCGGCACCAGCAGTACCGGCAATGGGCTCGCGACGGTCGCGGGGACAGGCGCGCTGTGGGACATTTCCACGGGTCTTCGTGTCGGCTATGTCGGCACTGGCGCCCTCACTATCGGGGCGGGCGGCACCGTCAAGAGTACGTTTGGTAATATCGGTCAGGCAGGCACCGGCAATGGAACCGTGACGGTCGCGGGAGCAGGTGCGCTGTGGCAGAATTCCAACATTCTCATTGTTGGTGTTTCCGGAGCCGCCGCGCTCAATGTCGGCGCGGGCGGCACCGTCAAGAACAAGTCTGGCTATATCGGCACCAACAGTGGCGGCAATGGTGCGGGAACGGTCTCGGGGGCCGGCGCGCTGTGGGATAATTCTCTCGAGCTCCATGTCGGTGAAGGCGGCACCGGCGTCCTCGCTATCTCCGATGGCGGAATGGTTCGCGTGGGCACCAGCGGCGCGGGCGCGGTCTCGATAGCTGACCAAGCTACCAGCACCGGCACGCTTTTGATCGGGGCAGCGGCGGGCAATCCGGCCGCAGCACCGGGAACGCTGGATGCCGCGCTGTTGAATTTTGGCGACGGCGTCGGCAGTTTGGTCTTCAACCATACCGGCACCTCCTACGAATTCTCCGCGGCCCTAGCCAGCACTGGTGCCGGCACGCACAGCCTTGACCATTACAGCGGCACCACCATCCTAACCGCCGACAGCTCGGGCTTCACCGGCGCGACGAATGTCAATGGCGGCACTCTGATCGTAAATGGCTCACTCGGATCATTGTCGCTGATTACAGTCAATGAAGGCGGGTCACTGAAGGGAACCGGCGCGGTCGGCGACACTCTCATTAACGGCGGGGTGTTCGCGCCGGGGTCGGGCGTGCCGGGAGGCTTCGTTACGGTTTCTGGCAATCTCAACTTTAACGGCGGCACTTACCAGGTGTTCGTCGATCCCGTGACGTCGTCGTTCGCCAGGGTGACCGGCGTGGCCGATCTGAGCGGGGCCACGCTGGCGATTAGCGTCAACGGCCCCCGTGTTGGGCAATTCAAGGTGCTGACCGCCGATGGCGGCCTCGGCGGCACGGAGTTCGCCTCGATCACTGGCATCACCAACACCGCGTTCCTGTCGATGACGGACGGCTACGACGCCAATAACGCCTATCTCGATGTGACGAAGGTCCGCGATTTCGCCGATGCGGGTCAGACGCTCAATCAGATCGCCGCAGGCAATGGCGCTGAAAGCGTGGGCAGTGGCAACCCCATCCATGACGCTATCGTGGTGCTGCCGACGGTGGCGGCCGCCCGCGATGCCTTCGACCAGTTGTCGGGTGAGATCGTCGCATCCTCCAAAGGCATGTTGGTTGAGGACAGCCGCTTTGTCCGCGACGCCGCGAACAGCCGCATTCGTGCCGCTTTCGGCGCCGCCGGCTCCACCGCGCTGCCTGTGACGACCTATGGCGGAAGCGGTCCCGAAATGGCTGCCGCCGACACTGACCGGTTCGCCGTCTGGGGCCAGGCCTTTGGCTCCTGGGGCAAGACCGATGGCGACGGCAATGCCGCCGCCCTCGACCGCTCCACCGGCGGCCTGCTAGCCGGCGCCGACACACTGGTGGGCGGCTGGCGTGTCGGTTTGCTCGGCGGTTATAGCCATTCCTCCTTTGAGGCCGAGGATCGCAATTCCTCCGGCAAAGCCGACAGCTATCACCTCGGCCTATACGGCGGCACCAATTGGGATGCTATCGCCTTCCGCACCGGCGCGGCCTATAGCTGGAGCAGCCTATCGACAAAACGCTCGGTCGGCTTCAACGGTTTTGCCGATCAACTCTCGGCCGACTACGACGCCGGCACCGCGCAGATCTTCGGCGAACTTGCCTACAACGTCGATGCCGGCGGCTCAAGGTTCGAGCCGTTCGCCAACCTCGCTTATGTGAGCGTGCACAGCGACGACTTCACCGAGGCCGGTGGCCCGGCGGCGCTGACCAGCGCGGGTTCGACCACCGACGCCACCTTCACCACGCTCGGCCTGCGCGGCTCGACCGACTTCGCGCTGGGCAACGTCAACGCCACCGCGCGCGGGATGCTCGGCTGGCGTCATGCCTTTGGCGACACCACGCCGCTGTCGACCGTGGCCTTCACCGCCGGCGACGCGTTCACCATCGCGGGCGTGCCGATCGCCAGAGACGTAGCGGTGATCGAAGCAGGCGTCGACATGGAGATGTCGGCCAACGCAACGCTCGGCTTGTCCTATTCCGCGCAGTTCGGCGGTCGCACGGTGGATAAAGGCGCCAACGTCGATCTTAATTTGCGGTTCTGATAGGCATTGAACTAGGACTTTCCGTGGATCTTGAGACGACGCAAAGCGTGGAACGGTGCCTCGTAATGTGTTGATCCCCTTCTCAATCTCCACAGTTCGGGCGGGTTTTCGGTCCGAAGCACGTTGGGCGGGGATGGCGAATAAAAAAGTCCGCGTCTGCCGAGGATCGGCATCAAGCTGCGCTGGGCATCGTCCACATCATGCGCGCCGACCAAGATCGGGAGAGCTTCCTGCGCAAACGCTTGCCTGCGGCGTCGGCGCTGGCGTATCGGGCTGTTCGGGCTTCGTGCCGACCGCCACTCGCCGACCACCGGCATGTTCACTGGCCGTTTTTCTCCTCATGCCGTTCCGCATTGAACGCCTGCTTTCCCCTCGCAGCCCATGAATCGCGCGAATGCTTGCCTTCAGGGCTCTGAAGCTTTGCGGCGATCCAGAGCAGCGCTCCGTAGATGATTGCGCGATCGTCATTGGTCAGATCAACGATGCCTGCCTTGACGACGAGACCGCCGAGTTCAATCAGATGTCGGGTGCGCTTGCGGCGCTCGACCTGCCAGGTGCGCATGTCATTGCGAGCCTGTGCCGCTTGCCGGCGATTGAGTGCTGCCCGGTTGTGCCGGAGCGCTACGAGGGTTGCGCTGAGATGCAGGAGCAACTCGCCGGGACCTGCTTTCGAAAAACATCACCCCACGCTTGGCCCATGCCTCACGCTTTCCGGTGTCTTTCGTTTCGGCGATTGCGACCAACGCGCCGGCCAGTTCGTCGGTGCTGAGTTGATCGGCGCCAGTGGCGATCACCAGTTCGCCAAGCTGCTGCACCTTTCGCGTCTTGAGCTCTCGCGCCTTTTCTTCCAGCGCCTTCAGTTCGGCGTCGAAGTCCCGTGGTTTACGCATGACAGCCTCCGTCGATTGTCGATCGGAGAATGATAGGGGAGCGTCCGCCGGAAGGCTTCAGGGTTGCCGAGACAGTCCGGGACGGGCTGGTCCATCCCGAGATTTTTTCGAGGGAGGGCGCGCTTATACGTCGTGCCGACGTGCGCTTTGACGTGCAAATAATTTGGTCGCGATGGCGATCTATCATCTTCACGTCAAAGTCATTGGCCGCAAGGCAGGGAGCAGTGCCGTGGCATCGGCCGCCTACCGCTCGGCTTCGCGGCTGCGCGATGAGCGGATCGAACGCACGCATGATTTCTCCGCCAAGCGCGGCGTCGTCCATTCCGAGGTCATGCTGCCGCAGAATGCGCCCAAAGCCTGGAACGACCGCGAACGGCTGTGGAACGACGCCGAGGCCTTCGAGGTGAGGAAGGATGCGCAGCTTGCCCGCGAGGTGGAGTTTGCCCTCCCGCATGAATTGACCCAGGCGCAAGGCATCGAGCTGGCCCGCGACTTCGTTCAGACTGAATTCGTCAGCGGAGGCATGGTCGCCGATCTCAACGTGCATTGGGACAGGGCGGAGGATGGCAGCGCAAAACCGCATGCCCATGTCATGCTCACCATGCGGTCCGTGGACGAGAACGGTTTTGGCGCAAAGGTGCGCGACTGGAACGCTACCGAGATGGTCGAGCGCTGGCGCGAACGATGGGCCGAGCTTGCCAATGAACGCCTTGCCGAACTCGATATCGACGCCCGCATCGATCATCGCAGTCTGGAAGCGCAGGGCATTGCCTTGGAGCCGCAAACCCAGATTGGTGCTCCGGCCCAACGCATTGAGGGCAGCGGACTTGACGCTGCCGACATCGAAGCAGATCGCGCCGAACTGCATCGCGAGATCGCGCGTGGCAATGGCACTCGGATCGTTGCGGATCCATCCGTGGCGCTCGACGCCATCACCCATCAGCAATCGACCTTTACCCGAAAGGACATTGCGAAGTTCGCGCATCGCCATAGCGATGGAATGGAACAGTTCGACGCGGTGATGGGAGCCATTAGCGGAGCGCCCGACCTTGTCGAACTCGGCAAGGACGGACGCAGCGAAGACCGCTTCACCACGCGGCAGATGATAGAGACGGAACAGCGCCTGCATGGTGTGGCAGAACGCATGGCCGGGGAGGAACGTCATGCGGTGAGTGACCGGGATCGTGCGACTGCTTTGGCGGATGCCAATCGTCATGGCCTTGTTCTCTCAGGCGAGCAGACCGATGCATTCGATCACATCACGGATGGCCGCGGTCTTGGTGTCGTTGTCGGGTTTGCCGGCACCGGCAAGAGCGCGATGCTCGGAGTGGCGCGACAGGCATGGGCAGCGGCGGGCTATGAGGTTCGAGGCACTGCACTCTCCGGCATTGCGGCCGAGAATCTCGAAAGCGGTTCCGGCATCTCGTCTCGAACCATCGCCAGCATGGAACACGGTTGGGGACAGGGCCGCGATCTGCTCAGCGCCCGCGATGTCCTGGTGATCGACGAGGCAGGCATGGTCGGCACGCGCCAGTTGGAGCGCGTGCTCTCCCATGCCGCGGACGCTGGCGCAAAGGTCGTGTTGGTCGGTGATCCGCAGCAGTTGCAGGCGATCGAGGCGGGTGCTGCATTCCGTTCGATCCACGAACGCCACGGCGGCGTCGAGATCGGCCAGGTCCGCCGGCAGCGCGACGACTGGCAGCGCGAGGCAACCCGCGATCTGGCGACCGGCAGCATCGGCGCCGCGATCGGCGCCTATGACGATAGAGGGATGGTGCATCAAGCCGCGACGCGCGACCAGGCGCGCAGCGATCTTGTCGAGCGCTGGGATCGCGACAGGCAGGCGGAGCCTGACGCAAGCCGGATCATCCTCAGTCACACGAACGACGAGGTGCGCGCGCTGAACCAGGCGGCACGCGGGCGTATGCGCGCTGCTGGAGATCTCGCTGACGATGTTCACGTGGATGTGGAACGCGGCGCAAGGAACTTCGCGAGGGGCGACCGCGTCATGTTCCTGCGCAACGAGCGCGGGCTCGGCGTCAAGAACGGCACGCTCGGTGTGATCGAGGAGGTCAGCACGCAAAGGATGACGGTTCGAACCGACGACGGCAGGTCTGTGCGCTTTGACCTGAAAGACTATACCCACATCGACCACGGCTATGCCGCAACCATTCACAAGGCCCAGGGCATGACCCTTGACCGGACCCATATCCTGGCAACGCCGGGCATGGATGCGCACGGCAGCTACGTCTCCCTGTCGCGTCATCGCGACAGGATGGACCTGCACTACGGCAGCGACGACTTCGCGACACGCGACCGGCTCGTCCGCACGCTGTCACGCGACCGTGCCAAGGACATGGCGTCGGATTACGAGCAGGCCAATCCGGCGCAGAGCTTTGCAGAGCGGCGTGGGATCACCTTCCGCGAGCGTGTGGTCGAGATCGTGCGCCGCATCGTTCCGGAGAAGCTGCGCGACAGGATCGGCGAGTTGCTGGACGGATTGCGCTCGCCCGGAGACGCCGAGCCAGGCCAGGATCTCGGGCGCGGACCGGGAGAGGAAGATGTTGGAGCGAAAATCGGTGATGTCGGCGCTGCGCCTCGGCCAGACGCTCCCGCCAGGGGAGCGCAGCCCGAAACAGATGTGCAGGTTGACCCGGAAGCGGCGCTGCGCAGCGCTCGCACGAAAGCGCTCGTCCGTCACGCGCGTATAATCGATGCGATCCTCAGCACTGGAAATGCGGATGGGCAGGGAAGTCCCGAGCAGATGCGCGAGTTGAGGGATGCCCGTAACGCTTTCGAGAAGGTTCGGCCCCACGGCTGGCGCGATGCCGAAGCGGCTTATGTGAAAAATCCTGAGCTGATTCCTGAGGCGGGGGCCGGCCGCGTCAATCGCATCGTTCTTGAAACAGAAATCCGCACCGGTCTGGACACCGATCCGAGCCGCCGCGCAGACCGTTTCGTGGAACGCTGGCAAAAGCTCGATCGAACGAGCCAGGGCCAATACCAGGCCGGCGACATGTCGGGCTACAAGTCAACGCGCTCCGCTATGTCCGACATGGCCAAGAGCCTTGAACGCGATCCGCAGCTTGAATCCCTGCTTGCGAACCGCAAGCGCGAGCTTGGCATCAACGTGGAGTCGGGTCGTCGTCTGGGCGCGGAACTCGCCTTCAGCCACGGTATCGGTAAGGGGCGGGGCATTGGGATCTAAGACCTGCCGATTTGCCGCCGTTTCCACTCCGCGGTCGGCTGAGGCGACAAACCTGATTGCCTCCGGCATGGGTTCGTCCTGTATGTCCCCGCAGAGACCAGCAGGAACCAGTGAGGTGCAGGCAAGCTATGTCCGAGCCGGATCGTATCATACGCCTCCAAACCGTCCTTGCCCGGACCGGCCTGTCTCGCTCGACCATCTATCGCAAGATCGCCGAAGGCACATTCCCGGCCCAGATCAAGATCAGCTTAAACGGGGCGGGCTGGCGCGAATCCGATGTTAATCGATGGATTGCTGACCCTGTCTGCTGGTGCCCCAGACCGGGGCGGAACAATAGCGACTAGCGACATCGGCATAGGAACCCTGCCCCCAATGCAATAGATTCCGAGTGTGATTTCATTCTCTAAGCTTATGGCGCGGCAAGCCATTCTGTCCGCCCGTCTGCCGTTGAAACAGGCAACGGAGTAGCCGTAGCTCAGGTTCACAGGTTCGAAGGCCGAGGAATCAAGCCTGCTGCCGGAGCACGGTGTGGGGATAGAGGTCCTCAGACATGCTGAAGGAAAACATCGGCATCGTATCGCCATAACAAAAGCCGGGACTTCTGAGAGTGCCGACTATGCTCGCTCCTCCCAGCTTATGGTCGATCGACGGGACGCAAAGCGCGTCAAGTTCTTGATCTGGGCCCATGCTCCCGTAGCGCGTATCCGCGCTAAGTGTTCAAGGTATTGCGGATCGTCCGAAAGTTCATTCTGCTCTGCCCGGCCGCGGAGGTAATAAATGAGCGTTATCGCGCACATTAGGATCAGAGAGCGGACAGCTTCCGCCACGCCGTTCGATGGCACGAACGGCAGATAGATAAGCCACCAATTGATGACTTTGGCAAAATACGATGGATGAGCAAAATATCGGTACAGCCCAGCTGTGTTCAGGCCCCGCCTCGAGAGATTCGAGAACCGCAGGCCAAACGATATGTTGGCGACGAGGTTCGTTCCAAGCGCCGATGCAATGAGCACGCACCACATAAAGTCCAGCGCGCTTCCTTTCGGAATCAATGATGTCCAGTCTTTGGCAGGCTCGTAGTGATTAAACCACGTAATCGCCGAATTACTGAACGGATAGTAGCAAATGAGAGTCACGATCCAAGCGCCTACGTGAGAAAACGTCGCTTTATAATGGGTATCGAGAACTCGCAGGGCCAGCGAATACCCTATGGCCACGAATATGGTTTCAACAACTAACGCTTTCGCAATCAGATACGCGAGGATCGATCGCGGCGTTAAGTGGACCACATCCAACAAGGACATCTCGGAGGCATGCATGAGGCCGGGAATGGCGGCCAGTGCCCACGGCAAGAAGAAAGCTCGCAGGGCGTAGCTCAGGGCAAACTGCTTCGCCCCTTCCGTCAGGCTCGCCCCCGGACGCTTTGTTATCCAGCGGCCAAATTGCCATGCTTCGTCCAGGGGGGTCGTCTGATAGCGATCCGTCAGGATAATATAGATTGGGCTCAATATCACCAGAATTGGCAGAAGCCGAAGTATGGCTGCGAACACTACATCTGCCCGCGCCATCTCCTGATTTTCCTTGGAACACCAGTAGTAGAGCGCTATTGCAGACCAGCAACACCAGTGGGCCAAAAGCTTAAAGGTACATCGACCGATGTTCCAGCCGTTTAAGGGAAGCGAGAAATCTAGCCCCGTCGATGGGCGTCGATGCACCTTCAGGGCCGAGAGTTCGTACAAAGCCATCGTCATTGCGGGCAAAAGTAGAACTAGCAGAACTGTATCGACATCGTTTAGAACTAGGTGACGGGCAATCTCCCAAGCCGTGAGAATCCCGAAAATACCTAAGACCCATGTGAGCGTTGCACAATCGGACCTTCGTGAAGCGAATCGATCTGTCATGATCTATCAGGATTCGGGATCAGCCATTCCCGATTCCCGTGTCGTTCCCGCCTCCATTGCCGGTGCCGTTCCCGGTTCCATTGCCGGTGCCGCTCCCGGTTCCATTGCCGGTGCCGTTCCCGGTTCCATTGCCGGTCCCGTTTGCATTCCCATTCGCGGCTCCATTCCCCGCCCCGCCGCCGTGCTCTATATGGTCTGAACCGGTGCCTCTAATGCTAATGCAACTGACGTCGGCTACCGTGCCGTCGCACTGTCGGACCCAGATGGAGGACTGGGGTTGAGCGTGGCAGCCCCCCAAGCCGAGAATCGATAGAAGGCCACATGCAAGACCAGCACCCAACAAGAGGGCCTTTGACCCAGAAGATTGTTGCATCTGATTCGCCACCCGATCCGCTTTCGATCAGTCCAAATTTGCCCGCGTATGGCTGGAAATCACCATACGCCATACGCAGTGATGCCGACGGATCCGCTTTCTTCGCCGACTATTGAAGCGCATTTTCACAACCGGGAAGCCTGGGATTTGCCAGGCATAGACATGTCGGCGTCTGAGCATTGGCGGGATCCGAGCAAGAAATGGCGGGGGACGAGGAATTGGAATGGTGGCGCACGGCGTTGGCGATGAGGCCGCCGGTGACGCCGCCTGTGACGCCTGCGACGGCCGCGCCGGTGATCACCGCGCCGAGACCGGAACCCGAGCCGATGCCGTCGGTGACGAGGGCGGCTCCGCCTTTTTCACCAACCCTGAACGTCTTGACATGGGTTACCACCGGCGCCGTGCCCGTTCTGTCGGCGCCGATCGTCACCACGTCCTGGAATCTTGTGCCATCCGCCAATTGATAGGGCGCCAGGACCTGGGTTCCGGAAACAGCACAACCGGAGAGCACTAACGCGCTTGCCGTCAGCAGGTGCCTGGCGCACTTCCGCGTCGGACGAACGTTGCGGAAACGAGAATGAAACATATAAAGCATGGGCCCCCCATGTGCCGCCCCGGCAACGTGTCAACAAGATCGACATTGCGATGCTAGGGGAGCCGAGTTTGCCTGCATCCCCCAAACGAGGGAGGCAAGCCCACTGGTCAGAGAGCCACTGGCAACCGATCTGCGTTCGTGCAAGGGTTGCATCGCGGAGTTGGGTTGGATCGGGGGTGAAGGGGTTTGTGGAGTGAAAGTTCTGGTCATGCCGCGCTAAATCGAACCGTGCGGAGGGCGCTGTCCATGGAATCTCCCGATAGGCAATATGCGAGCGATCATGGCGTCGCGTGAAAAGCGTTTGTCGTCTGAGATCGCGGACCTCGCCGCGGTCATCAATACCGCGGCTTGTGACGTAAACCGCTGGAGTGACGTCGCCCAGGCGGTGCAGGACTTTATTCCAGGATCGAAGATCCTGTTTCAAGTGGTGGAGGAGGAAAGCACAGCCGTTCACCAGGTTGTCCATTCCGGCTTCAATAATAAGACCATACAGGCCTACGGCGACTACTATTGGAAGGTTAATCCCTGGACCAAGGGTGCGAACGAGATGCACATGTCTTCGTTCAAAAGCTCGTCAGATTTGTACCCGGAAAAATTGCTGTGGCAGACGGAATTTTTCACGGACTTTGTGGACCACGAGCGTGAATGCGATGCGGCGACCGCCTTAAAATTTGCCGCTCACAAGGAGCGATACGCGCTGTTGGCCGTGCATCATGATTTTCGGCATCACCAACAGATGCACGCTCGGGGAAAGGCCCTGTTGCAAACCCTTGTGCCCGCCCTTCGATCGGCGCTCGAGGTAAACCGCCTCACCAACCCGACTTTTCATCTGTCGGGGGGACGTGGATTGATCGACCAACTCGTCGACCCGGCAATAGTCCTCGATCCGGATTGCCGCCTGCTGGCATCTAACGCGCCGGCGAACAAGCTTCTGGCCGATGCCAGGGTCTTGCGGGTCAAGGCGAGGGACATCGTCGAGATGAGGAACGTCGAGGCGAGCGCGGCCTTCGCCCGGCTTGTCCGCGACAGTTGCGCCATATTGCAAGATCGCGCCAGGCCGAACGATCTGATCGTCAACGCCCGATCGGGCAGCTACACCGTCACCTGCGTGCCAATGGCCATCGACCAGACGAACGCCTTGCCGGCCGGACTGCTGTCGATCTTTGCGCCGAGAACCGTCGCCATGGTGATCGTCCGCCCCCACGCTCCCGAAGACCGGTCAGCGCTCATCGGGGAGTTGCGCCTACATTTCGGACTAACCAAGGCGGAAGTCAGCCTGATCCTGGAGTTCGAGCGGGGAGGGACCTTGTCGGAGATCGCCGAGCGGGTCGGGGTGTCGCGCTCGACCATCCAGACGCATCTCAAGGCGATCTTCGCCAAGACAGGAACGACCAGACAACGCGACGTTGTGACCCTGGTCACCCGCCACCGGGCTCTCCGCAAGCAGTTTTTCCTCGAGGATTCTTGAAGGCGCTCACGTGCTGCCGCCGGCGCATAGCTGGATGATCGGAGATCGTCATCTGGATAACGTTGACGATCATTAAAAGTCCACCGGTCTTCTGATCGTGCTGTGTCGGATGCTCTGATCGAGTGCAGGTATGGAGAGGCCCTTTATGCAAGTATATTTGGCTTCCTCGCAGCGCAGGAAAAGTTGACGGCGCACTAGTTGGCCGCGTCGACCGCTTCCCTAGTGGAGACTGGAGGTGCGTAGCATCGGCTCTTTCTTCGAAATCGGCTGGATTGTTAGTAGGCGCTATTGGGTTTTGGCTTCGGGGCCGAGACCCCACTGCGGTCCTGGACGCCGCTTGTTTCAATGGCCGTCTTTCGCGCAGCGCTGCCTGTTACCTGCACTCGCGGTGTCCGCTTTCGGTGAATTAACGAAACCGGGGGAGTGGCTACCACTGGGCGCATTGCTAACATTAATTGGGAAACAGATAACCCCTAGAGCCGCCTGTAGATACTGCCCTCGTCTATGTGTTCGCGGTACCGCGTGACAAGCGCACACCAGGCCCACCGCCATTCTCTGGAATGAATTCTATTCCGGCTGCTTCGAGCGATAGCTTCAGCGCTTGCAGGATGGATTCAGATGCGGGTTTCGAACCACGTTCGAACTGCACGATCGTCCTCAAGCTTACCTTGGATAGATCCGACAGTTCCTGTTGAGAAATGTCGAGAAGCCCACGGGCCGCGCGAATTTGGGCCGCACTTACCTTCATTGTTCAAATGCCCTGTTGCACAAAAAGTGCAAATATGCTTGTTTTAGGAAACGGCCGTTGGAAGTGGTCCCCCGCTTCTAACAGTCTAACCACGCCCACGCTTTGCGGAGCTCGGATCATGGCTGATTCCGACCATAGCACGACTATGCCTTTCGTCACGAATGGCAGGGATACGGCGTCGAACCGGTTGCCGGATGCAGACCCCCCGATTCTATTGCTCCGAGATTGGTTGCGGGCGCAGCATGTTTCTCAGGTCCTTTGCCGTCTTCAACAGCGTCTGGAGAGGCGGTATCTCGACGCTAGAGGCTCGGAAGCTAATGACAAGCAGGTGGCTTACTCGATCGCCTGCCAAGCGGAGGTCGAGTCCTCCATTGTGGCTTTGAAGCTTCAGGACAAGCTACCCCAAATACGGGCGCGGTCGCTTCTCGGTGTCGTCGCCAAGCTCGAAATCATCGCTGGCGCAGATCGCGATATCGATGATCCAACAGACTTTCCCTGGCCGCATATTGCTTCGGTCCTTGCCGACTTGAAGGAAATTGCCGGAAGCCTGCCGCTTGAGCGGCCTGAGCGAACCGTCGTCCAGGCGGACTGTAGACTTTATCAGGAAATAGCGGCCGATCTGGTCCGTCTGGAAAAGCAGGCCTCTGATCTGGTCTTGAGGGGAGCGCCTGTCGTTGGCATCAGCTCACGATAGAAGTGCTTCGGTCCACCATGTTTGTTCAACCAATGCGGCTCAGTGCTAACAGGGGTTTTTCGTTACGACAGGTTTGAATCGGAGTATCGGATCAGGGCGAAGTTTGTCCCAATAGCACGCCTTACTATCCCTTTCTGCGACCGCCCATTATGGCGAATTCCCTCGTCTTGCGCATGAGCGCATCTTGCGAGGCATGGAGGAGCTACGTTTTCTTGGCATTCTTGATGGTCGGCAGCCATGCTGCCGACTGCCATCGTTCGGGCTATTATCTCCCCCGCTATTTTTGCCCCGTCGCAAGCTGTTCCTGCAATGGTTGTGAAGTCCCGAAAGCGGGTCTTGCAAGAGCCACCCGACCGGGCGATTCTGCGTCTTGCAAGCGCTCTCGCTCGCCAAGCGGCCCGCGAAGACCATGCGCGTGAACAAGCCGAGAAGACTCACCATGAATCGGACAGCGATCTACGCACGCTTCTCAACCGACCTCCAGAATGAGCGATCGATCGACGATCAACTCGCCTTATGCCGTGCATACGCAGACCGTGAGGGGTTGAACGTTGTCGCAACGTTTGACGACCGAGCACGCTCCGGTGGCTCCGTCCTGGGCCGTGACGGTTTACTTTACCTCATGGACAAAGCGCGTGAGCACGAATTCGACGTGCTCGTCGTAGAGGCACTTGATCGACTCTCGCGCGACATGGAAGACCTTGCGGGCATTCACAAGCGCCTTTCATTTCTCGGTATCGAAGTTCGTGCCGTTCACGAAGGCGTGGTGAACACGGTCTTGGTCGGCCTGCGCGGTCTCGTTGGCCAGTTGTATCGAGAGGACATCGCTCACAAAGTCCGTAGGGGCCAAGCCGGCCGAGTCAACAAAGGGCTTCATGCCGGCGGATTGACATATGGCTATTCGTACGTGCTGGGCGACCCCGGGAAGCGGATGATCGAAGAGGATGAAGCCAACATCGTGCGTCGTGTCTTTCGAGAGTATGTCGAAGGGCAAACCCCGCGCGATATCGCTCACGATCTAAACAGAGACCGCATACCGCCGCCTCGCGGTAGAGCCTGGAATGCCTCTACCATCAATGGAAATGTGCAAAGGGGGACGGGGCTGCTTAACAATGAGCTTTATGCTGGCCGACTGATCTGGAACAGGGTCAGAATGATCAAGGATCCTGATACGGGGAAACGTGTCTCGCGTCCAAATCCCAAGGGCGAATGGCGAGTAGTCGTAGTACCGGACCTCGCCATTGTCTCGTCCGACCTGTTCGACGCAGCACAAGCACGCAAGAAGGCGCGTGCAACCACCCATCCAAGCCATCAACGCCGACCACGGCATATGCTGGCTGGGCTTCTGAGATGCGGTGCCTGTGGTGCAGGAATGTCTTCAAAAGGCACGGACAAGTCCAAGCGCATTCGCATCCGCTGTTCGGCCGCGACAGAAAGCGGGACATGCGCTGATCCGAAGACCTTCTATTTAGATACCGTCGAAACTGCAGTTCTGAGCGGGCTTACCGCCGAGTTGCGCCATCCCGATGTGATTGCCCAGTACGTCCAGACGTACCACGAAGAACGGAAGCGCTTGGCAGCCGACACCGATGCCAGGCGCACTCATTTGGAGCGACGGCTTGGAGAACTATCTCGGGAGATCGAGCGGCTGGTCAACGCCATTGCCAAGGGCCACGGCGACGCAGCCGTACTGGGACCGCAATCAACATCGCTGAATGAAGAGCGCAAGTGCATTTTGGCTGAGTTGGATCAGGTGCCGGCCGCGACCGGAGTGATCGCGCTGCATCCTACCGTGCTGGCAAGGTACGAGGAACAACTGAACCAACTTCAGGCCGGGCTTGCCAAGGGCATTGCTTCTGGCGATTCCGAATGTGCGGAGGCAATGCGCGACTTGGTCGAAACCGTCACCGTGTTTCGAGATTCGTCGAGAACCGGCGGGGTTGAAGTCGAAATCGCAGGCCGACTGACAGCGCTCTTGGGCGAGCGTGCCTTCCCCCACGGCATCAAAGGAGTGGGGGGAATGGTGGTAGCGGGAGAGGGCTACCGCCAATACAGCGCTGTTGTAGAAATCGTCTGCTAACGGAACGTTCGCGGTGAGTTTGGCGATTTAGATCTGGGGTCTGCCTTGTTTGCCTCGATAAACGTCTGCAGCCGCGTCTACCGATGCCGCCACGGGCGCCGAAGCCCACGACAGTCAGGGCTGCCAGGATAAGGATCACCAGGCCGGGCCTGCCTGAATTCACGTCGCGCGAGACGATGCCGGCGGCGTTAGCTGCCTCCTGCGGGATGCGGGGAATAGCTTCGGTGAGCGCGACGAGATGTGCGCGAACGGCCAGCTCCCAGTTCGATATCGCGTCTGGAGGCGATGCGGCAGCCGGTTCCTCGGCGGTGGCCGGTAGCCTTTTCGGGCGTCACGCCGTCCGGAGGCTGCTGGGCCCAGGAAGCTCCAAGGAGCACCCAAAAGAAAATCGGAATGACGGCCGACAGGAGAAGACCAATTCGAGTGGGCAGTGCATTGCTCATCGAGGGCAATTTTCAGTCGACAATGCGACCAGACGTTCCCGCAATCGAACGAACGATGCCGGATCGAACGCGGAACCCTGCTACTTGACCACCTCAAACTCGCCCGGTCGCCAGGTCTTGTCAAACCAGGGCTCGAGTTCGAGGCACACAGAACTTATTAGCCCTCAGTACATAGATTGAGGCGCATTCATGCTTCCACCTCGAACGGGGCGGTCATGAGAACCTCCGCCCGTTTACTGAAACGCGAAAACGCACTTCCAGTCGTTCTTCATGTCAACCACGGCCCATTTGTTAGAGGGCGCCGCGTCTAGTCCCTTGTCGAGCTTTCCGATGTTGGAGTGGCGGTCGTAAGCCCATTCGCGCTCGGCATCGGTGTGGTGAACGATGCCGGCGAAGCGTGCACCTTGTCCGCTCGTCGTCCATTGCAGCATCGGAACATCGCCATCGGAATTGCCGAAGGCAAAGATCGGCCTTCGTCCGATGAACCGGTCGATCCCAACTGGCTTGCCAGGCCCATCGCTGAGGAACTCGAATTCGGCAAGCTTTACCAGCACGGGCTTGCCGTCCGCCCCGATCTCGAATTGCGTCTTGCCCGAAGAGCCGACCGCCTGCTCGGGAGGAATACCGTAGACCTTGTCCGTCCATGGGCGCATGAAATCGATGCCGCCGCCGGATACGATAAATGGCTTGAACTCGTGGGCGCGCAGATAGGCGAGCAGTTCCAGCATCGGCTGGTAGGCAAGATCAGTGTAAGGACGATCGAACCGAGGATGGCGTGCCGTTGTGATCCAGTCGAGCACGGTCTTTTGGAACGCATCCACGGTGATTCCAGTGTGGGCCACAGCCAGGATCTCCAGCAGCTCCTTCTGGCCGACCGCCGCCAAGGCCTCCGCGTCCTGGTCGAGCACCGCCTGGAATGGCTGCTTTGCTCTCCATTCCAGATGCAGCGGGGCCAGTGCCCTGATCTGGTCGAATGCGAAGGCCGCCTGGACGTACATCGGTTGCTCGCACCACAACGTGCCATCGTTGTCGAAGACGGCGATACGCTCGGCGGGAGGGACGAAATCGGCCCCGTCCGGAGTTGTGACACGCGCAACAAACTCGATAATCGAGGCCTTGACCGGCCCTTCGTTCCACGACTGCAACCAGTCTCCCTGTGTCTGAGCCTGTGCGTTTGCGAGCCGAAGCGGTGCGACCAGAACCGGAACCGCAGTAAGCCCCAAGAGCACCGTCCGACGACTGATATCATTTGAAGACGGGGTTGATGTCATTGTGGCGTCCTCGCGAGCTATCATCGCGTTGCCCTCCGCCGGAGGACAACTGAACCGCGGCTCCGCGCCCGCAGCGACGCCGATTTTCGATATCGCGGCACTGCAGCCCCTTCCGCTATGCCGGTCGAAAATCGATGGAATGGATCAGCCTGACTTTTGTTCGGCCAGGCACTTGCGACCCGTTGCCATCGCCTTGAAGGTGCCCTTCAGATCGACGACAAAGGTACCCTGGGTTTGCGGAAACACGGTCATCTTGTATTTCTTCGCCACGTCGCGCTTGAAAGCTGGGTCATCCGTCAAAATGTAGCCGCCCGAATACCCGCCTTTGAGTTTGCCGGTCGTTGTGGTCACCACGCCGCGGTAAAGATGACCGTCGATATCGACGAAGATATCCTTGACTCCGTTCTTGAGGCCTATGTCCAGCTTCGTGAACACGCCAAGGTACCCGACCGACTGGTTTGCGGCTACGCCCATTTGCACCGAACTCGGGCCAAACGAACTCACGATCAGGCAATCTCCGCGTGTTTTATTTGCGTAGACAGTCCAACCCTCGACGTCATCCCCGTATTTGACAAGCCTATCGCTGGCCTTGGGCAGGGGATTTTCTTGCGCGAAGACTGCCGTCGCGGATGAAAGTGCTACTGATGTTGCCACGATAAGTGCCGTAAAATTTCGCATGATGGTTATCCCTCAGATGTAAGAGTTGTTTTTGGATCATGGCCTTGAAAGACCACGGGAAGCGAGGGTGCTGTCGACGAATGCCAGCACCCTGAATTGCAACCTTGGTTTTGCGATCGAACGCGTACCCCTGTTACTTGACCACCTCGAACTCACCCGGCCGCCAGGTCTTGTCGAACCAGGGTTCGAGCGGGCCATAAAGCCGAAGCAGCGTGTACCAACCCTTGCCGGGAACGGTTTGGATCCAGTTCGCTTCCTTTCCCTCCGGCGCGGTCGGGCCGAAATAGAGGTCGACCGAACCGTCGGAATTCTCGATGAGCTTGTCGCGCTTGTTATTCTTGCTCGGGAAGGTCTGGCCCGTCTGAAGCTCCGAGCGCGTCTGCGGATCGTAGATCACCACGGACCAGAAATCCTTGGCCGGCGGATTAGCGGGAACGTGGAGCCTATAGGTCTTGGCGCCGTCCAGATAGTCGCCGTTCCGGTCGGTCGCGGCATAGGCGTATTGGGAACCGACGCCGACCATTTTCTGCACCATGGCAGGCGTGTTGACCGTCGCTTGGTAGAAGTAGAGGGTCCTGGCGTCGAGATTGCGGCCGCCCTTGCCTTCGTCTCGGAGCCATTGATAGCTGCCGCCCACGAAGGCCACGTTCCAGGCGCTGTTCGGATAGAGTTGGACGTCGTCCAAGCGCGGGCGGAACACCAGTGCGCGGGCGGTTGCGTTGCCGACAGCGACCGCTTCGACCAGCAGCTTCTTCATCCGTTCGTCCGGTTTGAAGGGCTTTCCCTTCTGAATGCCGACAGAGGCAAACAGGCCCAGCATTTCGGGGTCGAGCATCGAGCTCGGCTCACGTTCGATGACCGTGTGGAGCTCTTCATAGAACTCGTAGTCGTTGGCGTGGATGGTGTTCCACGGCTTCTGCGATCCGCTGATGAATTCCATCTTCGGCGGGTTGTCGCGTTTGTTGAGCGGATAGACCTTCAGGCCCTTCTTGAACGATGCCACCGAGGCGTCGGTCTTTCCGTCGACCAGGAAACCGCGCAGGATCAGCCAGTTCACGTAGCTGGTCGACTTTGAGACAAAATACTTCTGACCGTTGACCTTGGCCTCCATGCCGCCGACAGGCGGATTGAGATCACCCTTGTAGTCAGGCGGAAGGATCAGGTACTTGCCACCCTTTCCTCGATCGGGACCCGGGCCGCCCATGTCGGTCACGAAGCGGAAATAGGCATCGTTGACCGTACCGGGGCCGGAGCCGGCGGGAATCTCGACGACGGTTGGCCCGTCCTTCGCAAGATCGAGGAACACGCTGCAATAGACGGTATCGGTGTTGCCAGTCAGGAACAGCGGCGCGGAGTCCAGCAACTGGTCAAGAATGAGCGCCTTGTTGGGGGTGTCGGCGCCCAGTTCCAGGTGACCGAGACGAAGCCCCTCGATGGAGGTCGCAGGAATGCCGTTGAGGAATGTCTCCACGCCGCGCATAATATCGAGATTGTCATAGAGTTTGCCGACCGTTGCGTCGTCCGGCATCCCGTCGAAGAAGTTCAGCGTTCCGATCGACGTCTCGACCTTGTCGGGCGTCATGATCTTGTCTGGAATTTTGTGATTGTAGCCCGGGGTGTTTCCCTCCTGAGCTAACGCGATATTCATCGCAAGCAAACTTGCACCGACTAAAGCAAAAGATCGCATACCATACCGAAGCATCGTCGTCTATTCCCTCTAAAGATGTTGAATAATTTCTGGCAGACTCACACGCAGCGAGAAGATGCACAAGGCATAGTTCCAACTGACGTAAAGTAATCGCAGATTCCCTTCCATCATTCAGACAATGTAGTTCATCCAACTTTTCATCCGCAGCAGGATTCGCCGAACGACCGCGACCGACGCCATATGGGTGCTGTACACGGCGACCTGAGCTGTCGATCCGGCAGGCAGTTGGTAACCCGAAACATCATCCGTTATTTGGATGCCGACGAGCGCGAGGCCCTGGGTCTGTCCGCGATCCTCAGGATTGAGAAGAGTGGGGCTTGCTTGCAGCTGACCTTGCGAAACTGCATCTGCAACCCCGCTGACCTTGCCCTGAAATACCTTCCCGGGAATTGCATCGAACGCGATCTCGGCTTCCGAGCCAACGGTCAGACGTTGAACGACAGCCTGCGGGAAAGCTGCTGCAAAAACCCTGTCGCCCTCGTGAATAAAGATCAGCGCCGGTGCCGTTCCCGCCATCATGCCGGGGCGGAGGAAAAGCTGGGTTACGTAGCCGGCGGTTGGTGCTCTCACCACCGTTTGATCGAGGTCGTATTCGGCGTCGCGCAAGTCGGCCGTCAATCTGGCGACCGTCGTATTTACGCCGCCGATCTCCGACAAATAGGCCAATCGAGCGCGTTCCAGCGCCGCTTGACTCTCGGCCAGCGACTGGTTGGCCGCCTCAAGGTTATGAGACGCCGTATCGACAGTAGCCTGCGCAACCACCTTTTTTTCGAGAAGTTGTGTTTGGCGATCGAAGGCCTGCTGGGCCAACTCGAGCTGCGCCTCGGCTTTTGCAACACTGGCGGCAGCTTGGTCCTGCGACGACTTCAGCTGCTTGACCCCCTGTTCCGCTTCCGCGACGGCAGCTTCTTTCTGCGCAACGACGAATTTGTACGGCTCCGGATCGATCTTGAACAGGACGTCGCCCTTCTTGAGGGCGAGGTTTGGCTCAACTGGAACCTCGACCACACGGCCTTTCACTTCGGGAATGATGGGCGTGGTGAAGAAATAGAGGCGTGCTTCCGTCGTAAACGGATGATTGTAGTTAATGATTGCGAGTAGCCCGCCGACGACCACCACACCTCCCAGGCATGCGGTGGTCGCGGTCCATTTGTTGACCGGCAGACGCATGACTTTGAAGACGACAACGCAGATCGCCGCATAGCCTAGCAGGAGAAGTGCACCCATTGCGTCTACTCCGCGACCTGCTCAAGCGCTGAATGCCGTCTGTCGAGTTGGGAGGTTTCGGCGGAATTTCCCAAAGCCGCGGCCGGTGAAAGTCCCCAGCCGCGATCTGCGTGGTAGAGGAACGCCCAGATCCATAGGAAAGGCCACAGTGCCCCCAAGGTAAGGAGGCTGACCCAGGTTGCAGCACCGATCGCGTCCTGATGTGGATGGTTGCGGGCCTTGGCGATCTCGTAAGGGATTGCCCAGACAGCGACCGCGCCGTAGGCAACCAGCAAAAGCACGATAATCAGGGTAATGAGCGCGACGCTGTCGAGCATTGTTGTTTCCATCCGAGGCCGTCTTCAGTCCGCTTCCCGAAGTCGCCCGGCTTCGTGCTTTTCGAGCAATGCCGTCTGCCGGACCGCAGTTGTGCATTGACGGGAGCAATGCATCACCCACCTACGTTGGGGCATTGTCCTCTTGGTCGGAAGGTAACTAACTGTAGGCTACCCGCTAAAAATGCGATCTGGCCTGCTGCCGCTTCCTGGACACCGAGAAGGCGTTTGACGGTATTGGAGGAATGCAGAGCCGAGCGCACGGCACTCAAGGTAGAGGACGAGGGATGACGCCAGGGCGGGCGTGTTCGATTACATCGAGCGCTTCAACAATCCTCGGCGACGGCACTCGACACGGGACTATCTCAACCTGTCGAGGAGCAAGCTGCGCTAGCCTGACTGCGCGTCCAAAACCGGCAGCGGGCCAGTCAATCAGGGATCACAAGACCAGCTTTTCTAAGCGAGCCGAGAAAGGTCTCGACATCTTGTGGGCGAGCCAAACGCATCGACACCTGCTCCCGCAGGTTTTTCACCAATGCCGGTAGATTCTGCCGAAGCCATTCGCTCTCGCGGTGGGCTTCCGCAACGTTCCCTGCCTCACCGTTTATCGCAGCACCAATCAAATGATAGATCGGATTCATCGGGGAGGGGGTTCTCTTTAGCCATGTTGCTGCTTGCGCATAGTCGCCGTCAAAATAGGAGCAAAGAGCCAAGTCCGCCTCATAGTTGGCTGAGGCTCCGGGATTTAACTGACGCGACACCGCTATCCTCGCGCAACCTTCCTTCCATTTTCCCGAAACTGCCAGGCGCTCGCCATATTCGCTCAGGAACTCGGTGTCGTTGGAGTTGAGTTTCAAGCTTTGCTCGCCTAGCTCCAACGCGGCATCAATCTGTCCGTCGAAATACAGAGCCAGCATTTTTGCTTGGCGCGCCGGCAAATTTAGGGGATCGAGTGCCACGGCGTGCTGGGCGGCAGCGAAAGCGCGCTCAAGCGCTGATGCCGGGGGCGTCCCATCGGGCGAAAATCCAAATCGGTAGTCATCGACATAGATCAATGACAGCAGACCCCACGCCGTGGCGTAGCTGGGGAAGCGATCCACGGCTTTCTCGAGGCATGTACGCACAGCGGGACGGCGCTCCGGATCAACGCCCAGCCGATATGCATAAAAAGAAAGTGTACAATTATAGGCCACCCAATCATCGGGAGCGTTGCTCACGTCGAGATCCTCGTCCGCTTGGAAGATCACGCCGTAAACCTGAGCCAGATTTTGCGCTACGCTGCGCGCAATTTCCTTTTGCGTGTCCCGAAATGCCGAGACTTTCAATGGACCGTCGTAGCTATTTGCCCAAATTACCGACCCAGTGCCGCGATTGATGAGCCGGACCCGAAGCTGAAAGGCTTCGTCCGACAGCGTGACACTGCCAGCGATCTCAAATCGTGGTGGCGCCAAGGACGCATCGTCCGGCTTCGGGGCTGATTCCATAACCTGCAAGTCTCTGAACTTGGAAAGTTGCTCGACAATTTCCTCCTTCAATCCACTTGCAACCACGCCTGCGGCCTGAGTGCCGCCCAGATTGTCAAACGCCTGCACAAGCACGCGGGGCTTTTCTGGCCCGCCGTGTCGGGCGGGCCCCCACCACCAGGCCGATACAGACGCCACGATCGCCAGAAGGAGCATGAGCACGGCTGTTAGCAGTCGCGGCCGGGTTCTCCACAGGGGCGGGCGCTCTATGACTGGCTTGACAAGGGGGGCTGGAAGAAGCGCTAACTGGGTTTCCGCCCGGCGTGCGAAAGAAGGAACATATCCACCCTTGGGAATGGTTATGAGTACAGGATCCCCTTGTCCTGAGGTCAGGTAGTAGCGTTCCAGCGCCCGACGAAGATGGCCGGCCTCAATGCGGACGATCGGGTCCGTCTGAGGGTCGAATGATTGGCCGCGGCCGAACACTTCGACTGCGACGGTATAAGCCTTAATGCGATCGCCACGCCCGGATAACGCTTCTTCGACCACGTAGCTAAGGAAACGGTGCTCCCGGCCGGTGGCATCGAAATCCGCGCTGCCGAGGATCAGGGCAAGCTGGGCGCGGCAGCTCTCAACAGGGAGAGCAGGCTCCCCCGTGAAGGATGTTTCAGGCTTGTTCACTGACCCCTCGCGCGACCGATGACTACATGGTCTCCCACGTAATTTACATTCCGCTGCTGGCTTTGGGCAATATAGAATTCACTCACGTCACAAATTGAAAATATCGTTAATTTCGATCGGGTCTCAGTCAGATCAACAAATATGGCCAAACAAGAAGAACCGTCCGAGAGACAAAAAGCTATCCTAGCGGCAGTACGCCGCTTTCCGCAGTTTGAGTTGGCGATCCACCGACTGGTTGTCCGGAGTGAGAGCTTTCTGGAGATATGCGAGGAGCTTGCGGACGCGGAACTGGCGCTTTCAAGCGTCGACAAGACCACAACAACGGCGTTGGTCGAGGCTCGACGAGCCGAATGGCAGGAACTCGTGGATCGGCTGGTTGGAGAAGTCGCGGAAGCGGTGGGGGACTCGGAGGCTGCTCGAAGCTGCGGTGTCAATCCTCGGCCGCCGCCACGGTGAGCGCCACGAATCGTTAGAACTGGTCGGCGGTCAGTTTGCAATTTTCCGCCATTCGGGAGCTTCGGGATTCGATGGCAATTGCACAACAAGTGTCAATGGTATGTCGCAATGCGGTGGTGTCTACTGTCAGCCGTACGGCGGTCGCTACGTCGTGGTCTATGTCGACTAAGCCTTCCAATGAAACCGGGACTGCGAGCCCGACTCAGAACCGAGCAAAGATCATGAAAACTTTCTGTCGGACGGTGACTGGCGGATATGCAGCGCTTTATATCCTTTGCCTTGCCAATAACGCGGGCGCGGCCGATCTGGTCTCCCCGGTGACGCCGGACCTGAAGCCAGTCGTGACCGAGCAGGGATGGACGTTCAGCGCCGCGCCGTATTTCTGGGCGGCTGGGCTCTCGGGTGACGTGGGGCAGTTCGGTTTGCCCTCCGTCGAGGTTGATTCTAATTTTGGCGACATACTGAAAAATCTTGATTTCGCGGCCATGGCCGTCATCGAGGCACGCTACGACCGCTACAGCATTTTCGGCGACCTCCAATATGTCAAGATTTCCGCCGGCAATGGAACGCCTAAGGGCATCTTGGCAGACAGCGTCGATCTCACGTCCCAAACTTTTTCAGGTCTGGGGGGAGTTGGTTATTCAGTTCTCCAGAGTGACGCTGGACGTCTCGATGTGGTCGGCGCCATGAGGGTCTGGTCCGTGGATACGGACCTTGACTTCCATGGGGGGATCCTTGACGGCCGCTCCGCCAGTGATGGCAAGACCTGGGTAGACGGGCTGGTTGGTGTTCGTGCGAACTATTCGCTCACACCCGAGATCTATGTCACGGGTTGGGGAATGGTGGGAGCAGGTGCCGCCAATGTCGATTGGGACGTCGCGGCCGCGCTGGGCTATCGGTTCAACGATCGGTTTTCGGCGGTCGTCGGCTATCGCGCCTTGGGCGTCAACTACGACAATGACGGGTTCGTCTTCGATGTCGTGCAACAGGGCCCGATCATGGGCCTGGTCATGCGGTTCTAGGATGGCGATTTGTTGCTGATCCCAAAGCCCGCCTGCCGAAATCAATTTCTGACCAGGAACTGCGGGGGTCTGCCCGTAGGATACAGTTAGTTACCTTCCTTCCGGGGCACTCGAAACGTAAGCGGGTTCCCGGGCCACTTTTCGGGAGTGATCGCGATCAGTGAGGCTGCCGACCCTGTATTGGGATCGGAGATCGGATTGTGTCTGGAGTTGACCTTACGCAAGTCGCGTAGCGCTACGACATCGAAGCGCGCGACGACTTGTTTCCGATAACAGCCAAAGCTCGGCGCGGGAAGGCACGGTCGCCTTCTCGAGGATGACATCGGGTGCACGAAACAATGAAGCTGGTAAATCGCTGCGGGGGACTGGTGGGATTGAACATGCGAGCAAGGCGAAGCCTGGCAGTATCCTTTGCTTGCGCACTCAGCCTCGTCGGCCTCTCGGCTTGCGCAAGCAGGCCTGAGAGCGGGGCCCTATTGTCGAATACCTCCGTAGCTCAAGGTGCGAGTTCGCATGCCATCCTCGTTGCCACCACTCGAGCGCGCGATGCTCGACCAGGAACTTACTTCGATGGTGAACGGTCGTCTGCCCTGAACTTTGCGTCGATCATCGTCAGCGTTCCGCCGAACCATAAGGCTGGCAATGTCGAATGGCCTTCCTCGAAGCCGGGAAATGCCCAAACGGATTTTGTCACGCGAGATGGCGAACTCCTGCCGAACGACAAGCAGTTTCTGGCCGAGTTGAACCAGCGTTTGAAGGCGCAGCCCAAAGGCCAGCGCAAGGTCCTGCTCTTTGTACATGGTTACAACACGCTGTTTGCCGAAGGGCTCTATCGCTTCGCGCAAGTCGTTCATGATTCCCATGCGCCTAGCGTTCCCGTCTTCTTCAGTTGGGCCTCGCGGGGCAAGACACTGGACTACGTGTATGACAACAACAGCGCGACCATCGCTCGCGACGGATTGGAGCGGACGCTGCGCCTTTTGCTGGCCAGCGATGCCGATGAAATCAACGTCCTCGCGCATTCCATGGGCAACTGGGTGACCGTCGAGGCATTTCGGCAAATCAAGATATCGGGAAACGTCGCTTCCGCCAGCAAGCTTGGTACGGTGATACTCGCCGCCCCCGATATTGATGAGGACGTATTCAAATCGGAAATGCAGCGAATTGGGAAACCAAAAAAGCCGTTTTTGATCATTGTCTCGCGCGACGACAAAGCATTGGGTCTGTCGAGACTTATCGCTGGCGGCAAAGATCGGATTGGGGCGAGCAGCAACACGACGGAACTCGCAAATCTCGGCGCGATAGTCGTCGACTTGTCTGATGTGAAAGCCACCGATGCGACCAATCACGGCAAGTTCGCGCAAGTCGCGGAAATTGCGCCGGATCTTCGAAAGGTCCTGGCGCAGGGGATTCCAGATCAGGAAGAAGGCGGGCTGGCCGGCGCGACGACCCGCGTTCTCACTTTACCCGTCGCGGCGCCGATAAAGATCCTGACGGCCAAGTAGCGCTTGCCGCAGGTATTTGACTTATAGAGAGGATGAACGATGACAAGACTTAGCTTGAGATTGCCCGGTGGTGCTGCCGCGATCGCCGTCGCCATGATTTTTGGCGGACTGATCGACACAGTTGTACCGCTCCCCTCTTTCGTTGGCGAGGCGCAGGCGCGAGTTGGCCATCCGCTCACGCCCGGCAGCGTTGCTGGCGTTGCGAGGCGCACCACCCGCCGAGCAATCGTCCGGACGAATATCTACGTGACCAGCCTTCCGGCCGCGTGTGTGAAGACCACCGTCTACGGCCCCGTGCTGTGGCACTGTGGCGGCAAGTACTATCAGGCCTCCAGCGGGCGCTACGTCGTCGTCAACATACAGTGACTTCGGGTGGCTTCTGGCAATAGTGCTCCGGAAGAGGCGCGATGCGCCCGTCCGTTGCGACCATGCTAGCCTTCCGCGGTCCCACCGTTCCGGTTTGCGCGGAAGCAGATCCATTTGTTCTGGATCGCCGCGCTGTGGCTGGCGCGGGCGAAGCCCAGTCCCACAACTGAAAGCTGTTGGGCTTGGAAGGTAGAGATAACAGCAGCGCCGAACGGCGGCGCTGCTCGCCGATGCGACGGAGCCGCCACGATCTAGGGCAAGCCGCCGACGTGTACTGTCAAAGTTGGGGTATTCGAACCATGGCTCGACGCGATGCCGCGCCGCAAGCTGAGGCGGTCACATATTCGGTACGCACCAGCGTCGGAATTCACATACCGCGAATGCTGCGCGGCGCGGGGATCGACCCAAGCATTTTTGTCCGGAAATACGGATTCGATCTCAGTCTGTTCGAAAGTCCTGACAATCCCGTTCCCTATGATGAATATTCCTGCTTCCTGGTGGAGTGCGCCCGCGCAACAGGGTGCGAATGTTTCGGGCTGGCTCTCGGAATTCAGGCGCGGTTGAACGTGCTTGGCGCGCTTGGCGGTGAAATGGCCAAGGCGCCAAATCTTGGAAGCGCGCTTTTAATTGCCGTGCGTCATTCGGCAAAACAGGATCGAGGACTGGTGATGGCGCTGCAGGACTGTGGCGAAGATGTCGAGTTGCGGCACATCGCTATCGATTCCCGGGTGGTCAGAGGCGAGCAAATATCGGATGCAAGCACCGCATTGGCGTATTCGATTATTCGTGAGCTGTGCGGACCTCAGTGGCGGCCGACGCAGGTTTCCTTAGCGCGCCGCGCGCCTCTCGACGCTCGGCCCTATGGAGTCGCCTTCCGCTGCCCGATCGCCTTCAATCAACCTGCTGCCGGCTTGCGATTCGCCAAGCGTTGGTTGGTCGCTCCCGTGGGGGCCAGCAACACGCTGACAGCGACGGCAGGGGAGCTTCAAAGCGCGGCGCTGGCTGAGCAGGTAGTCGCACAATGCGTGCGCAACTTGCTCAGCCACGCCACGTGCAAAGTTACCAAGATCGCGGAAGATATGGCGCTAACGCGACGCACGCTTCATCGGCGCCTGGCTCAGCAAGGGCACACATTCGAAGAACTGATGGAGCGGGCCCGATTTAGCATGGCGCTCCGTCTGCTACGGGACACTGATCTCAAACTCACCGAAATTGCTCACGCAATTGGCTATTCCGAGCTCTCGGCCTTCACGCGAGCCTTTCGGTCCTGGGCGGGGATGCCGCCCAGAAGCTTCAGCCGAAGATCCGAAACGCCCACCAGATAGCAGGATAGGTTTCTCGGGGTCCTTGCTGTCATGGCGCGGAGGAAAGTCGAAGACCCGTGTGGCAACAGCTTTGACGATCGCGCTATAGCGAACTGATCAAAATTCACGTGTAACCCACAGGAAGTCCGTAGTCCCTTTCAGATTGGCACCAGGAATAAGACCGACCGCGCCGTTGAGCGCGGCATGTGTGCTAAGCGCATCCACTTCCGCGCCGATCGTCCACTTTTCCGCGGGCCGAAAGATCAAATTCACGCCGTATCGCTTGGTTCTGATCGAGGGGTTGGTCGCGAACAGGTCGAGATTCACCGCGACGTAGCTTACAAACGCGTTCGACTCCCATTTGTCCGACCATTTATGATGGTACGAAGCCACCGCGCTCCAGCCCTGTATCGGGCCGACGGTGGGGAAGCGCGCGGCGAAAGCGGCGGCGTCGGCCGCGGTGCCAAGGAAAGCAGGAGCGTCTACCGAATAGGCAAGGCCCGCGCTGAAGTTGTCGTCTTCGCCGGCAAATCTAACCGGCGCTGTAAGGCCGGCTGTCGCTGCCCAACCGAACCGGCTGCCGGCCGACAAATCGAGCAACGGCGCGGCCGGCGTCTCTTGCCGATGAGCGGCCGCCGAAACCTGCATGATCCAGTCGTCTTTTTCGTAATGGAGTTGCGCGGTGAAATACGGCGGCGTCTTGGGGAATTCCCAGGTGGTTGCACCGCGGCTGGTCGGAGGACCGGCCTCGACCGCCACAGAGGAAGACAGGTCGTCGGTGATCTCGTATTTGTAGGAAGCCAGATAACTACTCAGCGACGGCGACGACGCGGTGAACTGGAAATCGCCCGACCAGGCGTTCATGAGGGATTCAGCGTAGCCAACTTTTACCCCCGCGTATTCGATGGTTGCTTCGGACAAGGTGGGCGCTGCATCGAAACCATCATCGGTGTTATAGCTCCAGGAAGTACCGAAGACGAACTTGAACGGTCCTGATTCCGTCAACCGCGCAGCTGCAAGGCGCAAATCCGCTTCGGAGCTGAAAGTCCGGGCGGTTCTTGAACCTGGCCCCAAATGCGGCTCCGGAGCATTGGTGTGTTGCAAAGTGCCCTGCAGGCTTCCGGATAGATCGTAGCAAACGCCGTGGACGAGGTAGCGATGCGAACCTGTGCCATCTGTGGTGCTGAGCGATTTGCTTTCCGAGCCGGACCCGCCGACATCGATGTCGCACACGGCGCTATCTTCTTCCTCCTCGTCCTCGCCATCGCCCTGCGCGAAGGCCGGCGACAACAAGCGCAAGGCACATAAGCAGATCATGCACAAGCGGCGAACGTGGCGCCCAAATGCCGCCTCGCCGGACTTTTGGCTCAGTCCCTTGGATGCCGACACACCGCCATGCGACTTGTTTGCGTGAACGGATGAGCCAGGCGCACACAAGATGCCCGGCTTTCGCCGGCCCTCTTTGTCACCCAGCGGGAGACTTGCAACGTTCGAAAACGACCGTACCACGCGCGCAACTGGCCGCGGGTTCCGCTTGCCGATCAGCATGCCGGGCTTGGCACACGCCGGAGCAGGAAGCCAACCACCCGAACCATCCTAGCGCGCTCCTTCAGTCGACGCATCAAGCGTCTTCTAAAGCAAAAGGGCCCAGCGCGCTTGACATTTTGGGCCAAGCATACTGGTGGCTGGGAGAGCGATAATCGCGATACTCGGCGGGATCCCGGCAAAGTCGCTGGGGTTGCGAGGCGTGCCGCCCGCCGCAGGACTGTCCACGCGAATAGGTTGCGAGCCTCGGGCGTGAAATTTCGGTCAACGGCACAGTGTTGCATCGCGGCGGAAGGTCTGTCCGGCGCCGCGCTATGTCGTCCCTCCACGTACATTGACGACCCGGCAGCGAAGCCGTGTCCCCAAATGTCAACGCATGGCAGGTCGCGATATGCAAATGCTGGTAGGCCTGCCGGTGCGCTGGCTTCGCCGCAGCAGCCGGGAATAGGCATTTGTTGAAACAGCACTATGGAATTGGGAACATGATCGTAAAACTCTCCAGGCGAGCAAGTGTTGCCTGCGCACTTCTTTTTACCTGTTATACAAGCGCGAATGCTCAGGATATACCTTGGGCCCCTTCATGCCCCACACCGGCGCGATGCTGACCACCGCTTGGGGCAATGCCTATGGTCCCGATGCTGAATCGTGGATCAAATTCGCCGACGTCACGACAGCCAACATTGATATCGACTATGCGAGTTCTCGCGGCGCCGTGGCGAAACGGCGCCAAGTGGTCGCTGACCGGACCTCGGGCCGAACGATCGTCCTGGGTTTCGGCAACAAGATGCCGCTGGTCATTCCCAACACCACGTCGCTTGGCACTTCGGGTGCAGTTCTCGACGAATTGAGGACCTCAGGCCACGCCAATTCGGCGCTGATCTACAACGACGCGCTGCACAGCATGCAAGGACAGCTTTCATTGGCCGAGCCGCGCGTGATGATGAAGGTCATGGTCAACGAAAACGAGGTCAATGTGCCAACGGTCCACGCCCAGGGGCAATTCAAAAACGGGCAGAAATCCGCTCAGGGCGATTTCTATTTCCTCGACAACCGCAACAATCCCGTGCTGATCCAATACAATATTCAGTTCAGCGGTGAAAAGGAGCCGCGCAGGGAGCGCATCGTGCAGGTCACGGTCGGCGCCTCGCAACGCGCTGCCATGGAGCAGGCGCTGGCCACAGTGAAGGCCTACGATCTCTATGGCATCCACTTTAATTTCGGCAAGGCCACCATTCAGCGCGACACCGCCCCCTTGCTCAAGGACATGGTCGTCACTCTCAAGAACAATCCATCGTGGACACTCCGCATCGTCGGGCACACGGATTCGATCGGTGACCCCAAGGTCAACTTGAAGCTCTCCCAGCAGCGAGCTGCGTCCATCAAGGCTGAACTTGTCAAGTTCGGCATCGCCGAGGCGCGGCTTGACACTGATGGCCAGGGTGAGAAGTTCCCGAAGAGCGCCAATGATACACTGGAAGGGCGGGCCGTTAATCGCCGGGTTGAACTTGTCCGCACCGACCGCTAACGGCAAATTCGGGAAGCCACGGGACGCGGCAGACCGATAGGTCTGACCGGTCGCTACGTCTACCCTCGTGCTGGTGATGCGCCAGGAGATCGCCAAACGCCCCTGCCATCGCGAGACCTGTGTCGCGGTGGCCCGCAAAGTTGGCGGTGATCATGCCCGCGATCTGGAGGCGACGGCCCATTTTACGTCGGCGATCCGGCGCTGGCTCGGCCGTCGCAGCGCAGCGCGTGCATGGCAAGGACTGCAAGCTTCTGGGGGCGCATCGATGCGCGGCGCGAGACGCAGTCGCCGACAACGCGCTGACCGAGGAACTGATGGCAGCCATGCTGTCGGCCCGCGCAGCGTTGTGGCGCCGGCACGATCATCATGGCGTCGTTCCTTCACTCGCGACGCGTTGTCGAACGGCATCCGGATCGCTGCCGGCCGGTGCGAAGACACGGCGGCCGTCAGGCAGATCGATCGCCGTCATTCCATCAGGCGGCTGTACCAGGCTCTGCAGAAGGCGCACCGCCGCGGTGTCATCGCCCATCGCCACAGCCGCAAGCTTCGCGCGCTTCTTCTGCGCTACGCCGAACTGCGCGCGCCAACGGAACAACAGCCCCGTGACAATCCCGTGCTTTCGCGCGACCTGCGAGACGCTGACACTTGGCCGGTCGCTCTCCAGCGCAATGGCGCGCTTTTCCGCATCGCTGAAGAAGCGCCGGATAGACCGCCGGGGTGATGCCGGATCATCGCTTCGTGGTGCCGTCAAGCTCGATTCCGGCGGCGTTCCGTTAGCACTAGTGCTAACGGCCGGGCGGGCGGAGGGATGAAGATGCGCCCGCCAGTCGATTTCGACCTCGCCCTCATCTAGTCGGTCACGCCATATGCGCAGGCTCGTCGGCGAAAGATGCAATGCCGCTGCATATTCGGGAACACCCATGCCGCTCCAGTTCATCGCTTCGACATGCATCGCCCAGTACGCCTGGACAGCAGGGTTGCGCACATCCGTGGTCACCGAAAGCGCAGCCGAGCCCGCTTTTTCTGCCGCTTCGCTCGCTCTTCCAGGCGCTTCTGACGGCGCAATTCCGCCTAATATTCCGCACGCTTACGAGCCGCCTCGTTGCCCGCGAAGTACTTCAGCCAGCGATCGAGCGTGTGCTTCGTCAGGCGGTGCACGCCGCAATATTCCGTCCGCGTCAGACCGCTGCGCTGCCACGCCTGGAGTGAACCACCCACCAGGATTGCCGCGCCTTGTTCTGGAAATGTCTCAAATTCACCGGAGATCCTCCATGCTGCGAAGGACCCCCACATGTCGCGCGAATGCACTATTCAATCTGGCTGCAGAGACCGGACGCTTACGGGATGGCGGGGGATGGCAAGATAAAAGGGCGCACATTGTGCGGCGGTCGGTTGGTTGTTTTTGCTAGGATTTTCCGCGCCCTCGGCACATTGTGAGCCTTTGCTGCAATGTGCACTCCAATGCTAAACAATTGTATTAGCTCAATAATTTACCGTGTGCCCTTAAATTGATAATTGCGATTGTCCAGGGATATTATGGAAGTGGTTCCGCACCGCCGTGAGGTTAGGGCCTGGATGGCTGCCGAGTTGTCGTGAAGGAAGCCTGCACCTTGTCGACAGGGAATGTTTGACCGGCGGTCTGCGACGTCGATCGCATCGCTCAAAGTGCGAACGTTGGGCCGATTACTATGAATGGATACGCCGGCGCCACGTTGTCTTAAAAGTTATCCAAACCGCTGATACGCGGATGACGAGCGATGTGCATCACCAGCCGCTGCTGGCGGTGCGATATCGGCCACGATCGAATTGAGTCCTATTTCGCCGTGCAACTGACACGCCTTGAGCTTTACAATCGAGTCTGCGAGAGGCCTCTCAGCAAAATCGCTCCAGAGCTCGGAATTTCCGGCACGGTGTTAGCATCGATATGTAAGCGGTATCAGGTTCCCTATCCTGGGTCGGGATATTGGACGCGTAAATTGCTCGGGCTCCCGGTAGACTTGCCGCCACTGCCGGAGGCATCGGAGGAACTGATCGAGCTAACGTCGTCAACCCCAAAGCCTCAACGAAAGAGAACCGCGAAGGAAGGCTCTGTTCGCAAGGCCAGAGGTGCCGCGAAGCCCCATCGTCCGGTGCGCCATCGGCTGCTCTTCGGCGTTGAAGAGCACATGCGAAAAACACGCGACGTTAAACAGGGCGAGTTCCTCAGGCCCTACAAGAGAATCCTGCCGGATCTGATTTCCTCAGAGACCCAGTTGCTTCGCGCACTCTCGATCGCCAACGATCTCTATCTCGCGCTGGACGAGCAGGGATACCGCGTTCAAATCGCGCCGGCTGCCGACGGCCTTGATCGCATCCGCATCAAGGAACAGGAGGTTGAGAGCAAGGATCGCAAATACGGTCACTATCACTCCGGGAGCATCTGGGCTCCGGATCGACCTACCGTCCTCTATGTCGAGACGGTGCCGATCGGGCTCGCGATCATCGAAATGACCGAACGAGTGACGGTGCGATACTTCGATGGCGAATACCATCGGGAGGACAGCAGGCTCATCCGATCCGCCAAGCCTTGGCAGCTAACGCATTCCTGGACAAGGGAGCAGGACGTGCCCTGCGGGCGCTTTCGGGTCATTGCCTACTCGCCGAAAAAGGGCGTCGACTGGTCGGTCAGCTGGCAAGAGACCGGGGAGAAACCGCTTGGCGCTCTGATCCCAAAAATCGTGGAAACATTGAAAGAGGCCAAGGGCACGCTTCAGCGCCTTATAGACGCCGAGGATGTGGCGGCCGCGAAGAGGAAGAAAGAAAGAGAGGAGGAGTGGGAGCGCTATCTAAAGCAGGAGGACGCCCGCAAGGTGGCTCAGGCACTAGCCGATAGCCGGCAGCAGCTTGCGGAAATTATTGAACGGTGGGGCAAGGCGATGACAATAGAGCGCTTTTTCGTGGACGCCGAAAAGCGGTTGAACACTACGGATGATGAAGATCGCCGCAAGCGCCTGGAGGAGCGTCTGGCTCTCGCGAGAGCAATGATGGAAAGCGTCGATCCGCTGGACTTCATCGAAAGCTGGCGGGCACCGCAGGAGCGGTACCAGGCAAAATTCGACTAGACGAGATATGTGCTGCCTAGACTTGTTCATGGCGGCAACGGAGCCGGAAGCAGCCGATCCGATTCAGGGAAGTAGTCGGAAACGCGCCATCCTGCTGGTGCATAGTTCTCGGCCTCAGACGCTCGACTGAAGGTGGCTTGGCTTTACTCTTCCACGAACGAGCGGTGGAATGAGTCTAGTACCGGCCGCACAAGATATTCGGCAAAAGTGCGATCACCTGTGCTGATGAAGGTTTCTACGGGCATACCTGGATAGAGTTGATCCGCCGTCACACTGGCAGGTAGGTCTTTCGCAATATGCAGAATGGCCCTGTAATAGGGTTCATGCGTGCTTTCGTCGACCAGCCGGTCCGCTGAGACACTGCTCACCGTCGCTGCAACCTCCGGCGTAAGGCGGGCATTGAGCGCGGAAAGCCGTAGCCGGGCCTTCTGGCCGGCATGGACGGCATCAATGTCGCCCGGACTGAGCCGCGCCTCGACTATGACCTGTGAACTAGTCGGTAGGATCTCCATCAGCTTTTCGCCGGGCGAGATGACGCTGCCCGGCGAATTGAAGACGCTAGACACCACGATCCCGTCAGTTGGCGCCTTTACGATCGTACGGCTAAGCACGGCCTCCGCGGCCAGGGTCTGTTCCTCGACATCGGCCAGCGATGTTCTCGTCTCGGATAGTTGGCTGACGGCCTGTTCGACCCGCTGGCTCTTGCCGCGCTCAATCTGTTCATTCGCCTCAACAATCTGGCTGCGCGCGGAGGCGAGTTCCGAAGCGATTGCTCCAGCCTGGCCGGTCAGGTCGGCCTGGTTGCGCTGGATCTGAGTGTATTCGAAATGGTTGGTCAGCCCCTGCTCGACCAGCGTCTTCTTCCTCTTGAGTTCGTCCGCCACGATTAAAAGCTGGTTTTCTATTGCCTTCATCTGCGCGGTGAGACCGGCGAGCGATTCTGTAAGCGTTGCGACGCGCTGGTGCAGGATGCCTTGCTCTGACCGGAACCGGGCAAGCCGGGCCTCAAACTCTTTCTTCTGTTCGTCAACGAGATGAGCAAGTTCCGCACCACTCGAGCGGGCATCTAAAATTGTGTCGAAGTGCAACGTTTCCGCCCCATCCCTCTCAGCAGCAAGTCGCTGCGCGTTAGCTGACAGCGAGACAAACCGTTTCTTCAGTCGGTTGACCTGCGTCCTGGCGGTTGTAGCATCGAGGATGATTAGTTCCTGCCCGGCCCGCACATGATCGCCTTCGCCGATACGAATTTCCTTGATGATACCGCCTTCGAGGTGCTGTATCCGGATGTTGCGGCCCGCCGCCGCGATCGTTCCGTGGGCGACGGCAGCACCGGAAAGCGGAGCGGTCGCCGCCCAATAGCCGAAGCAGCCCACGAGCAGCGCGATCGCGCCATAGCCGGCAAGCGCAACCCAGCGAGTGCTGGACCGAACCGAATGCTCCCAGCCGATGGCACTCATGATCCAGCCTGCTCCGCCTTGAGTGAACGCCCCCAACGACCGGAACCCTGGCTGCCGGTGCTGAACGACCTCAATTGTATCTGCGGGGCCGGCGCCGGAGTGGCGGCGTTGGGCGGTTCCGCACCCGTGAATGGAACGAGAATGTCGGAGCTTCGACCAAACTTCTCGATGGCGCCATCGCGGAGCTTCAGGACACGATCGCATGCCGCCGCGATCGACATGCGGTGCGTAATGATGATGACAGTCGTGCTGTTGCCACGCGCCTGCCGAATTGCGCGCTCCAGGGCGGCCTCGCCGTCTTGGTCGAGGTTCGCGTTGGGTTCGTCAAGGATTAGGATCTTCGGCTTGGCGAAGAATGCCCGCGCCAGCCCTATTCGTTGGCGCTCACCGCCCGACAACGCGATGCCAGCCGAACCTATCTGCGTCTGATAACCTTCGCGCTGCGACAGGATGAGATCGTGCGCGTGGGCAGCCTGCGCGGCCTCGACAATGGCCTCGTCGGTAGCCGATAGATCGAAACGTGAGATGTTTTCCGCGATTGTCCCGGGCAGCAACTGCACGTCCTGTGCCAGATAGCCGATGTTGCGGCCAAGTTGAGCCTCGTTCCAGGTCCTCAGGTCCGCGCCGTCCAATTGCACCACGCCGCTGCTCGGCGAAATCGCGCCGACCAAGAGCCGCGCCAGCGTCGACTTTCCAGCACGGCTTGGACCGACAATGGCAACCGCTTCGCCGGCGGCGACCTCGAAGTTTAGCCGCTTTATTATCGGCTCGGTTCCGGGTGGCGACCCCGGCGGCACACAGACCAGGTCCCGTACTGAAATCCTGCCTGTTGGATCGGGAAGCTGCAGCTTCTGCCGGCCGTCGGCGCTCGGGGGAAGCGACTTCCCTAGACGTTGCCATGCCCGACGTGCCTCGACGGTCTGGCGCCAGCCACCGATTAGCTGGTCGAGGGGCTGCAGAGCCCTACCCGATATGATCGAGGTTGCAAAGATCATGCCCGCCGTCATCTCGCCGGCGAGGACCAGCGAGGCGCCGACACCCAGGATTGCGAGTTGCAGCAGCATCCGCGTCGAACGGGATATGCCGCTGAAAACGGCATTAATCGCCGAGGTCCGATCCTGGAGGTAGAGCGAACCGCCAAAGACCCTGCCCCATACCTCCGTGGCATTGCCGCTTATGCCCATCGCCTTCAGGGTTTCGGCATTGCGGGCGAAGGCCTGCGCGGCAAGATTGGCGCGTACCGCTTGCTCCGAGGCCGCCCCCGAATTCTTGCCGTTGACGAACTGGTTAAGCATCACCAGGACAATCATGATCACAGCGCCACCAAGTGTCAGCCAGAACAGGGCCGGATGGATGAAGCCAAGCAGGATCAGGAACACGGGCGCGAATGGCAGATCGAACAACGTCATCAGGCTGCGTGAGCCAATGAAAGAGCGGACAGTGGCGAGGTCACGCAGCGGCTGAATGTCGCCAGCGTCGGCACGCGGACCGGACAATGAGGCTCTGAACGCTCGCGATCCCAGCCGCTTGTCGATCGAAGCAGCGGCCCGCTGCGAATAGATCGAGCGGATGATTTCAAACAGGCCAAGAAAGGCCAGTGCGAGGATGGCGATAATCGAAAGGTAGATCAGCGTGTCGACGCTGGCGCCAGGCAAAACCCGATCATAGACCTGCAGCATGAATAGCGGCATGACCAGGAGCAAAGTGTTGACTATCATGGAGAATAGGCCGATCTCAAAAATGCTCTTGGAAAACAGAGCCGTCGAAACGGTCCTTGTCATCTAGTTGCTCCAACGTGCGGGAAGACCGAGCCGCGAGCAGTGCTCGCGGGGTCGATCGCGGATTCAATTAGTCAAAATCGCCTCAATCATACAAGCCCACCGATCGGCTCGGGCTCGTACCAAAGGCCGCCGGTCGAGATGCTAGCCAATGCAGATATATCAGACCATTCATTGGCACTGTGCGGGATATATTCAAACAGGTCTTGGGTAAACGCGGAACCGGCCCACCCCTCATGATCGCTCGCCTTGACCTGTGCCCAATCCTCGCAGGCGACGTTCTCTGGGAAAGGCGCCACAGGAGCGAGCGAAGCGGATAGGGGGCCATCCGTGGGATGCTGCCTGAATTGTTCTTCAACGGGCGCGGTGCGCTGCTGCGGCTCCTGCACCGGTGGTGGCGCTGCTGTCGGAATAGTTATATACGCACCGTGGTTGCTGATATACTCGGCATGCTCCTCACCGAAAAACAGCACAGGGCCAGGACCTTCATAGTGCGAACTATCCGCCTGCGATTTATTAGCCAAGACAATGCCGAAGTCGCCCTCTTCAAAATTTTCGATGAATACCTGAGCGCTCTGCGCCTGGCCGCCCTGCCAGTAGTCAATTTCTATATACATCGCCTGTGTCTGCCACGGGGTCTGTTGTAGCTGATAATGAACGTTAAACGATCCCCAAACGGTCGGTGGGTGATCGCCGTTCAAATTCACACTCGTAAACTCAGTCCATCGGTCGGTAAGGAAGTCGCCTATCTCATACTCTATTACTTCCGGTCCCTCCGGGGGCTGGATATGGTGCTCATACTCTTTCTCACCGACGGGCGTAAACGCCGCGTCAGTTGCCTCTGGTGATGTGTAGTAAATAAATCCACCAAGAAGCGGAACACCTTTCGTACCGTCTTGGATACCAGTAGCCGGGCTTGACCACCCTTGAGTATTAACGTTCGGATCAAGGCCAAGCATATCAGCTCGCAGAACGATTCTATCGTTCGCATCACCCCCCTCAATATAATCATACCCCTGTCCAACGGTAACTATATCTCGTTCACTGTCATTTGAAAGATAGTAGGAGTCATCTCCAGCGCCACCGTCCAAGAAATCTAAGCCCGATCCGTCGTAAAGGCTGTCGTCTCCTGCCATTCCATGTACAGTGTCGTTATCCGGCCCACCGTAGATGTAGTCGTTTGCCGATCCGCCAATAATCTTATCATTTCCGGCGAGACCAATGAGAAGCGTATCGACTGTTCTGTCACTAACGTTGATATTGCTAATAGGCTGGTTATCCGTAACAACAAGGCTGACGTGCTCTCCGTCAGTCAATCCTCCCGATACCGGACCTTGTATTTCCCCTACCTTCTCCGACCATACGATGTTCACGTATGATGCCCTGTCATTAGGATCACCCATCTCGGACAACATAATATTTTCTTTCGGCACCGCTCCACCGCTATAATCGACTCCGGGTGTGGTCAAATTTGCCAGCTTCGGATCCTCAAGTCCGAGTATTGCGTGAATCGTTTCATGTGCAATAAGGTGCTCTATCGAATATTGTGTAACGTCTCCATCACTTGTTACTGATTTCATTCTTTGCCATTCACCGTGATCGAAAAATACGGTGAGACCGAAAGGCGGAGCCTTATTTCCGGTGCCAAGTGCATCGACATAGCTGAGCGTAAAATTTCCATTGACCAGTATGTCAAACATCTTCCTAGCTTCTGCGGAGCCAGTCGAATTCGATGCGTCTCCGTACAGGTTCCTGATAGCAGTTGTTATCAAACCCACGTAACTCGGGTTGGTGGCGCTGAAATCGACATGAGATAAGACATCATCAATTGCCATTGTACTCTCCTAAGGAGGCAGTTAACTCACAGCGAGACAACATCGTGGATTGGGTAGAGCTTGACACAACCATGCATCCGGTCTCGCCACGATCGTAACTCTTTGAGGCTGCGGCGGCCCAAACCGAAGATCAAAGCTGAAAAGTGTTCTTTAATTAGTATTAGCTGATATTAACCGAATAGTAATTTATACTATGATGCCATCTTTCTATGCTGCAATAAGTACATTTCGATTCGGTAAAAAATTGCTTCGCTACATTATGTTATTTTGTTTAAAAGTGTTGGGAACAATGGCCGAGTCCTAACTTTCTGCATGCGATGAGGATCAACGCGAAACCGAGGTCTCGCTGGGGGGGGGGCGTTTTCAACTTCTTGGGAGACCCCGCCAAAGTAGGATCAGCCATTCCCGACATGAGCGCCGCCTTAGTGGCGGCGCAAGCCTAGCCGCCAAGCGGCCAGTTGCGTTATGAGTATCTCGATATTCGTTGAGAGCTATGTCATAGTGGTTCGGTGACGATCAATAATCAGGAAATTCCTTCATGAAACGAGTGATTCTGACTGTGGGAATGATTTGTTTAGCTTTTGCTGACCGAGCAGCCGCGAATCCGAGGCTGGATGCATGGCTTGAGATGATGAAATTAACCTACACTTGCAAAGAGGACATCAAATACCGTACGGCTCAGGATGCAGCTTTAAATTTGGCAGAGAGGCTTCGGCCCGACGAGGACTTAAAGTGGCAAGTTTTGGCCACGGACAAGGCCCTTCGCTTCAACCGAATTTCCGCGAAGATCGGTCCGTCAGAGTGCGCCAACGCTATCGATCAGATGACGTCTGATTTAATAGCTAAGGGCTATTTTTGATTCGATAGCGCGCCTGTCGGCTGACAGGCGCATTTTAGACAGGCAGCAATGGGGCCGATAGCCGTCGATCCGCTATCCGAGCGAGTTCAGCGGATTGCTGCCATTCGGCAACAGACTCTTGCTGATATCAACTCAACCTGACAGCGATGGATCACATGGCCATGCGCCTACCCACCTCTGCCGCATCCTCCATGGTGACAGCATTTATGGTGCAGAGGGCAGAGCTCTAAGCCTCGGACTAGTGGTCGTCTCCGTGGGCATCGCGCCATGCCAACCATTCCGTATGCGTCTGGCCTTCACTTCCGTTAGCACGATGCCATGCCACCCACTCGGCATGGGTAGGCAACTTGTCGAGGTCTGGCGTGTGGCCTCTTTCCACATAGTCGCTGTTCGGCAAAATCATTGAGTTTTGCTCGTAAAGAACCATCACGGCATCGTCGCTAAAGCGATAAAGACCTTTGGCCATTCCTGACTGTCTCCTCGGTTGCCTGACGACCGCTTCTGGGCCAATTTCGGATAATCCGATCTCGGAATTGAAATGTAGTAAGCAGACATTCCCGCAGCACAGTTCTGGGGATCCCCTCATTGCGGTCGTTAGCCCTTCGCTCCGGCACGGAAATCTCCTGCACGAAGCTACGGCTCGAAACGAGCATTCACTGCCGAATCGAGGGCCTCCGATCCGGATTGCGTTCAGGATGGCGAAAGCGGCTTCACCCGCTCAATGCGATACCTTTTCTCGAACTCACGGAGCACCATTTCGAGCGTTGCCTCAAAAGCACCCTGATCGAACATCATCGATTTCTTCGCCTCGTGAAAGTAGCGCCAGTCGGTGAAGGCATCCTAGTGCTGATGCAAAATGTAGCGAATACTGTAGTCGAAGTAGAAACCATGGGGATGATACGGGACCACTGACCTTTTGAACTCAGCGTTGAGTTTCTCTTGGCTTTCGGGCTTTAGGCGATCAAACAGCTTTATCAGGTTGTGCGATTTGATAACTCTTGGATCGTCGTAGTCGAAGACGAACCACGCTTTGAGTGCCAGCTCCATCGAAAGCGCCAAAAGCATTGGTTCAACACCGACGTGTTCGCGTTCGCTCTGGTCTGCATGCTCTCCGAATTCTCGACTTGGAAAGCTCTGAGTTTTTCGAAAGATCGCCTTTGCGGCTTCCCCGATCCTAATGGCAGTCGATAAGCGCGCACTCATTAGAGATCCACTGATGTTAACTGGCTCTGGAGCTTGACCTGGGAGATTGCAAGAACGCAATCGCTTAGGCTAGGCACGGAATTACAAGCTAACGACAAGTTGCAGTTGCATTCAAATGTTGGCGTCCGGCCAGTGAGCAGACTGTCCTCCTTCGGGAACCCCCGGGAGGTGGATGAACGACCGGAATGGGGCGCAAACCCGCCGCTCGCTCGCTACGGCGCTGTCGCCTGCGTCAGGCCTCGCCGAGTACGGGCGAAGTTAGCTGGCGCATATCCATGCGTCTCTATTCGTCAAGCTCAGACTTCGATCTCTGCGGATCAGCTGAGGGTCGCTTCAGCAATTCTGCGACATCCACGCCCAGCACTTCAGCCAGCCGGTCAACGACATCGATGCTCGGGTTGTACACGTTGCGTTCCAACGCACTGATATAGGTGCGATCGATCCCAGCTTGGTGGGCAAGCTCTTCCTGTGACAGGCCTCTGGCCCGCCGTAAGGCTCTTAGGTTTTGCGCGAACGCTTCTCGGATTTCCATGAATCCGAGAACAGCGCCTTGCAGAGTATTTCACCACGGAGTATTCTCTACAAGCATTGGGAGAGCCGGGTTCTGTGATTGGTTTTGGACCCACTGAGCGGGAGTGCCCACGGAAGGATACCATGCTGTGGCAGCGAAAAAGCCGATTGTTCTCGCCGCAGGCCGCAACGAGCCAGAATTGCAACCGGCAGCCCTACGCGATCCCGCACTTCTGCTGGCGAGCGATTGGCAAATGGCTCGGTACGTCTCCCTGCTGCTGTGCCGTGTCCAGCAGCGGTTGGAGAGCCAAATCATGGTCAATCCCGGAATTCAGGGATTGACCGCAGATTCACCAACGCGATTTCAAGACCGAACGGCGGGTACTCTCGGTGGTCGACTGGAGTATGCGGTTGCGCGGGAGGCTGAGGTCTTTGCGATGACCGAAGCTCTGAAACTTCAAGATTCGATCCCCGAAGTCGCGGCTACTTCGCTCATCGGCGTCATCGCCAAGTTGGAAATGATCGTTGGGGCTGATCGAGATATTGGTGACCCAACCGACTTCCCATGGCCGCACATAGCTTCCGTACTGCGTGACTTAAAGGCGATCGCAGGGGATTTGCCGGTTGGTTGCCGGAGCCGGGAAAGGACGCGGAGCGATGTCGCCAAGCATTGGGAGTCCGCAGTCAAACTGGTCGCTGCGCTCAAAGAGGAAGGCGAGGCGGAGCAGTGTAGCGATTTAGCCGACTTCCGACACGTCCTCTGAAGTGTATCAACAGCCCGGGATTATCGATTGCGACGGGTCGCTTCCACTGATGGTTTGGCTGGATGTCAGCATCAGGACGTTCCCACTTGTCGCCTGCAGCCCGACCTTAGCGATTGAGACGAAACCGCACGACGCAAGTCATTGCACGCTGTGGCCCTAAGACATGAACTTTGTGCTTTCCTTCGCCCTCCGAAGGCCTCCGCTAGCGGGTCGATCCAACCATTGGGAGCGCGACCGCGATGGCAGAGAAAACCAGGACTGGACCACAGGCTTTGGTTCCGGCGAACGACAACGGCGACCTCGCCAACCCCGATGGGCGCCCAGAAAACATGGCGACCAGGCTGGATCGGGTCGTGCTGGATATCGCCCGGCTGATCGGCCGGCAGCTGGCGCGGGAGGCATTCGAGGCGGGGCTGGCGGCCAACGACAATCGGCCGGGCCGCCGAGAGGGAGAGGCTAGGGGGCCGGATGGCAAACCCCCTGGGAATAGGAGAGAGGATCCGCCGCCATGACCCGTGTTGCGCTCTATGCCCGCTATTCGTCCGACAACCAACGCGAAGCCTCCATCGAGGACCAACTGCGGCTTTGCCGAGAACACTCATTTAAAGAGAGATGGACTGTCGTTGGGACCTATGCCGATGCTGCCATCTCTGGTGCAAGCATTGTCCGCCGACCAGACATTCAGCGGCTCCTGAGTGATGCTCAAAGCGGGCAGTTCGAGATCGTTCTTGCCGAGGCGCTTGATCGCCTCTCACGCGACCAGGAAGATGTGGCGGGTCTCTTCAAACGGCTGCGCTTCGCCGGCGTCAACCTCGTCACCCTCTCCGAGGGTGCGGTCGACGAACTTCATGTAGGCCTCAAGGGAACGATGAACGCGCTCTTCCTGCGTGACCTTGCGGTTAAGATCAGGCGCGGACAAAGTGGACGAATACTGAATGGATATGCCGCTGGTGGCCTTTCCTATGGCTATCGCGTGGTCAAAAAGCTCGATGAAAGCGGCGAACCGATCCGCGGTCTGCGCGAGATCGATGAGCATCAAGCCCAGGTCGTGCGTAGAATCTTTCAGGAGTTCGCTGTCGGTCGATCAGCGCGTGCGATAGCTGCTGACCTCAATAAGGAAGGTATCCCATCGCCCTTTGGTGGTGCTTGGGGCGCCTCGACGATCAACGGCAATCTCAAGCGAAGAAGCGGCTTCCTTTACAACGAAATCTATATTGGGTTGCTCGTTTTCAACCGTATCAAGATGGTGAAGGATCCAGAAACCGGCAAGCGCATCTCGCGGCCGAACCCGCCCGAAACGTGGCAGGTCATGGAGGTGTCGCATCTGCGCATCGTGGATGATGCGCTATGGGAAGCAGCCCAAGCTCGCAAGAAGGTGTATGGAGGTGCGAAGCTCCATCATCGCCGACGGCCGAAACATATGTTCTCAGGGCTCGTACGGTGCGGCTGCTGTGGCGCTTCCTATACCGTGAAGAATCAAGACCAACTGGCCTGTGCTGCGCATCGTGAGAAAGGTACCTGCACCAACAGCAGGACGATCCGTGTTGGCGACCTCGAAAAGCGTGTGCTTGCTGGCGTCCAGCGGCGATTGCTGGCGCCAGATGCTATCGCGGGCTTCCTTGCCGAGTATCACGCCGAGCAAAAGCGGCTGAATGCGATGAACCGCCAACGGAATAAGGAAGCTGAGAAGCGGCTGATCGGCATCGATAGGCAGATCGCCAATATCGTCGATGCCATTGCTGACGGTGTCTCGACGGCCAGCATGAGATCGAAGTTGCTGGACCTGGAGAGCGAGAAAGAAAGTCTAGCGCGAGAGCTTCAGGCCATGGCAGCCGCTGAAAGCATCGTGGAGTTTCACCCGGCGGCGGTCGAGGCTTATCGCCGCAAAGTATCGGAACTCCAGATGGCCCTGCAATCCGACGAAAGCGAGCGTCACGAGGCAGCGAGGATTGTCCGCTCGCTAGTTGCGAAGATCGAGATCATTCCAACCGAGGGCAGGGGGCAGATTGAGCTCAAGGTCCACGGTGCGCTGGCGGAGCTCCTCAACCTGGCAAACCGCAAACCAGGAGAGGCGCCTAACGCTGTATTGATGGTAGCGGGAGAGGGACTTGAACCCCCGACCCCAGGATTATGATTCCCGTGCTCTAACCAACTGAGCTACCCCGCCAGGGTGGCAAATGGCCCGCAAAACCGTCCTGGATGGACGGGCGTCGCGAGGCGTTCGCCAAGGTCGCGCGGATATAAGGTTGGGAGGGTGAGCCTGTCAAGCTTGGATGAGGCCGACATGCCGGCATAATCGGGCCGGCATAATCTCATCCCAGAAAAGCTTTGCCGGACAGACACTCAGGGCACGTCCCGGGGTTGAGTTCGGCGGGGCACGTCGCTATGTCTCGGCCATGAAATTCTAGAGTTTGAGCGAATGAAGCCGCGCATCGCCGTCCTCGGTTGCGGATACTGGGGCAGCAACCATATCCGCACCCTCAAGGCGCTTGGCGCGCTGCATGCCGTTTCCGACGTCAACCGCGCTCGCGCCGAAGGTTTCGCCAGCGAGCAGGATTGCCTGGCGATCGAGCCGGACATGCTGTTCGAGCGAACCGACATCGACGCCATCGTCATGGCGCTGCCGCCGCAATTCCATGCCGACACCGCGGTGCGCGCCGTCGAGAGCGGCAAGGACGTGCTGGTGGAAAAGCCGATCGCGCTGACCGTCGCCGATGCCGAGCGCGCCGTGAAGGCGGCAAAAGACAATGGCCGCGTGTTCATGGTCGGCCATGTGCTGCGCTTCCATCCGGCCTTCGAGACGCTGAAGGCGCTGATCGACAATGGCGAGCTGGGCGAGGTGCGCTACATTCACTCGCACAGGCTCGGCCTGGGCAAGTTCCACACCGAGAACGACGCGCTTTGGGATCTGGCGCCGCACGATTTGTCGATGATCCTCGCCATAACCGGCACCGAGCCGATCGAGGTGAGGGGCGAGGGCGCGGCGCTCCTCGACAATCTCAGCGACTTCGCGCATCTGCATATGCGTTTCCCGAACGGCCTGCGCAGCCATCTCTTCGCCTCGCGCCTCAATCCCTATCGCGAGCGGCGGCTGACGGTCGTCGGCACCAAGGCGATGGCGGTGTTCGACGACGTCGAGCCCTGGGAGCGCAAGCTTGCCGTCTACCGCCACGCGGTCTGGCAGGACAGCGGCCAGTGGGCATTCACCGCCAATGAGCCTTCCTATGTGCCCGTAGGCGAAGGCATGCCGCTGACGCGCGAGCTTGCCCATTTCATGCAATGCATCGAGACGCGCGCCGAGCCGCGCACCGACGGCGAGGAAGCGATCCGGGTGCTGCGCATCCTGACCGCCGGCACGGTGATCCATACCGGCTCGTCCGCCTGAGCCGATCCTGAAGCGGCAATCAGACTGAGAATTTACTCGGCGGGAATCTGCGCCGGCCTGGCGGCTAGCCTGGACAGCATGGCCTCGGCCTCGGCGCCGCGTTCGGAGCGCTCGATGAAGCCGCCGCCGAACACGCGCGCCTCGTTGCCGTCGTCGGAATAGAGCACGCAGGCCTGCCCAGGCGCGATACCGGACTCGCCATCGGCCAGCTCGACGGAGGTCACGCCGTTGCGGTGACGCAGCACGGCCGGGCGTGGCGGCCTGGTCGAGCGGACTTTTGCGAAAAGCTCGATACCGCCGGCCGGAACGTCCGACAGCGGCCCATCGCCCAGCCAGTTCATGTTGCGCAGATAGATCTTGTGCGTCTCCAGCGCCTCGCGCGGGCCGACGATGACGCGCGCCCGGTCGGCGTCGAGATGGACGACATAGAGCGGCTCGCCCGAGGCGATGCCGATGCCGCGGCGCTGGCCGATCGTGTAGCGCAGAATGCCTTCGTGGCGGCCGAGCACGCGGCCGTCGATATGGACGATGTCGCCGGGATTGGCGGCGGCCGGCTTCAGCTTGGCGATGATGTCGGAATACTTGCCCTGCGGCACGAAGCAGATGTCCTGGCTGTCCTGCTTGGCGGCGACGGTCAGACCCATCTCCTCGGCGATGGCGCGGACCTGCGGCTTCGACAGACCGCCGAGCGGAAATCGAAGGTAATCGATCTGAGCCTGCGTGGTGGCGAACAGGAAATAGCTCTGGTCGCGGTCGGCGTCGACCGGCCGGTAGAGCGCGCGATGCGCGCCATTGGCGCGCGAACGGATGTAATGGCCGGTGGCCAAAGCGTCGGCGCCGAGATCCTGCGCGGTCGCCAGAAGATCGGCGAACTTCACCGTCTGATTGCAGGACACGCAAGGGATCGGCGTCTCGCCGGCGACATAGCTCTCGGCGAAGGGATCGATGACCGCCTTGCGGAAGCGCTCCTCGTAGTCGAGCACGTAATGCGGGATGCCGAGCGTCTCGGAGACAAGGCGGGCATCGTCGATATCCTGCCCGGCGCAGCACGAACCGGCGCGATGAGTGGCCGCGCCGTGATCGTAAAGCTGCAGCGTCACGCCGACGACGTCATAGCCTTCGCACTTCAGGATGCCTGCGACCACCGACGAATCGACACCGCCCGACATCGCGACGACGATGCGGGTTTCTTCGGGGCGGCGAGGGAGATCGAGGCTGTTCATGATGCTTTCACTGTGCGGCGCTCAATGCCAATGGCCGGAATATAGGTCAAGCGCCACGTATGCGCCAGCTTGCGGCCCAGGACGAGATTCCGGGCAATTTCAGGGCCTGGAGGCCGCTGTTTCAAATTCTAAACGAAATCCTAACCGGGCGTTCACGATCCTTACCTAGTGATTAGGGTTCGCTTAGGCAATTTTTAAAGCTGTGGCGGTACTGTGGCGGGGATTGGGTCTTTGAGTTTTTAGTAGAGAGTACGATGACCGATCTGGTTAGACCTAGAGTCAAGTATGTTATTGGGCCCGACGGCAGCCCTCTTACGATCGCCGATCTGCCGCCGACGAACACGCGGCGCTGGGTTATCCGGCGCAAGGCGGAAGTGGTCGCAGCGGTACGTGGCGGCCTGCTCAGCCTTGAGGAAGCCTGCCAGCGCTACAAGCTCACCACCGAAGAATTTCTCTCCTGGCAGGCATCGATCGATGAATATGGCCTTGCCGGGCTGCGCACCACGCGGATCCAGCAATACCGGCACTAGTGCGTTTCACCGTTTCATGGAAACGGCGAAGCGCACTATCTCCTTGTTTTGACGCAATTCCGGACGGAAAACCGCTCACACTTTTCCTGGAATTGCTCTAGGCCGGAGAGACGTAAAAGGAAAAGGGCGCGGAACACCGCGCCCTTTTCGATTTTGCAGAAGCCTCAGACCGTCAGCACGACCTTGCCGATCGGCCGGGTGGCGAGCAAAGCGTGGGCGGCCCCCGCCTCGTCGAGCGGAAAGGCTTTCGCCACATGCGGCACGAGCTTCCTAGCATCGACGAGCCTGGCGAGCTCGACAAGGCCCTGGCGATCGGGCACCACGGACATGCGCTCGACGCGAACACCGCGCATCTTGGCTTTCGCCCTGGTGGCGTCGTGAACGTCGAGCAGCGACACCAGGACGCCACCATCACGCACCACCTTCAGCGACTCGTCGGCATGGTCGCCGCCGATGGGGTCCAGCACAAGATCGACATTGCCGACCTGTTCGACGAAGTTGCCCTTGGTGTAGTCAACGACGTCGTCGGCGCCGAGCGAGCGGACGAAGTCGAGCTTGTCCGCGCTGGCCGTCGCGATGACATGAGCGCCGCGCGCCTTGGCGATCTGTACCGCCAGATGGCCGACGCCGCCGGCTCCGGCATGGATCAGCGCGCGCTGATCCGCTTGCAGGCCGCCGTGGCGGACAAGGCCCTGCCAGGCGGTCAGTCCAGCCAGCGGCAAGGCCGCGGCATGCGCATGGTCGATGGCGGCAGGTTTCGCGGCGATCTCGTCCGCCGGCGCCGCGGCAAGCTCGGCATAGGCTCCAGCCTGCTTGGGGAAGCGCGGCATGCCGAACACCTCGTCGCCGACCTTGAAGGCGGTCACGCCGTCTCCGAGCGCCGTGACGGTCCCCGAAATGTCCCAGCCAAGGATGAAAGGCGGTTCGCCGAGCAGCGGATAGAAACCGCCGCGCACGGCGCCGTCGACCGGGTTGATGCCCGCCGCCCTGACGCGGACGAGCACTTCACCGGGCTTGAGCGCCGGGTCGGGTTGGTCGGCCACGAAAAGGACCTCGGGTCCGCCGACGGAAGTCTGGATAGCGGCACGCATGAACGCCTCCTGTTCGAGTGATTGTGCCGCTATTATTTGGATAGTAATATTCGATTGTCGAGTATGTACCTTTTCTATATATAGACACCTCATGGATAGCGAAGACAGATCCCCATTCGGCTATGACGCGTTCCGGCGCACCTGCCCGTCGCATACGGTGCTCGAGATGCTGGCCAGCAAATGGGTCTATCTCACCGTCTGCGCGCTGCGGCGCGGCCGGTTGCGAAATGGCGAGCTGGCGCGCAAGCTGGAAGGCATCACGCCCAAAATGCTGACCCAGACGCTGCGTGTGCTGGAGCGCGACGGCCTCGTGCGGCGCGAGGTGTTTGCGGTCATTCCGCCGCGCGTGGAGTATGAGCTGACGGAGCTTGGCCAGAACCTGGCGGGCCTGCTCAGCCAAATCCGCTCCTGGGCGGAAGAGCATGCGCCCGAAATAAAGGATGCCAGGGCCCGGGCATCGGCCGATCATGGCGAGATGGGCGCCGTGCCCTGAGGCGGCAAGGCCGATTTTTACCGATTGCCGGTTCTGAAGATGCCGGCAGGTCTCCGGCATGACTGCGAATGCGCCCGGCGATCAGCCGATCATGGCGCTGCGGCCGCCCGTTTCGGCCTCGCGGATCTTGGTGTCCCGCGATTCCAGCATCTCGGCCTTGGACAGCTCCGCTTCAGCTTCGCCGAGTAATGATTCGGCAGCGCTTCGCTGCTGGGCGAGGTCGCTTTGTGAGTTCCTGAGGTTGTCGCGGCGCAGGCGAGCCGCCTTGGCGAAGGTCGGATAGGCGAAATGGTTGATGTCGGTGATGCCGGCTTTTTTCTCTTCGGCGATGATCTGCGCTTCCAGCTCGACGGCCATGCGCTCGAACTCGGCGATCATCATGTCCAGCTGCAGGAGCTGGCGCCGTTTCTCATTCACCTGAAACTGCTTCAGCCGAACGAGGTTTTCACGTGACTTCATGACTCGATACTCCGCAAACGCACACTTGCAATACCGCCCAGTGCGCCCGGAACGACCCAAGCGCCGCCCGTTTCCCCCGGCTTTCCCTGGGCTATGGGAAACAAAGCCCTAAAGATTTTTGCCGGCGGTAACCATTCGTTTACGGGCATTGTTAATCATACGGGCGAGGACTTAAGGCCGGGTAAAAATTCCGGCACTCGGCGGAAGCCCGGGCCAGCGAGTCTCTGGAGTCACTTAGGCTGACTTATTAATGTGGTGCATCAGCTGTTTTGGTCTGTGATTCGTTATTAGATTCAAGTGGGTGTAGAAAGGGGTTAAAAAATCTGGTATCGTGGATGGCACGAAATTAGGATTTGTTAACCAGTCGGTGGCACCTTCTGTTCAGGCAATCACTGCTCCGGGTTCCGGACGGGTCGTGACACGGTCCGGCAGCAGAAAAGGGGAATGAAATGCGTGTTCTGCTGATTGAAGATGACAGTGCAACCGCACAGAGCATCGAACTGATGCTGAAATCGGAAAGCTTCAACGTCTATACGACCGATCTCGGCGAAGAAGGTGTCGATCTCGGCAAGCTCTACGACTACGACATCATCCTGCTGGATCTCAATCTCCCCGACATGTCGGGCTATGAAGTGCTGCGCACCCTGCGCCTCTCCAAGGTCAAGACGCCGATCCTGATCCTCTCCGGCATGGCCGGCATCGAGGACAAGGTGCGCGGCCTTGGCTTCGGTGCCGACGATTATATGACCAAGCCCTTCCACAAGGACGAACTGGTGGCGCGCATCCATGCGATCGTGCGCCGCTCCAAGGGCCATGCCCAGTCGGTCATCACCACTGGCGACCTGGTGGTCAATCTCGACGCCAAGACGGTCGAGGTCGGCGGCCAGCGCGTGCACCTGACCGGCAAGGAATATCAGATGCTGGAGCTGCTCTCGCTGCGCAAGGGCACGACGCTCACCAAGGAAATGTTCCTCAACCATCTCTATGGCGGCATGGACGAGCCGGAGCTGAAGATCATCGACGTCTTCATCTGCAAGCTGCGCAAGAAACTCGACGCGGCGTCCGGCGGCCAGAACTACATCGAGACGGTGTGGGGCCGCGGCTATGTGCTGCGCGAGCCGGAAGATATCCGCGTCAGCGCATAAGCGATCCATTTGATTTCAAACAAGAAACCCGGCCTCGGCCGGGTTTTTCGTTTGAAAATGCTCTGTTGTTTTAACACAATTCTGGACGGAAAACCGCTCACACTTTTCCTGGAATTGCTCTTAAAGCGCGTCGCGCTGAACCGGATTCAGGCGACGCGCCTTAAGTCTTTGTTTTGATGCATGTCGTTGTCCCAGAACCGCCGCGCACTTCTGGGCGACATGCATTAGCGAATCAGGCGGCTATCTTCAGGACACGGAAGCTTTCGAGCAATTGCGCCCGGTTGAAGGGTTTCAGCAGATAGCCCTGGGCGCCGGCGCGCTTGGCGCGCATGATCGCCGCGACGTCGACCTCGACCAGCGAGACCAGGATCTGCGGCTTGATGGGGCTTTCCATGGCGCGGATGCGACGAATGAGGTCCGCCGCCTGGACATCGGTCAGGCCGCCGTCGATGACGATGACGTCCGGCATGTCGCCGGCGCACATCTCGGTGGCTTCAAGTCCGCTCGAGGCTTCCATGACAATCATGTCCGAGCCGCCAAGAATGCGTTTTGCGACCTTCCTGATGACGCTCGAATCATCGACGAAAAGGCAGCGCTTCATGTCCGGGTCCTCTTTGCCATCTGCCGAACGGGCAGCCTCCGGGTAACCGGTGGGCACCATAGTCCAATCTGGTAAAGAAGCCGAAAAGCCGTTAGGTAAAGTTTTTCCAAACGGGCGTATCGCGTGGTTTTGGCCCGCGGCGCCGTTACATGGATTTCGACTGGCATTGCTCGATCTGCATCGCCAGCATAAATATTAGCAATTAAAGATACTTCAGCTTTTCTTATGCAGCCGTCAGCACGATCTCTTCGGCTGTCGCGTGGATCGAGATCGTCATATTGGCCTCACGCGCCAGAAGCAGCGTGTAGTAAGGCTGGACGGAATGGGCGTCGATCGGCTCTTCCGGCTTGTGGCCGGAATGCAGTTCGAGGAATTTCGGCGGAACGCGCAGCATCGGGCCGGCGGCCGACAGCGAAAAACGCGGCTCGGTTTCGAGATTCTCCAGCGTAATCACCAGCTTGCCGCCGCGCGGTATGGCCGCGTTGGCGACGAGAATGAGATTGAGCAGCAGCTTGACCTTGTTCTTGGGCAAGAGCGCCCGGGGGCCGTTCCACACCAGTTCCGGCTTTTCGTTCTTCAGGAAGGCGATGGCCACGGCCTCGGCATCGCCGGTGTCGATCATCATGCCGGCGGAACCCGCGGCACCGAAGGCGATGCGGGCAAACTGCAGCCGCGCCGATGCGTTCCTGGCGCTCTGGCGGATGAGCTTCATGGCGTCTTCGTCGGCGCCGCCCTCGTCGAGCAACTCGAGGCCGTTGTTGATTGCGCCCACCGGCGAAATGATGTCGTGGCAGACGCGGCTGCAAAGCAGCGCCGCGAGATCCGGCGCGGAAAGGGTGAAAAGCTCGGCCATCGTGGAAATCCCTGCTTCAAGTCACTTGTTCATGGCCGAGCGACCGTTTTCGCGCCTGCCCACACGAATCACGCTCTTTTCCAAGGCTTTCTGAATACACAGGGCCCGAGCGCGCATCAACAAATCCAAAATTGTCGGCGGCGAAAATGGTGTGTTCGCGGGGGGAAACCCGCCACCGAGGCGCAAGCGCAGCCTTCGAACGGCCATCTTCGTGTGGGAGCTTAATGGTTGAAAAAGGATTACGGCATAGTTTGCCCGTGATAGCCACCCTGAACGGCCGGCAAGAGCCGCAGGGGTGCGAGGCGTCGGCGAAAGTGCTCCCTGACGGAGATTGGAAGCATGTTTTCCCGATACTACGACCGGACGTTCGTCCGTGTCCTCACCATGACCATCACACTCCTGGGGGCTTTGGTCCTTTCGACCTCGGCTTCGCGGGCTCAGCAGTACACCGCTCAGGAAATCGTCGATTCCGGTCATAAATTCTTCGGCGAGACGTCGGGCGGCCTGGCCACCGTCGTCGAGAAGATCTTTGCCTCCTACGGCCTGCCCAACGGCTACCTGCTCGGCGAGGAAGGATCCGGCGCGCTGATCGGCGGCCTGACCTATGGCGAGGGGACGCTCTACACCAAGAACGCCGGCGACCATAAGGTGTTCTGGCAAGGTCCCTCGCTCGGCTGGGATTTCGGTGGCGAGGGATCGCGGGTGATGATGCTGGTCTACAACCTCGACGACATCAGCAGTCTCTACAACCGCTTCGGCGGCGTTGCAGGCTCCGCCTATGTCATTGCGGGCGTCGGTTTCAACGTATTGCAGGCCAACCGGGTGATGCTGGTCCCGATCCGTACCGGTGTCGGCGCCCGTCTCGGGGTCAATCTCGGCTATCTGAAGCTCACCGAAAGGCCGACCTGGAACCCATTCTGATCGGATTCCGCTCGCTGCAATCGCTCGGACAGTGCTGATCGCGCCGCGGCAAGCTCTTGCCGCGGCGTTGAATTTCCGCCATGCCAAGGTGGCACAATCCCGCGATTGCCGCTCCGTAAAGTGGATAGCACGCCTTGGTCCAGTCGGTCCTTTTCTTCGTACTCGGTTTCCTTTGCGCCGTCTTTCTGGTGTCGCTGGTCGCGCCGGCGGTCTGGCGGCGGGCCGTTATCCTGACGCGCAGGCGCCTCGAGGCTTCGCTGCCGCTGACGCAAGCCGAAATCCAGGCGGACAAGGACCGCGTCCGGGCCGAATATGCCATGACGACGCGCCGGCTGGAGATAACCGTCAAGAACCTGCAGGAGAAGACGGCCGAACAGCTCGTCGAGATCGGTCGCGGGCGCGAGGCCTTGAAGGGGCTCGCGGTCGAAAAGAAGGACAAGAACCAGGCGCTCTCCGATCTGCAGGCCAAGAATGCGGAGCTCAGGCAGCGCGAGGAGGATCTGCATCGGCTGTCGGACAAGCATGCACAGACGGAGCGGGCGTTGGAGAAGCGCGCGCTGGAGCTGCAGAAGCTCGAGCAGATGTATGACGACGCCAGCTTCTCATCCTCGAACCGCCAGATCGAGCTGGTGGCCCGCGAATCGGAACTGGAAAAGCTCGCCAGCGACATTGCGTTGCTCAAGGGCCAGCGCAAGGAGGCGGACCGCCGCAACCAGGAGGTCGCGTCGGAAAGCAAGGCCGCTCGCGAGGCATTGAAGGCGGAGAAGAAGAGGGCGGCCGAGCTCGACAAGAAGGTCGAGCGGCTGCTTGCCACGCTTGCCGACCGCGAGGAAAAGCTCGACCGGCGCGAGAAGGATCTCGCTCGAATGCGCGAACGCCCGAAGGAAAGCGCTGCAAACGGCGTCGCGCAGCTGGCTGCCGGCACGAATGCGAAAAGTGACGACGTCGACAAGGCAATCGCCAGGCTCGAGGGCGACCGGGAACGGCTGGAGGCAAGGCTGACGGCGCTGGCGCGCGAGAACAAGCGGTTGAAAACCGATCTTGCCGCCTCGGGAACGGCAATGCCGGACCCGGCGGGCGAAGCCCGTTCCGGCGCCGGCCTTCGCGAACAAATGAACGAGCTGGCGGCCGAGGTGGTCAATCTGACGATGAAACTCGACGGGCCGGACTCGCCCATCGCCAAGGCCCTGGCGGGCGAGGGACAGCAGAACGGGCGCGGCGTCAGCCTTGCCGACCGCGTGAGGGCCCTGCAAAAGGCCGGCTCTGCCAACTGAGGTGTGGCGAGCTTTCAGGTGAGGTCGGCCTGCAAATGGCGGCTTCCTGCGCTTCCGGTGCTCACGTACTTTAAGTACGCTCCGCTCCGGTTTTCGGAATCCGCCATTTTCGACTCGGCCTGACCCGAAATTTCACCACACCTCCGGCGTCGCAGCTATTTGGGCTCCTCTTGGGCTACCGGTTCGAAAATTGATGCAGGGCTATTGCCGACGCGGCGGCGACGTTCAGGCTGTCGAACCCTTCCGCCATGGCGATCCGCACAGTGTGCAGCCTTACGAGCAGGTCTTGCGGCAGTCCTTCGCCTTCGGTGCCGAGATAAAGCGCCAGGCGGGCCGAGCGCTCCGCGGCGCGGATGTCGATATTTCCGCGTGGCGAGAGGGCGAACTGGCTGAAGCCAAGCCGATCGAGCGTCGCGGTGAAGGCTCCGGTCTCGCCGAAGAAAGCGAAGGGGACCTTCAGCGCCGCGCCGACCGAAACACGGATCGCCTTGCGGTAGAGCGGATCGCAACAAGTCTGATCGAGCAGCACCGCGTCCGCGCCGAAGGCCGCGGCATTGCGGAAGATCGCCCCCATATTGTCGTGATTGGATATGCCGACCAGGACGACGGCCAACGCGCGCCGGGGCAAGGTTTTCACCAGAATCTCGGCGGGCGTCGGATCGCCGCGCATGCCGATCGCCAGTATGCCGCGATGCATATGGAAGCCAGCGATCCGGTCCATGACCTCGCCTGCGGCGACATAGACAGGAAAATCCGGAGGCGCCTTGCGCAGGACCTCCTGCACGCCGGCCAGCCTGTTTTCGAGGACGAGGGCGGACTCGGCGGCGAAGCGCCCGGTCGACAGCAACAGGTCCAGCACCACCTTGCCTTCGGCGACGAAGCGGCCATGGCGGCCGACGAGATCGCGCTCGCGGATGTCGAGATAGGCGGCGACGCGCGGGTCGCGAGGGTCGTCGATGGGGATGAGGTTCATGCAAATCTCGCCGGCAGAAATTGCCAGCGAGGTAAGGGGCTTTGGATAGCGCGGGTCAAGCCCCGGCGCGGCGCAACCGATAGGCCATCTGGGAGAGGTCGCCGTCGCCGAAAATGCCTTCCAGCATGCGAAGCAATTCGCGCACCGCTTCGGATCTGCAGGAATAATAGATCATCTGGCGGTCGCGTCGGGTCTCGACGAGATCGAGCGCCCTCAGCTTGGCAAGATGCTGCGACAGCGCAGATTGGCTGAGTTGCACCTTCTCGGCGATGGCGCCGACCGACATTTCGTCGTCGATCAGATGGGCCACGATCAGCAGGCGCTTTTCGTTGCCCATGAGAGTGAGAAACGCGGCTGCCGATTCCGCATTGGCGATTAGCTTATTAGAGATCATAGATCCCCCAAGGGTCCTGGCTCATCCAAGCGCCAGGGGGCAATGGCGCCTGATTCCGCAATGTTCAGATGTCGATAGGCGCTGCTGAATCAGCGTCACTACAAGGGTAGATCATTTCGTTCAAATCTCAAGCGTTGCTTTCGCCGGCGCACGATCAACTATCGCTCTTGCTCTGCCACGCGTCCCGCCTTTGCCATCTCGACAAGCGCCGAACGCAAGTCGTGCGCGCTCTGCAGAGGCTGGGGAAAGAAAATCCTGCAGGTCGCATCCGGGGCGGCGAGATCCATGCCATCGGGGTCGAAGCCGGTGGCGATCCAGCCGTCGCCCTCGGCATGGCCGAAATGGCGGGCATAAAGGGCAAGCGCGTCGCGATGATCGGCATTCATGTGATCGAGCGCCGCTTGTTCGCCGCGGGCGAACTCCTCGACAAGGGCTGCGCCGGTGATGAAATCGTCGCGCTCGAGAAGAAAGGCCTTGCCGAAGCCGCCGTTCAGGCTGGCGCGCTCGGGCTCGAGCCGGAAGAACGAGAAGTCGCCGAGCCCCACATAGAGCTTCGCCTTCGGATTGCGGTTGAGGTAGCGCCGTTCGGCCCGGACCTGATCGGCCGCTCCCCGCTCCAGCCGCAGGGCCCGGCATGCCAGGCTGATGCGTGGGTGCGCCAGCGGGTCGCCCTTGCCGGGTTCGCCAAGCAGCAGCGAGCAGCGCGGATCGGCGAGCAACGCACCGGTGTGCGCGGACAGCATCGAGACCAGGATCAGCGGCGTGCCGTCGATGTCGGTGGCGACGCCGACCCTGCTTGCCAGCGGCGCGCCGGTGCCAGGCTCGATCGCCGCAAGCGCGCCGAAACGCGCCGCGCGGATCAGGGTTTTCGCCAGCCTGATCGCCTCGGCATCGGTCTCGCGGATGACGTCCTTTTTCGGTTCGGTCACGAGCTCACCCCAGATAAGTTGATTTCCGTTCTCCGGTTATTGGGCGAGTACACCCGCCTTTGCAAGGGTTGCGATCTCCTCTTCGCCCAAGCCGAAACGGGTCAATATGCCCGCGGGCTGGCGATCGGCCGCAGTCGGCATTGCGGCAGGCACTTGTGAGCCTTGCGAGAAACGCGGCGCCGGCGCCGGGCGGTCGAGCCCGCCGGACTTCACGAAGCTTTGCCTGGCGCGATTGTGCGGGTGGCTCCTGGCTTCGACCAGGGACAGCACGGGCGCCACGCAGGCATCGGTCGCGGCGAAATGCCCGGCCCATTCGTCGCGCGTCTTCGCCTTGATCCGGCCGGCAATGGCGGCGCGCATGGCGGGCCACGACGACTTGTCGTACTGGCTGCCGACGAAATGCGCATCCAGCGGCAACAGCCTGGCGAATTCGGCAAAGAAGCGCGGTTCGAGACAGCCGACGGCAACGTGCCTTGCGTCCGCCGTCTCATAGGTATCGTAGAAAGGCGCGCCGGAATCGAGCAGGTTCTCGCCGCGCCTGTCGGTCCAGAGACCCGACGCCATGTAGGCGTGGATGGGGGCGGCGAGCATCGAGGCTCCCTCGATCATCGAGGCGTCGACCACCTGGCCCTTTCCGCTGCGCGAGCGCTGGAAAAGAGCGGCGAGCACGCCGGCGATCAACATCATGGCGCCGCCGCCTTGATCCGCGACGAGATTGAGCGGCGGCACCGGCGGCGCGTCCTGCCTGCCGACCGCATGCAAGAGGCCCGCGTAGGCGAGATAGGTGATGTCGTGCCCGGCCCGGCCGGACAGCGGCCCGTCCTGGCCGAAGCCGGTCAGGCGGCCATAGATCAGCGCCGGATTGCGCTGGAGAACGACATCCGGCCCGAGGCCGAGCCGCTCCATCACGCCGGGGCGGAAGCCTTCGATGAGGAGGTCGGCCTTTGCCGCAAGCCGCAGCAGCAGTTCCGCGCCCGCCGGCCGCTTCAGGTCAAGCTTGAGGATGGAACGGCCGTGGTGATCGAGATCGTATTCTTCCGGCAGGCTTAGAAGCGGCTTGCCGGCGTCGGCGCGTTCGACGCGCAGCACCTCGGCGCCCATCTCGGACAGCATCAGGGCGGCAAGCGGCACCGGGCCGAGCCCGGCCAGTTCGATCACCGTCAGGCCGGCGAGCGGACCGGTCTTTCCGGTGGAAGCACCGGCGCCTGTCGGTGAGCCAGTCATCCCTGCTTATTTCGGCGCCATGCGGATGGCACCGTCGAGGCGGATGGTCTCGCCGTTCAGCATCTGGTTCTCGACGATGTGGAGGGCAAGTGCCGCATATTCCGACGGCTCGCCGAGCCGCGACGGGAAAGGCACGGCAGCGCCGAGCGAATCCTGCACCTCCTGCGGCATGCCAGCCATCATCGGTGTCCTGAAGATGCCGGGCGCGATGGTGCAGACGCGAATGCCGGAGCGGGCGAGATCGCGCGCCACAGGCAGCGTCATGCCGACGACGCCGCCCTTGGAAGCCGCGTAGGCGGCCTGGCCGATCTGGCCGTCGTAAGCGGCGACGGAGGCGGTGTTGACGATGACGCCGCGCTCGCCGCCGGCGAGCGGATCGAGCTTCGCCGCCCGGTCGGCGACGAGGCGGATCATGTTGAAGGTGCCGATGAGGTTGATCTCGACCACCTTGCGGTACTGGTCAAGCGGATGCGGTCCGTCCTTGCCGATCGTCTTCACGCCGATGGCGATGCCGGCGCAATTGACGAGGATGCGCGGTTGTCCAAGCTTTTCAGCCACTTCGGCGATCGCAGCGGCAGCGCTCTGTCCACTGCTGACATCGCATTGGACGGCAACGCCACCGATGTCGGCCGCGACTTTCGCCGCGCGCTCGATGCCCACGTCGAGGATGGCGACGCGGGCGCCCTTGGCCGCCAACGCGCGCGCCGTCGCCTCGCCAAGGCCGGATCCCCCGCCGGTGACGATCGCGATCTGGCCGTTCGGGGTCATGCAAGCCTCCCAGGGTTTCGAATTATGCTACGAAGCGCGCAAAGGTGGCGCAACCGCAATAGCCGGGTCGACTGACGGCTGCGCATTGGCGGCAGGTCGCGCCAAGGCCGGGGCAAATTCGGCGACCCTCGCCATATTGGTGTGACAGACATCGCCGGCAAAGCGAGCGACGGCTCCGGGCTTGATTTCATGATGCAGCAGCCGGTCGAGATCGACCGGGCGCGGCATGGTGATCTGCCCGCGCGGAAAGCGCTTGAAGCCGAGCGGTCCGTAGTATGGCTCGTCGCCAACCAGGATGACGGCGGGCGCGCCGGCCTTCCTGGCTGCCTCCAGCGCGATCGCCACCAGCTTTCGGCCGATGCCGAGATTCTTGTAGGCGGGGCGCACCGCAAGCGGGCCGAGCATCATGGCGCGTCCGGCGCCCGCGGCCACGCGCGTCATGCGCACCGAAGCGATGACCGTGCCGTCCTTGACGGCGACAAAGGACATCGAGTGGTCATGCCCGCCGGCCTCGCGGATCTTGTAGGCGGCAAGCACGAAACGGCCGGGGCCGAAGGCCTCGTCGTTGATGGCTTCGATTTCAGCATCATGCGCCGGGGTTTCCGGCAGGTATTTCACGTCGGCAAGGCTCATGGTCTTTGCGTTCCGGTATGCGAGGAAGGTTTGCTGCAAACGGCAGCGTTCGCCAGTCAGCGCTTGTTAAGCGCGGGCGCCCTTTCGTCGTCGGTCGAACCGGATAGAGGCAAAGTCGAACATGGGCGCTTCCGCTAGCACCAATTTTGTGCCGCCGCAATCGGTGCTTTCCGGCTTTCTTTGCGTCGCACGGGGAACTTGTCCGTCTCTGGACCGGTTCGTCATTTGACGAACTGTTCAGCGCCTGGGGGGCTTCGCCAAGCCGATCATGGGCCTAGATAAATTCGAACCGCAGGGAGATTTCCGCATGGGATTGTTGATTGAAGGCAGATGGCAGGATCGCGCGCCCAATACCGACAGCGGCGGCCGGTTCGTGCGAACGGAGTCGCAATGGCGTGACTGGATCACGCGCGACGGCAGGCCGGCGGAAGGCCGCACGCGAGGCTTCAAGGCGGAACCCGGCCGCTATCACCTCTATGTGTCGCTCGCCTGCCCATGGGCACATCGCACGCTGATCTTCCGCGCCCTGAAGAAGCTGGAAGGCATCATCTCCGTGTCCGTGGTGCACCACTTCATGGGCGAAAACGGCTGGACCTTCAAAGCCGAGGACGGCGCCACCGGGGACACGCTCTACGGCCTCGATTTCCTGCACCAGATCTATGCCAAGGCCGATCCGGCCTACTCAGGCCGCGTGACCGTGCCGGTGCTGTGGGACAAAAGGCAAGAGACGATCGTCAACAACGAATCCTCCGAGATCATCCGCATGCTCAATTCCGCCTTCGACGAATGGGGCGAGGCGGGTCTCGACTTCTACCCGGCGGCGCTGCGCGCACAGATCGACAGGATCAACGCGCTGGTCTATCCGGCGATCAACAACGGCGTCTATCGCGCCGGCTTCGCCACCGCGCAGAAAGCCTATGAGGAAGCGTTCGGCGAATTGTTCTTAGCGCTCGATACGATCGAGGAGCGGCTTTCGAAGCAGCGCTATCTGACCGGCGAGCACATCACCGAGGCCGACTGGCGGTTGTTCACGACGCTGGTTCGTTTCGATCCGGTCTATGTCGGCCACTTCAAATGCAATTTGCGCCGCATCGCCGACTATCCGAATCTGTCCAACTATCTGCGCGATCTCTATCAGGTGCCCGGCGTCTCGGGCACGGTCAACCTGCATCACATCAAGGCGCACTATTACGGCAGCCACAGATCGATCAATCCAACGGGAATCGTTCCGGTGGGGCCGGAGCTTGATTACGCGGCATCGCATGATCGGGGCAGGTTCAGGAAGGCAGCATGAAGCTGCCTGGCGATGAAAGCCTATCGGAAAGGCTCGGTGTCGAGTTGAGCCTGCCTCTTGCTGTGGGCCTTCAAAAGAGTTTTGCCGAACCGGCTGGAAAAGCCGATAGCGTTGACGCAAAGTCCGAAAATCGTACCGATAATCAGCAGAATGATCCAAATCTTGGCGGGAACGTCGCTTGCGCTTCCCGGTGCGGCTCCTGCCGCAATTGAAAACAACATCATGACTGCTGAAAACAGCACGGTGGCCACCGTTGAAAGAAAGACCACCTTCCAATACTCGCTCCGGTCAAAAAGCCTGCCGTTGCGCCTTATGAAGACCGAATATGCGGCAAGCGTGGATGCGAAAATCATCACGAAGCTGGCTGCCGTGTTCGCCTTTTCGACCAAATCAGGAGCAATATAACCAACCGTCGCCCATATTGCCGTCAATATCATTGTGGTCACAATGTAAATGGCAACGCAGGGCCATACATTGGCTGGCTTGGTGGTTTCCGCTGCCATGCAGACGCCTCCAGCGATCTATAAACGCGATTGCGTTATTGATCCCCTGAAGAAGATCACGTCTTCTTGAAATCACCAATAGGGCGATACACGTTCTCCGCTAAATATTTCTTCGATTCTTCGCCTCGTCGCCGAGGTCGCATCTTCCGGCAAGCGATCGAGCGGGAAGAAGCCGGCTTCGGCGATCTCATGGTCCGGCAATTTCGGCGCCGTCTGGCTGAAGGCTTCAATCAAGTAGAAGCCGACATGGTCGCGTCTGCTGGAGCGGCGGTTGAAATGCATCGACTTCAGCACCGGCGGGGCGGTCAGCGCGATGTTGCCTTCCTCGGCAAGCTCGCGCGCCAGCGCTTCTTCGAGCGTCTCGCCGGCTTCGACGCCGCCGCCCGGCAACTGCCAGCCGGGGACATAGGTGTGGCGGATCAGGAAGACGGAATTGGAGGGGCGGTCATAGATCAGGCCGCGCACGCCGAGCGTCATCGGACGGCGCAGCAGGAAGAAAAGATGGAACAGCCTTGCCCGCAGGCCCGGCCAGCCGGTCTGACGGAACGCTTCCTCGGGATCGGCCGCGCCACTCATCCGACCATCGCCGAACGAACAGCAAAGGGTGAGTGGAAAGCCAGGCTTGCGTCGCTTAAGAAGGAGGAATGTTCAGGCTTGCGCATATTTCCGACGCTCATCTGGGACCGCTGCCCGATGTAACCTATCGCGACCTCGCGTCCAAGCGCGTGCTGGGCTACGTCAACTGGCAGCGCAACCGACGCCGCCATATGCATGACGCAGTGATCGACACCATTGTCGCCGACATCAAGGCGAACGCGCCGGACCATCTCGCCGTCACGGGAGACCTCGTCAATCTGGCGCTCGACGGCGAGATCGAGATGGCCAAGCACTGGCTGGAGACGCTTGGATCGCCGCACGACGTTTCCGTGGTCCCCGGCAATCACGATGCCTATGTGCCGGGCGCCTTCGACAAGGTTTGCCGGGCATGGGCTCCGTGGATGACGGGCGACGGCGTCAACAGTCCGGTCGACCGCAATTCCTTTCCGTATCTGCGCGTGCGCGGCAATGTCGCGCTGATCGGCGTCACCACGGCGCGCGCCACCGCGCCCTTCATGGCCAACGGCTTCTTCATGGAGGGGCAGGCCGAGCGGCTCGGCAAGGTTCTCGACGACGCGGCGAAAAAAGGGCTGTTCCGCGCCATCATGATCCACCACCCGCCGGTGCGCGGCGCCGTCACGCAGCATAAGCGGCTGTTCGGCATCGCCCGTTTCCACAAGGTGATTCGCCGTCATGGCGCGGAGCTGGTCCTGCACGGCCATTCGCATCTGCCGTCCTTGTTCACCATCGGAGCACGTGGCGCCAAGGTGCCCGTCGTCGGGGTTGCCGCCGCGGGCCAGGCGCCGGGCGGCAAGCATCCGGCCGCCCAGTACAATCTGTTCGAGATCGACGGCGAAAAGGGCGCTTGGCGCGCGCGCTTGACGCGGCGCGGCCTGACCGGGCCGGCGCTGCCGCCATCGGACCTGCAGGTCACGGATATCGAGGTGCCGGCCGTGAAGGACCGTGAACTCGTCAGAAGCTGATCTTCATATGCGCGATGCGGTCCCAGAACATCGCCAGCGAAACCGCCAGGCCGACAAGGGCGCCGGCGGCGATCAGGCCGAGGCCGGCGAAGAAGGTCGTCCAGCCGTTGCTGCGTCGGATTTCGGATTGGATGGGCGGCTCCGCTTCCCGGACAACGGGGCGATGCAGGCCGGGAACGGCGCTCTCCATGCTCCCTTCCATCATGCGCTGCCGCTCGACGACACGTTCCGCCACATAGCGCGTCACCGCATCGGCGGCGGCTTTCATCTCGGTCGATTCGGCCAGCACCACACGGCCGACGCGCGTATCCTTGAGGAAGCGGTAGGTGCGGCGGTCGCGTCCCATGGCGACATGGCTCACCGCGTCGATCCATAGCCGCGGCTGCAGGCCGGACGAGACGGCGAAGTCGAAGCTGTCCATGTCGGCCGGGACATCGGCAAAGACCGGGGCAAGCTCGGTTGCCAGGAGATCGAGCCGCATGCGGTGCGCGTCGCGCATCTCCACAATCACATCGTCGCGGTCGGCGAAGGCGTTCTTGACGTCGCGTACCGCGTCGGCGAGCTTCCGCGACGGCTCGATCGGGGTGATTTTGTCGCCTGCATCCTTCATGGCGGCTGCCTCGCTGTTGGTTAACAGCGAGTTAACACAATCGCCGGCAAAATGCACTGCCGACGACGGCCCATGCGATTGCCGCGGTCCGGCGGAAGAGGGTTACGGATATTCTTCGGGGGCGGTCCGGAGAGATCAGCTCGCCGCCGCGCCCAGCGGCGGACGCAACCGCCTGCCGCGCCGTCGCGTGTTGCGACGCACGACCTCGGCAACAAGGTCCGGAGCTTCCTCGACCAGCATATGACCCGCGCCGAGAACATGGTGCAGATGGAAATGCGACGGCAGCGCCTCGGCCTGCTCGACCGGCAGCAGCGGATCCTCCGTTCCCCAGGCAACCATCACCCGCATGCCGAGCGTGTCCAGCTGCGCGCGGGGGATGACGCCTTGCCGGTCGTCCCTCGTCATCGCGGCCGCCATGTCGATCAGGGTCTGCAACTGGCCCGGCTGTTTGCGCATCCGGCACAGTGCATCCACCACGTGATCGGGCGGCCCGCTGCGCGGACCCGACATGGCCGCAAGGCTGGCGCGGATCTGTTTCCTGCCGGCCGCGGCGGCGTAGCGGCGCAGCAAGGCTGCGTTGATTTCCGGGCCGAAGCCGCCGGGCGCCAACAGAGTGAGCGAGGCAATCCTGTCGGGGTCGGCAAGCGCCATCAATGTCGCGATCGCGCCGCCCATGGAGTGACCGACGAGATGAACCTTGCCCAACTGGCGCGCGGCTAGATCGGCCAGGATGGCCCGCGCGGCCGGCTTGGCGCCGCCCATGCCTTCGCATTCCAGTGATTGTCCATGGCCCGGCAGATCGTAGGCAAGCATTCTCGCTTCCGCCGCCAGCGATGCCACGACGTCACGCCAGATCTCACGGCAAGCCCCGAAGCCGTGCAGAAAGACGATCGTCTTCGGGCCAGCGCCGCCTTCGACGGCATAAGGGAATGGAAGCATGAAAAATGGTGGAGTGAGCAAGACGGGCAACAATCGCAAATTGTGGCTGAATTGCTCCCGAACCAGACCGATGGCCAGTAAAATCTTTGCGACCGCAGCGCCCCGTCGGGCGCCCGGCGCGCAACCATGTCCCAATATTCGCATATTTGCCGGATCGCAGCGTCATATTTTGCGCGCTGCAGCGATCGGGTGGCCCAAACGAAAGCGGAAACTGTGTTTAGCTCGGGTTGCCGATCCCGGCGGCCCGCAAGGACTGCACCAGCCGATCGGTGAGATCGCCGGGGTATTTGCGATCGACGAATGTCGCGCGCGGGTTGGCGGCGAAGTTCGGGAATTCGGCGGTGAGCTCGTTGGCAATCTCGCCCGCCAGCTTGTCGCGGCCCGAAATCCTGGCGCCGATCAGGCGCGCGGCGAGGTAATGCGACTTCGATGTCGTCGTGCGCAGCGACTCGCTGGCGATCGCGGCCTTCTTCATATCGCCCTGCATGAAGGCTCCGACGAACAGGCCATAATCCCACCAGGTCGGATGGCCGCTGAAGGCTTCCACCGCGTGGCCCAGGATCGGCGTTCCCTCATCATATTTGCCGGCGAAGATGAGCCCGTAGCCATAGGCGGCGGCCATGCCGAGATCATACGGGTTGAGCTCGTAGGCCTTTCGCATCAACCGGATGGCCTCGTCCGTGTTGCCGAGGCGAGAGTTGAGATAGCCTAAGGCGCGATGCGCGTGCGGGCTCGTCGGCCCCATCTGGACGGCGCGGTGCGCAAGCGACATGGCCTTTTCGAGCGTCGCTTCCGGCGGATAGGCATAGTGGGAGTTGACGGCCTCCACGTGAAGCGAGGCCAACTCCGCGTAGACAAGCGACGATTTGGTGCCTTCGCCGACAAGCTTCTCCAGGCAGCGATAGGCAATCTCGTGCGTCTGGGCGCTCATGTCGAGATAATAGCGGTCGTCGAGCACCAGGCATCCGATCTGGCTGGTCCGGATGTCGCTCTGGTCGATGTAGCTGTAGATCGCGCCCGAAGCGGGAACGGTCGAGGTGAGAAGGCTGGCGATGTTGCTTTCAACCGCACCGGGGGCGCTTTCGGCCGATGTCAGGTTGCGCGACAGGAGAACCCGCCCGGTCGCGACGCTCTGCAATTCGACCGTGACGTCGCCGGCAGCGGGCCCGGGAACAATTTCGAAAACGAAACTGATCGGATCGGCGGATTGATCGCGCGTCGAATCCGCGTCGCGTCCGATGAAATCGATGGTGTCGAAACCCGCGAGCCCGGCGCGCAGCGACGACGCGACGCGCGTCGCCTCCGCTCCATCGGCTTTCACCGCAATGTAGATCAGCGGCAGGGAGTCGAATGCCGGCTGGGCGGCGGCGCCGGCTAGGCGCGCCGTTTCAACCGTCGCGGTCGTGTCGCCGCCGTTGAGGAAGGCATTGCTTTGACGCACGATGAGCACACCGAGCATGGCAATGACCAGGACCATAGCAGCCCAGAAGAAGCGTAGCTGCCATGTGAGCGACCGCGAAGGCGCCATCGGCGCCATCAGCGCCGCAGGCTCGCCGGGCGTCGGGCCATCGAGATATTCAGCCGAAGCCGGAGCGGCATCGGCCGATGCGTCGGGTCGCGCGATGGTACCGGAGGCGGCCCTGGCCCCGCCTGGCAGACGGATCGCGTTCAGCTCATAGGAAGGGACATAACCGCCGCGCGGGATCGCGATGCGCACCGGCTCGGCGACACCTTCATTGGCGAAATACTGCTCCAGGAGCTCGCGCAGGCGACCGGCCTGGACCCTGACCACGGCATCGGTGGAGGCGTCGAAATCGCCGTCCTTGCCGAAGACGTCCATGGCGATGGAAACGCCCTTCAGCCTGTCCGCCTCGCCAGCCTGCTCGCGTTCGACGAGATAGCGTAAAAGCCTGCGCGCACGTTCGGAGCGTCCGAACGTTTCGCTGGCAAGCAGTCGCTCCAATGTCTCGCGCACTGCGGGGGCGGCAGGCGGGGCATGCTCCAAGTGTCGATCCTTCCGAAGTCGGCACAGGTTAGGGCGCGATAATATAGCGCTCGCGCCGGCGCACAAGGATGCTTCTATTATGCGATCGCGTAAGCCACCGGAAATTCCTCCGGCGGTTAACGAATGGCAGGATCTCGCGTCTGTCGTTGAAGCGGGGGGGGGGGGGGGGGGGG
>NZ_JAIUIM010000032.1:0-81505 GCF_020165615.1 Mesorhizobium sp. BH1-1-5
ACGCTAACGCTGTCACCTATTCCCTGTCTCACAACAGGGGTGCAGTCCAACTGCCTACTGCCTACTGCCTACTGCCTACTGCCAGACGCTCTTTGCGCCACGCCGCCGGCGCCACCCCAACCGACTGGCGGAAGAACCGCGAGAAATAGGCTGGGTCGTTGAAGCCGGTCTCATAGGCGATGTCCTCGACCGTGCGGATGGTGAAGAGCAGCAGCCGCTTGGCCTCGACCAGGCGCCTTTCGCCGATCGCCTGACGCACGCCGGAGCCCAGCACCTGATGCGCCGCCTTGTCGAGCAGATGGCGCGTGGTGCCGAGTTCCTCGACATAGCGCTCGACCGGCCAGTCGTCGCGGAAGTGTCGGTCGATCAGCCGCCTGAGCCGGCCGCCCAGGGCGACCGCCGCGGGCACCATGATCGCATGCGACTGGGCGTCGAGGCGGGCGATGTGCGACAATGCCACTGCGACCAGCGGCGGCAGGATCTTTTCCGCGCCGGCTTGAGCCTCGGCATATTCGGCCTGGATCATCCTGACCGTGTCGCCGAGCCTTTGCCAAAGCGCTTCCTCACCACGTGCGGTGATGAGAACCGGCTGGTCGAGCGCCAGCGCCGAGTGCTCGGCGATCGCCGCGAGCGCCGCGTCCGCGACCGAGACGACGATCGCGTCGGTGCCCGGCTCGATGTCGAACCCATGCACCACGCCGCTCGGCATGAAGCTGACCGTCGGTGCCGAAAAACTCCAGGTCCTGTCCTCGATCCGGTAGATGCCCTGCCCGCTCGTCCAGAACGTGACCTGCGCCATTTGCGGGTGTTTGTGGGCCAGAACCTGGCCGCGGTGCACCGAAGCGCGGGCCTGCACGGTCTCGACATGCAGGAAGCCGACGTCGAGCGCCCGTGCCGGCTCGCCGTAGACGAAGAATTCCGGAATGGCGGTCTGGCCCATGAGCAGCCGGAAAAAGTCCAAGCGGTTTTGCGCTTTCGTCCATAAACCATTAGCTCGGCTCCCGCTACTCTCCACCAATCAAGGGAGGATCATGATGCGATCGGAAGAATTCCGGGCCGACAAGTCGCGGCCGTTCACGGGCGCCGAATATCTGGCGAGCCTACGCGACGGGCGCGAGGTCTATATCAATGGCGAACGGGTGGCCGACGTCACCAGCCATCCGGCGATGCGCAATTCGGTGCGCTCGCTGGCACGCCTCTACGACGCGCTGCATGATCCCAACCAGCAGGCGGTGCTGACCTCGCCGACCGACACCGGCTCCGGCGGTTTCACGCACAAATATTTCCGCGTCGCGCACTCCTCCGCCGAGCTTGCCGCGCAGCAAAGCGCGATCGCGCATTGGGCGCGCATGACCTATGGCTGGATGGGCCGCACCGCCGACTACAAGGCGGCGCTAATGAACACGCTCGGCGCCAATGCCGAATGGTACGGACCGTTCAAGGACAATGCGCGCGCATGGCACAGCAGAGCCCAGGAAGCGGTCCTGTTCATGAACCATGCCATCGTCAATCCGCCGATCGACCGCCACAAGCCGGCCGAGCAGGTGAAGGACGTTTTCGTGCACATCACCAAGGAGAACGATGCCGGCATCTGGGTGTCGGGCGCCAAGGTGGTGGCGACGTCGTCGGCGCTCACCCACTATAATTTCCTGGCGCAGAGCTCGGCGACGGTGACGGAGGATCCGTCGCTGTCGGTGATGTTCATCGTGCCGATGAATGCGCCGGGCATAAAGATGTTCTGCCGCGTCTCCTACGAACAGACCGCCAACACTGTCGGCCATCCCTTCGACTATCCGCTGTCGTCGCGCTTCGACGAGAATGACGCGATCCTGGTGCTCGACAATGTCTTCATCCCCTGGGAGGACGTGCTGGTGCTGCGCGACGCGCAAAAAATCCTGTCCTTCCATCCGGCGTCGGGCTTCATGCATGGCTACTGCTTCCAGGGCTGCACGCGCTTTGCGGTAAAACTCGACTTTCTCGCCGGCTTGCTCGCCAAGGCGCTGCGCGCGACCGGCGGCGATGCCTTCCGCGGTAACCAGGCGGCGCTCGGCGAGGTGATTGCGCTGCGCCACATGTTCTGGAGCTTCTCCAACGCGATGGCGCACAATCCGATTCCCTGGGCCAACGGCGCGGTGCTGCCCAATCTCGAGGCCGCGCTCGCTTACCGCACCTTCATGTCGGAAGCCTATCCGCGCGTCATCGACACGGTGCGCCGCGTGATCGCTTCCGGGCTGATCTATCTGCCCTCCTCGGCGCGCGATTTCGACAATCCGGAAATCGACCGCTATCTCGCGCAGTATGTGCGCGGCTCCAACGACATGGGCCATGTCGAACGCATCAAGATCATGAAGCTGTTGTGGGACGCGACCGGCACCGAATTCGGCGGCCGCCACGCGCTCTACGAGCTCAACTATGCCGGCGCGCCGGAAGAGGTGCGGCTGCAGGTGCTGAAGGGCGCGGAGCGCGGCGGGCGGCTGAAGCAGATGGAGGAACTCGTCGACCAATGCATGGCCGACTATGACGAGAAGGGTTGGACCGGCGACACCTGGCTGCCACCCCTCGGCGCCCAGGCCAACTGACGGAGGCCAGCCATGGAAGCGGCCATGACGTCACAAGTCGCGAGGCTGGAATTCCGCGAGGCGATGGCGCGGGTCTGCGCGCCGGTCAACATCGTTACCACCGATGGTTCGGCCGGGCGCGGCGGCTTCACCGCGACCGCCATGTGCAGCGTCTCCGACGATCCGCCGACGCTGCTGGTGTGCATGAACGAGCGCTCGGCGCAGACTGCAATGTTCCTCGCCAACCAGCGTTTTTGCGTCAATGTGCTGACCCAGTCGCACATGCATCTGGCGGCAAAATTCGCCGGCGCGATCCGCGACATGACCGAGCGCTATCAGGCCGCGCGGTGGCAGACCATGCCGTCCGGCATGCCGGCGCTGCTCGACGCGATCGTCAGCTTCGATTGCGAGATCGGCGCGGTGAACAAGGTCGGCACGCACAATGTGATGTTCGGCCGCGTCGTCGACATCCGTCACGGCAGCGACGAGGCGGCGCTGCTGTATGTCGGCCGCAACTACATGCAGCCGAGCGCGCTGGGGAGTTTTGGCGGGTGAGAAGCGCCCTTCCCTTCTCCCCTTGTGGGTGTCGCCGAAGGCGACGGATGAGGGGTGCTCCAGCGGAGTGAGACGCTGGCGTTCCCTGGAACACCCCTCATCCGTCTCGGCGCTGCGCGCCGATCCACCTTCTCCCACAAGGGGAGAAGGGAAATCCTAGCCCTCCATCGACTCCGACTGGATCAGGCTATCCAGCATATCTAGCAGGCGCTCATGCTCCGCGGCGCCGTAGCGCTTCTCGATTGCCTCGTAGATGGCGGTGCGCTCGGGCGCCAGTTCCTCGATCAGCGCCACGCCGGTCGGACTGATGGCGAGCAGCGCGCGGCGGCCGTCATCCTTCACCTTGTTGCGGGATATGAACTCCCTCTCCTCCAGCGCCTTGATGATGCGGGTGAGGCTCGGCGGCAGGATCGAGGCGCGGTTGGCGAGTTCGGTCGCCTCCAGCGGGCCAGTCTCGGCGAGAACGCGCAGCACGCGCCACTGCTGCTCGGTGATATCATGGCGGGCGAGCATCGGCCGGAAATGCGCCATGATCACTTCGCGGGCGCGAAGCAGAGCCATGGGCAAGGAGCGGCGGGTGCTGGGCGGTAGCAAAATCAGGTCTCCGAAAAATTCCAGTCCAGTACGACTCGCAACAAAGGTCTAGGGCGGGATCGCAGCTATATCCGCGATTTTGCCGAGAGCGGCAATCCCACCCCGGGAGTTGCATCCGCAGAGAGAACGACGCTTGACATTCCCGCGTCAAGATGTAATTCACATGTTAACTACAAGACGGGTGCTGCCGGCGGAGGAACCCTTGCCCCATATGTCGATCGAATATTCGGCGAATCTCGACGCGAAGCTCGACATGGGCGAACTCTGCGCGCTGGTCTCGCGCACCATCCTCGAAACAGGCTTGTTCGAACCGGGCGCGGTCCGGGTGCGCGCCTTCCGCGCCGAAGCCTATGCGATTGCCGACCGGCTCCCGGAGAACGGCTTCATCGACATGAACTTCCGCATCGGCAAGGGTCGCAGCGCGGCGGAAAAGAAGAGCGCCGGCGTGGCCATCTTCGCGGCGGTCACCGATCATCTGGCATCGCTGTTCGCCACGCCGCATTTCGCGCTATCGCTGGAGATCCGCGAGATCGACGCTGAGCTAAGCTGGAAGAAGAACGCGATCCATCCGCGCCTGCGTGGCAAATAACCGGGCGCGGCAAGCAATCGACAGGAAGCACACCCATGGCGGCATTGGACGACAATCTGAAGAAGGCCGAGGCCTATCTCGAACGCTTCCGAAAAGGCGGCGTGCTCAACCAGATCGCCGGCGAGGCGGTGCCCGCGGCCGACGGTTCGACCTATGAGACGATCTCGCCGATCGACCTCAAGCCGATTGCCACCGTGGCGCGCGGCAAGGCCGCCGACATCGACCGCGCCGCCAAGGCCGCGAAGGCCGCGTTCAAGGACTGGGCGGCGATCTCCGGCGATGCGCGCAAGAAGCTCATGCACAAAATCGCCGACGCCATCGTCGCGCGCGCCGAGGAGATCGCCTTCGTCGAATGCATGGACACTGGACAGTCGTTGAAATTCATGGCCAAGGCGGCGCTGCGCGGCGCCGAGAATTTCCGCTTCTATGCCGACCGCGCGCCGGAGGCGCGTGACGGCCGTTCGCTCAGGGCGCCCGGCCAGCTCAACATGACGACACGCGTGCCGATCGGCCCGGTCGGTGTGATCACGCCGTGGAACACGCCCTTCATGCTGTCGACCTGGAAGATCGCACCGGCCTTGGCCGCCGGCTGCACGGTGGTGCACAAGCCGGCCGAGCTGTCGCCGCTCACCGCCCGGCTGCTGGTCGAGATCGCCGAGGAAGCCGGCCTCCCCAAGGGCGTGTGGAACCTCGTCAACGGGTTCGGCGAGGATGCAGGCCGGGCGCTGACCGAGCACCCCGACATCAAGGCGATCGGCTTCGTCGGTGAAAGCCGCACCGGCTCGATGATCATGAAACAGGGCGCAGAGACGCTGAAGCGCGTGCATTTCGAGCTCGGCGGCAAGAACCCCGTCATCGTCTTCGCCGACGCCGACCTGGAGCGCGCTGCGGACGCCGCCGTCTTCATGATTTATTCGCTGAACGGCGAGCGCTGCACCTCGTCGTCGCGCCTTTTGGTCGAGGCCTCCGTGCACGACAAGTTCACCGACCTTGTGGCGGAGAAGGCCAAGCGCATCAAAATCGGCCACCCGCTCGATCCCGAGACCGTGGTCGGTCCGCTAATCCATCCGGTGCACGAAGAAAAAGTCCTCTCCTATATCGAGATCGGCAAATCGGAAGGCGCGGTGGTCGCCGCCGGCGGCGGCAAGTTCGATGGCCCGGGCGGCGGCTGCTATGTCAGCCCGACGCTCTTCGTCGGCGCCACCAACAAGATGCGCATCGCCCAGGAGGAGATTTTTGGGCCGGTGCTGACAGCAATCCCGTTCAAGAACGAGGCGGAGGCTCTGGCGCTGGCCAACGACACGCAATACGGCCTGACCGGCTATCTCTGGACTTCCGACGTCACCCGCGCGCTGCGCTTCACCGATGCGCTCGACGCCGGCATGATCTGGGTGAATTCGGAGAATGTGCGACATCTGCCGACGCCGTTCGGCGGCGTCAAGAGCTCGGGTATCGGCCGCGACGGCGGCGACTGGTCGTTCGACTTCTACATGGAAACCAAGAACATCGCGTTCGCCACGGCGCCGCATTCGATCCAGAAGCTCGGCGGCTGACCGGAGACACAAATGGCCCTGCCCCAACCCAACCTCTACCCCGCCTTCAACATCGTGCGGCTCAGCCATGTCGAGCTCGCCGTCACCGACCTGGCAAAATCCCGCGCCTTCTATGTCGACACGCTCGGCCTGCAGGTGACCGACGAGACCAGCGGCGCGATCTATCTGCGCGCCATGGAGGAACGCGGCCATCACTGCATCGTGCTGCGCAAGGCGACAACGCCCGAAGCGCGCGAGCTCGGCTTCAAGGTGTTCTCCGACGAGGATATCGACAAGGCCGAGCATTTTTTCAAGGAAAAAGGCCTGCCGGTGGAATGGGTCGAACGGCCCTACCAGTCCCGCACCTTCCGCACGCGTGATCCGCACGGCATCCCGCTCGAATTCTATTCCAGGATGGAGCGGCTGCCGCCAATCCACCAGAAATACGCTCTCTACAAGGGCGTGAAGCCGCTGCGCATCGACCACTTCAACTGCTTCTCGCCGAATGTCGACCAGTCGGTGGCCTTCTACAACGAACTCGGCTTCCGCGTGACCGAATACACGCAGGACGAAGAGACCGGTAAGCTGTGGGCCGCCTGGACGCACCGCAAGGGCGGCGTGCACGACATTGCCTTCACCAACGGCCTTGGCCCGCGCCTGCACCACGTTGCCTTCTGGGTGCCGACGCCACTCAACATCATCGACCTGCTCGACCTGATGGCGACCACCGGCTATGTCGGCAACATCGAGCGCGGACCTGGACGGCACGGCATCTCCAATGCCTTCTTCCTCTACATCCGCGATCCGGACAACCATCGCATCGAGATCTATTGCTCGGACTACCAGACGGTCGATCCCGATCTCGAGCCGATCAAGTGGGATTTGAAAGACCCGCAGCGCCAGACGCTGTGGGGCGCGCCGGCGCCGCGAAGCTGGTTCGAGGAAGGCAGCGTGTTTGCCGGTGTCGAGCCGCGCAAGTCCGATCTGGCGGCCTCGCCGATCGTGGCGCCTTGATGGGCTGTTAGGAGATGTTCGCGTTCCTTCGCCCCCCTCTCTGTCCTGCCGGACATCTCCCCCTCAAGGGGGGAGATTGGCTATTCACCGGAGTATCAGCATGAGCGCGAGACGGCTCGCCACCTTTACCGTCGGCGGCAAGATGCGCTACGGCGCGATCACCGATAAGGGTGTTGTCGATCTTTCGTCGCGCCATGCCGAATGGCCGACGCTGCGCGAGGTGATCGCGGCCGGTGCGCTCGTGAGACTCGCCGAGGGGGTCGAAGGTCTCGCCGCCGATTTCAGCGTCGAGGACATCGCCTACGAAATCCCGGTGCCCTCGCCGGAAAAGATCATCTGCGTCGGCGTCAACTACCCGGACCGCAACGAGGAGTACAAGGACGGGCAGGCTGCGCCCTCAAATCCGTCGCTGTTCATCCGTTTTCCGCGTTCCTTCGTCGGCCATGGCGCGGCACTGGTGCGGCCGCCGGAATCGCCGCAGCTCGACTATGAGGGCGAGGTCGTCATCGTCATCGGCAAGGGCGGGCGACGCATCGCCGAAGCCGATGCGCTCGGCCATATCGCAGCACTTTCGCTCGGCAACGAAGGCACGATCCGCGACTGGGTGCGCCACGCCAAGTTCAACGTCACGCAAGGCAAGAATTTCGACCGCACCGGCTCGATCGGACCGTGGCTGGTGCCGTTCACCAACGAGGCGCAGATCGCCGACATCGCGCTCACCACCCGCGTCAATGGCGAGATGCGCCAGCAGGACCGCACCGGGCGCATGATCTTCTCCTTCCGCAAGATCATCAACTACATCTCGACCTTCACCACGCTGGCGCCGGGCGACGTCATCGTCACCGGAACGCCGACGGGTGCCGGCGCCCGCTTCGACCCGCCGGTCTGGCTGAAGCCGGGTGACGTCATCGAGGTGGAGGCGGAAGGCATCGGGCTTCTGCGCAATGGCGTCGTCGACGAAGAGGCAGCCCGATGATGACGGAAAGCCAAATCGAGGACGCCGCCCGCAGGCTGTTCGAAGCCGAGCGCGACCGGCGCCAGATCAGACTGCTCAGCCTCGATTTTCCAGAGGCGACGATGGACGACGCCTACCGCGTGCAGGCGGCGCTGGTGAAGCGCAAGGCCGCATCGGGACTGACGATCAAGGGTTGGAAGATCGGCCTGACCTCGAAGGCGATGCAGTCGGCGCTCAGCATTGACATTCCGGATTCCGGCATCCTGTTCGACGACATGTTCTTCGAAGATGGCGGCACCGTGCCTGCCGATCGTTTCATCCAGCCGCGCATCGAGGCCGAGATCGCCTTCGTCATGAAGGCGCCTTTGGCTGGTCCCGACATTTCGGTCGACGACGTGCTCGACGCCACCGATCACATCACGCCGGCGCTTGAAATCCTCGACACCCGCATCGAGCGGATGAACAAGGAGACCGGCAGGATCCGCACCTTCTTCGACACGATCTCGGACAATGCGGCCAATGCCGGCATCGTCGTCGGCGGCCGCGCCGCCGGCCCACGCGAGGAGGATCTGCGCTGGATCGGCGCGATCGTGTCGCGCAACGGCGAGGTCGAGGAGACGGGCCTCGGCGCCGGCGTGCTCGATCATCCCGCCAAGGGCATCGTCTGGCTCGCCAGCCGGCTGCACCAGTACGGCATGCGGATCGAGGCCGGCCAGGTCGTGCTGTCGGGCTCCTTCATCCGGCCGGTCGAATGCCGGCATGGCGACCGGATCGTCTCGGATTTCGGGCCCTTTGGCGCGATCCGCATCGCCTTCGCCTGATCCAGGCATTTCTCAGCTTCTGAAAGAAAAAAGGCCGGGCGCGAAAGCGGCCCGGCCAAGAATGAAGGTCATAACCTTCAGAGGGGAACACCGCCCGGCGCAATGGGAGGAAAACACCGAGCGATGCCTCTTATTTGGGGCCTAAACGGTGTATTTTCCACGAACGGAATTCCAAAAAAGATCGGAAATGCGAAAAAATCTCGCGCAATCATCAGGAATCCTCAGCCGGCGGCCGATGCTTTTTCCAGAAGGTCGGCATAGTGACGCCGTGAAACGTCTGGATGCGACCTCAGACGGCTCTTCAGCACATTGGCCCCGACATTGCGGAAGAGCGGATTGTCGGGGTCGCTGGCCGGGCCGCGCGCTTCGGCGGCGAGTTCCTCGGGCAGGTCGAGCAGCGGGATCGTCGCGTCGAGGCGGGCGCTGAAGAAGAACGGCACGGAAATGCGCTCGACGCCGGCCGGCGGCGTCACCACGCGGTGCACAGTTGCCCTGAGATAGCCGTTCGAGGCGAGCTCGAGCAGTTCGCCGATGTTGACGACGAGCGTTCGCGGGATGGGATCGACATCGACCCAGCTGCCATCATACTCGACCTGCAGGCCCTTGTTCTCGTCCTGCAGCAGCAGGGTGAGAAAACCGCCATCCTTGTGCGCGCCGACGCCCTGGTCGTCACCGGTGGCGTCACGGCCAGGATAGCGCACGATCTTCATGCGATGGTTCGGCTCGCCGCGATAGATCGGGTCGAAAGCGTCTTCCGGTTGGTCGAGCGACAGCGCGAAAGCCTTGAGCAGCCGGATCGCCACGTCGGTCGCCTTGGCTTGCCAGGCAAGCAGCGCGGACTTGAGATCGGGAAGCGCGGCCGGCCACTGGTTCGGGCCTTGCAGCCGCGTCCAAGCCGGCACGCCCAGCCCTTGCGAAACGGCCGGGCGCTCGACCCCGATGTCCAACTGCTCGCGCCAGTCGGCCTTGCCCCCGGTCAGCTCGCCACCGGCGCGCGTATAGCCACGAAACTGCGGCGACTTCACCATCTCGATGCCGAGCTTGTCGGCTTCCGGCAGGGCGAAGAAGCGGCGCGCCGCGTCGAGCACCGCATCGATTTCCGGCTGGGTGATGCCGTGGCCGCTCAGATAGAAGAAGCCGACATCGCGGGCTGCCGTGCGCAAATCAAACAAGAAAGTTCGAAGCTCCGACGGGCCCTGCTCCAGGCGGTCGAGATCGAGCACCGGAATTATTCTGAGCATGGACAGGCTCCTCTTGGCGTAACTCTTGTTTTTCGCAATTCCGTACGGAAAACCGCTGCACTTTCCTTGGAATTGCTCCAGCGCCCTGCCGCAAGATGACATGCGCGCCATTGCGGGTGAAGAACGCGCCGACCAATCTCATTGCAAACGGCGCAAGCCGGCGCTCAATTCCCGGCTTTTGCGGCAAATTGCGTTCGCGACCCCATCCATGCCCTGCCCTGTCAGCGATGATCCAGCCTTGCGACCAGCCGGTCGCCGATCCATTGGATGCCGCAGACCAGCACGATCAGCACAATGACCACGGCGACCATGACGCTGGTCTCGAAGCGCTGGTAGCCATAGCGGATGGCGAGGTCGCCGAGGCCGCCGGCGCCGATGGCGCCGGCCATGGCCGAAGCGCCGACCAGCGTCACCAGCGTCACCGTGAAGCCGGCGACGATGCCCGGCAGCGCTTCCGGCACCAGCACTTCGCGGATGATCGTCCAGCGGTTGCCGCCCATGGCGCGCGCCGCCTCAATCAGGCCGTGGTCGACCTCGCGCAGCGACACTTCGGCGATGCGCGCGTAGTAGGGCGTCGCCGCGATCGACAGAGGAACGATCGCCGCCCAGGTGCCGATCGAGGTGCCGACGATCAGCCTCGTCACCGGGATCAGCGCCACCAGCAGGATGATGAAGGGCACCGAACGGAAGCCATTGATGATGGCGCCGAGGATGCGGTTGAGCCAAAGGCTCTCGGCGATGCCGCCGCGATCGGTGGCAACCAGGGCAAGGCCGAGCGGCAGGCCGAAGACCAGCGAAATGATGCCGGACGCTCCGGTCATCAGCACCGTCTCCCAGATCGAGCGGAGCAGGAGTTCAAACAGGATCGGCGACATGGCCAAGCACCTCCACCCGCGCCCCGCGGTCTTTCAGGAAAGCGATAACTGCCGCCAGATGCGCGGCGTCGGCTCCAGGGACCGCCACGAACAGCGTGCCGACCGGCTGCTGCTGCACGTGGTCGATACCGCCATGCACAAGCCGGAACGGGCCGGGCACGTTGACGCTCAGCTCAGAGAGCAGCGGGCCACGCGCGGCCTCACCGGAGACATCGATCCTGAGGATCGTTTCCGCGCCTTCGCCTTTGGCCAGTCGGCTGGCGATCTCCGGCGGCAGTTGCGGCCGGATGCCGCCGAGCAAGCTGCGGGTGATCTCCGATTTCGGGTTGGCGAAGACCTGCCAGACGGCGCTCTCCTCGACGATGCGGCCGGCATCGATCACCGCCACGCGGTCGGCGATGGAACGGATCACCTCCATCTCGTGCGTGATGAGCAGGATGGTCAGCCCGAGCCTGGAATTGATGTCCTTGAGCAGCGCCAGGATCGAGCGCGTCGTCTCCGGATCGAGGGCCGAGGTCGCTTCGTCGGACAAGAGCAGCGCCGGGCGCGCGGCGAGCGCCCTGGCGATGCCGACACGCTGCTTCTGTCCGCCCGACAGCGAGGCCGGATAGGCTTTGGCCTTCTCCGACAGGCCGACGAGCTGCAGCAGCTCGGCCGCGCGCGTCATGCGCTCGGCGCGCGGCCACCCTTCGATCTTGAGCGGCAGCGCGACATTCTCCTCGACGGTCTTCGCCGACAGAAGGTTGAAGTGCTGGAAGACCATGCCGATGCGGCGGCGCAGCGGCTGCAGCTCGCGTTCGCCCAGACGGCCGATCTCGCGGCCCTCGATGAAGACCTCGCCGGAATCGGGCCGCTCCAGCCCGTTCAGACAGCGGATCAGCGTCGACTTGCCGGCGCCGCTGCGGCCGATGATCCCGAGGATCTTGCCCTTCTTCACGTTAAGCGAAACGCCGTCGAGCGCCGCCGTCGCGCCGAAGCGGCGCTTCAGGTCGACGAGGCGGACGACGTCTTGCGATCTCGCGGGATCGATAACGACCGGGTCGCCTATCTCGGCCGTGACGTGCTGGTTCATCTCTGTTTCCGTTTCAGTGCCGCTCAAACGCGACTGCGGCCCGCTCAACAGCGGACCGCCAACTTCCGACGGCCAGGCCCCGATCAATAGGCGCTGATCCCGGTGCCCTTGTAGACCTTGTCGAACTCGGCTTTGACCGCCTCGTTCTGGTAGGAGGCGACCAGCGCCTTCACCCAGGGCTCGTTCTCGGTTCCTGCCTTGACGGCGATGAAGTTGCGGTAAGGGTTGTCGGCCACCGGTTCCTGCGCGATGCGGTTTTCAGGGCCGAGGCCGCTTTTCAGCGCCCAGTCGGTGTTGACGACGGCGGCATCGAGATCCTCCACCGAGCGGCCGACGATGCCGGCGTCGAGTTCCTTGATCTCGAACTTCTTCGGGTTGTCGGCAATGTCGGCGGTGGTCGCCAGGATGCCGGTGCCGTCCTTGAGCTTGATCAGACCCTCATGCTCCAGGACGTGCAGAGCACGGCCTTCGTTGGACGGGTCGTTCGGCAGGCCGATGACGGCGCCCTCGGGCAGGTCGGCGACCTTGGCGTGCTTCTTCGAGTAAAGCCCGATCGGCCAGACGCCGGTATAGCCGACCGGCACGATGTGGTAGCCCTGCGTCTTGATCTGGTTGTCCAGATAGGGCTTGTGCTGGAAGGCGTTGGCGTCGATCTCGCCGCGCTCCAGCGCCTCGTTGGGCTGGGTGTAGTCGTTGAAGACGACGGTCTCGATCGTCAGCCCTTGCTTGGCCGCCTCGGCGGCGACGACGCGCCAGACATCCTCATCCTCGCCGCTGATGATGCCGACCTTGATCGCCTTCTTGTCTTCGGCGAAGGATGGCGACGGTCCGGCGAAGCCGACCACGGCAAGCGTCGTAGCGAAAAGCGCGGCAAGTCCGGCGCGCCTGGTGATTGACGTAACGAGAGAATTTGAAGCGTTGCCGCGTTCGGACATGATGCGTTCCTTGCGATCCTGAAATCACTTTGGCCTGGCGGGATGCGAAGCCTTGATATCAGCATCACCAATGCTGCCCGGTCAGGCAAAGAAGCGCTTTTCCTCTCAAGCGGAACGCAGAAAATATTCTCTCAAAGATTTTATGACTTGGAGCATGCCGACCGCTGGCGAACCGGTTTGGCCCGGTCAAGGTCCGAAGCGATGACGCTTAAGAGGCTTGCCGCGCAGCGCGCCAGCTCAATCGGCCATTCCCCCGCAGGCGAGGCACCGTCGGCAGGCCTCGCACTTCCTGGATGCCGAAGCCCAGACGCGTCAGGCAGGCCCGCGCCAGGGCCGCATTGCTGTCGATGACGATCAATCCGTTCGTGTCACCGAGGCTGGCCGATACAACCGACAGTTCGGTGCAGCCGAGAAGTGCCGCATCGGCACCAGCCAGTTGCGCGAGATGAAGCGCCCGCTCGGTTTCAGCCGCGGCCTGCGCGATCGAGCCGGCCTTGACGAGGCCGATGGCGCTGTCGACGCGTTCCTGGAACTCTGTGCCCGCCGGAAGGCAAGGATCGAAACCCGCCGCCGATATCCTCTCCTGATAGAAGCCGGAGGCAAGCGTGCCCCGGGTTGCGAGATTCGCAACCCTGCCCCGGTCCAAGCCGCGGCGGATTTCCGCCGCCACCGCGTCGCCGATGTGGATGATCTCGGCCTGCGAGTTCGCCACCAGCTTTTCATACCAATGATGAGCGGTGTTGCAGGGCATGGCGATGCAGGCAACGCCGAGCGCGTTCAGCGTCGAGACCGCGGCCGTCAGCGGCGCCAGCGGCCCGTCATGTCCGGCCAGGATCGCTTCGGTCCGGTCGGGCAGTTGCGGCACGCTGAGGATGACGGAAGGCACATGCTCGTTGTCGCTGAACGCCTCGGTCATCCGGGTCAGCTTGAAATAGAAGTCCGCCGATGCCAGCGGCCCGAGACCGCCGATGATGCCAAGCTGGGGACGAATGCTGTCGTCGATCATCGGACGGGCTCGGCTTCGAACTCGCCCGCGACCGTTTCATCGGACTGCGTCGTCTCCCTGTGGTTGGGCGCGATCATGGCCGTGCTCGCCGCCACGGTGCAGACGCTGGACAGCGTCATGAACGTATCGACGGCCGCATCCACCGCCACGAACAGGGCGAACGCTGCCTCGAAGGGAAGCTTCAGGTAACCGCAGACGATCGACATCTGGGACAGGATGAGCAGGCTGCCCATGCCGCCGGTGGTCAGCGCCAGAAGTGCGGAGACGATGCCGACGAGCAAGAGATCAGGGATCGCCAGTTGATGGCCGTAGAGCTGGGCGATGAACAGGGCACCCGAGGTGTAGACCAGCGCCGGGCCTGTTCGCAGCAAAGCCGCCTGCAGCGGCACGAGCAACTCGACGACGACAAGGTTGAAGCGCAGGCGCTCGCTCAACAGGTTGATGACCCATGGCAACGAAGCGACCGAGGAGCGTGTGGTGATGGCCACCATCAGGAGCGGCTGGCAGGTCCTGATCGTGGCCCAGTAGCTCCGTCGCGACCGCATGGCGATAATTGCAAACGCGCCGGCGAGGAAGGTCAGGCAGGAAAGGCCCATCACCAGCAGGTAGCCGCCCATCAGCATCAGCGGCTTGGTGCCGGTCGACGCGGTCTGGTCCGCGATCAGGATGAAGGTCGCGAAGGGCAGCCCCCAGACGAACCAGTTGGTCAGCACCGTGCACGCCCGGTACACCGCGTTGAGCGCTTGCGACAGGCTGAGCGACGAGGGCTGCGGAATCTTGCCCATCGCCAGACCGAAAAGCAGGCAAAATAACAGGACCTGGATGGTCTGGCCCGAGGCCAACGCGTTGAAGACGTTGTTCGGCACCAGGTCCATGAAGATCGAATGCCCGGCGTTCGGATCGCCGGTCGATGGCGGCGGCTGGAACGGGAATGCGAGATCGGTGGAGACGCTGCCCTGGGAATTGATGAACTCGCCGAGCTCGATGCGCGACTGCGGGTTCTCGATCTGGCCGGGCTTGAGGATCAGCGAATAGGTGCCGCTCACCAGCACGGCAAGGAACGACACGACCAGAACGGCTATGCCCACCTTGCCAAGATAGCGGACCGATTTCGGATCCTGGACCATCGCGGTGATGGAGAAGATGACGGACGAGACCAGATAGGGCAAGACGACCATCTTTAGGAAATTCAGGTAGATCTGCGCAACCGGACTGATGGCGTGGGCGAAGGCCGGGTAATAGAGGCCGCACAGGATCCCGGCCAGGATCATGATCATCGTCGTCAACGGCGAGCGCAGGATGCGCTTTGCCGCCAGGCGCCAATCGAAAGACATGGGAGCGGCTACATCCGAGACGGCCATTGTCAGGCTTTGCTCCCCTGACGATAGCGCGCGATGATCTCGTCAGTGCTGAGGACCTGCTGGCCTCGCGCCAGATCGAGATAGAGATCGACGAAGGCCGCCAGATGGGGATTGGCCGGGCTGACGCCGACCGCGATCGTGTCGACCTTGTCCGTCAGCGTGATCGAGCGCGCGACGACCGTCATCGACGGATCGTCGACCATCAGCTTCTTGATCTCGAAATCGTCGCGATAGGCAAGGTCGATCGTGCCGTTGCGGATCGCATCGATGACCGTGTTCCAGCCCGCGAAGCGCTGGATCGTGGCGTGCGGGAATGTGGTCGCCGCATAGGTGGCGAAGGATGAGCCTTCGATCACGCCGAGATCGCCGGAGAAATCGCGGATGATCTGTTCGGGCGGCTTGCCTTGCGCGATGCGCGCCAGGTTCACGCGGTTGGCAAGCAGCCCCTGGTGCAGCATGGCGTAGGGCCGGGAATAGAGGATCGAGCGACCGCGCTGAAGAGTGCGGCTCAGCTTGCCGATCGCCAGATCCGCCTCGCCGGACGTCAGCAGTTGCACCATGGCGTCGAAGGTCACGGCGGACCGGTCGAACACCGGTTCGACGCCAAGCTCCGCGGCTATGCCGCGCGCCAGGTCCATGTCGATGCCGCCGTCCCCCGAGCCGTCGGCCGGGAAGAACGGATCGGAGGCGAAGGCCGGCATGGCGATGCGCAGCTTGTTGTCGCCGACGATGGGTTTGGGAGCGTCTTGCGCGTGGGCCGGCGTAGCCAAGGCCTGCGCGATCAGCAGCCCCCCGCCTCCGGCTGCAAACAGCGTGCGACGTGTAAGCGGCATGCGCGTTCTCAATTCGTGCGGGGAAGCCGGACAACAAACCTGATAAATGCGCAGTATGCACGCCGAAGTTAAGTAAAGGTATCTTTTATTTTTCGCTTTTTTACATTGCGGATCACTAAAATGACATCAGGAAATATGCAGATTTCCTAAAATAATAAGACAGCGACGAGGCGCGTTATTGTCCAGTTCGCGCAACGGGTCGTCAGAACGTCTCTACCCAGGGCCTGAGATCGACCTCGAAGCTCCAGGCGCTGCGATGCTGACGATGGGTGGCGAGATAAGTCTCGGCGATCGCATCGGGTGACAGGTGGCTGTCCGTCCGCTCGGGCGTCCTCGCGGGCGAGGCGATCTGGCCATCGATGATGAAATGCGCGACGTGGATGTTCTTCGGGCCGAGCTCGCGCGCCATCGATTGCGCCAGGCCGCGCAGGCCGAATTTAGGCATGGCGAAACCGGCGGAACCGGAAAAGCCTTTGAGGCTTGCGCTGGCGCCGGTGAACAGGATCGAGCCTGAGCCCCGCGCTATAAGCCGGAGCGCCGCCTGCTGGCCGACCAGGAAGCCGCCATAGGCGCCGACGAGCAAGGCTTGCTTGACCGCCTCGGGATCGAGCTCGGCGATCGGGCCGCGCGTGCGGCCGCTGGCGTTGAAGACGGCGATCTCAAGCGGACCAGCCTTGTCGGCCGCCTCGAACAGCCGCTCGACGGAGGCCGCGTCAGACACGTCGGTTTCCACGGCTTGGGCGCCGGTGTCCTTGACCAGCGCGGCCAGCTTGTCGACGTTGCGCGCGGCAAGGACGATGCGGAACCCCTCCTTGGCGAGGAGCCGTGCCAGCGAGGCGCTTAGCCCCGAGCCGGCGCCCGCGATCACCGCAACATTGGCTGCCATAGCGTTCCTCCTTGAGGTCCCTCGTTGTCGAACCTGCAGGCTCGCGCCTTCGGCGACAAGAGGCAAGCACGTGGATGCTCGATTTCCGCCATTTGGCGCAAAAGGCCATCTGGATGGGCGCGGCGGAAGACTTGCCTGCCGGGCCAATCCGTCCGACACGTGGATCAAAGACGATTCGAGGACAAAACCATGGAACCAATCTGGGCGGTCGGCCTGATGACCGGCACGGTGCTCGACGGCAATATCGACGTGGCGTTGATCAAGACGGATGGCGAGCGCATCGCCGACACCGGCACCTACACGCTGGCCCCCTACCCGCAATCGATCCGTGCCTTGCTGGAAGAGACGCTGCGCCAGGCGCGCGCCTGGAATTTCGAGGGACCGGAGCCGGCGATCTTTCGCGAAGCCGAAGAAGCGCTGACGCGCGCGCAGTCGGCTGCGGTCAGAGACCTGGTCGAGAGCCAGGGCATGAGCATGGCCGATATCGGCGTCGTCGGCTTCCATGGGCAAACCGTGCTGCATCGCGCGCCGCAGCCGGGCAAGATCGGCAGGACTCGCCAGCTGGGCGACGGCGAACTGATGGCTTCGCTGCTCGGCGCCAAGGTCGCCTATGATTTCCGCTCAGCCGATGTCGCGGCCGGCGGGCAAGGCGCGCCTCTGGCCGCCGCCTACCACGCGGCGCTGCTGAAGGAGACGGACGCCAGCGGCGACACCGCCGTGCTCAATCTCGGCGGCGTCGGCAACATCACCTGGTGGGACGGCAAGGGCGATATCGTAGCCTTCGACACAGGGCCGGCCAATGCGCCGGTCAACGACTTCATCAAGGCGCAAGGGCTCGGCGAGATGGACCGGGACGGCAGACTGGCCGCAGCCGGCAAGGTCGACGAGGAAAGGCTCGCCCGGCTGCTCAAGCATCCCTACCTCACCAAGCCCTACCCGAAGTCGCTCGACCGGTTCGACTTCACCGCGGCGATGGCAGAGGGGCTCGGCGCGGAGGATGGCGCAGCGACGCTGACGGCCTTCACCGTGTCGGCCGTCGGCAAGGCGCTCGACCTTTTGCCGCGCCGGCCGAAGCGGCTCGCGGTGAGCGGCGGCGGCCGCCACAACCCGACGATGATGGCAATGCTCGAAAGCCGCGCCGACGTCGAGGTGGTGCAGGCCGAGACGCTTGGATGGAAGGGCGACGCGGTGGAAGCGGAATGTTTTGCTTTCCTCGCCGTGCGCGTGCTGCGCGGCCTGCCGATCAGCTTTCCGAGCACCACCGGCGCGCCTGAGCCGATGCGCGGCGGAAAGCTCGCGGGTTAAGTCAACTTCTTCTGCAGGAAGATGCGGCTGCGGCCGGCGGGAAAGTCAGGCAGTTCGCCGAACGGCCTGTAGCCCTGGCGCTGATAGACCTTCTCGGCGATGGGATTGAAGGTGTCGATCCAGGCGCCGTGGCAGCCACGTCCGATCGCCTCTTGTTCGGCAGTGTCGAGCATGCTGGCGGCCATGCGGCGGCCACGTAGCCTTTCGTCGACCCACAGCCACTGCACATAGAGCCAGCCCCAGGCGGTGTAGCCGGAAATGCCGGCGACGATGTCGCCATGCTCGTCGCGCACGATAACCGCGAGCGGCTTCCGGCCCGATGCGCCAACATCGGCATCGTTGAAGGCACTGAGACTCCCACTCAGGAAAGCGAGGTCCTGCGGCAAGGGCTCGGCCGTGACTTCAAGGGTCGTCTTCATCGCGCTTTTCGCTCCGGCCGATACTGCGCCCAGCCATATCGAAGGAGCCACGGCGTCGGCAAGCCAACCTCGGCCCTGAAAATAATTCCCACACCACGTATCCCGGAGCGCGCGTCGTACGTCCTACGAGCGTCACCACGCAACAGGAGAAACTTCGATGAGGAAATTGATCGTCGGCAGCTTCATTTCACTCGACGGCGTTATCGAGGCGCCGATGAACTGGGCGTCGCCCTTTTTTGTCGGAGATGCGCTGGAACATTCTTATCAGAAGGCCGGCGAGGCAGAGTACTTCCTGCTCGGCCGCGTCACCTACGAGCTGTTTTCCAGCCGGTGGCCGCAGATCCAGGGCAGGTATATGGACCGCATGAACGGGATGAAGAAGCTGGTCGCGTCGCGGACCCTGAAAGAGGTCGGCTGGAACGCTTCCCTGCTCGAAGGCGACGTCGCGGAGGGTCTCGCCGCGATCAAGGCGCAAGGCGGCGGCGACATACTGAAATACGGCATCAGCCAACTCGACCAGACCTTGCTCGCCAGCGGGCTGGTCGACGAATATCAGCTGTCGATCCTGCCGACACGGGTCGGCTATGGGAAGCGCGCCTTCCAGGATGTCGACCCATCCCTGGTCAGGTTGGAGCTCACGGACACACGCCGGTTCGAGAGTGGCATCGTGACGCTGACCTATCGCGTGCTGAAATGATCTTGGCGCGCACGTATCCTTTTCCCGCTGCCATCCGTCCTGGAGTCAGCCGGCGATCATGCCGGTCGGCGAGCACGGAGACCATCGGGCTATGTTGAAGACCTACGCAGGAAGCTGTCATTGCGGCAAAGTGCGGTTCGAGGCCGATATCGATCTCAGCCGGGGAACCGTCAAATGCAATTGCTCGACATGCGCCAAGACGCGCTCCTGGGTGGGCTTCGTCGGTCCGCGGCACTATCGCCTTGTGTCCGGCGCCGAGGCGCAGACCGAATACCAGTGGACCCCGCCGGGCCGGAAAGCGCCCAGCGTCCAGTATCATTTCTGCGCGACCTGCGGCGTGCGCATGCCGGCGCGTGGCGACGTTCCGGCGCTTGGCGGCATCGTCTACGCCATTCCGATGGCGGCTCTCGACGGGATAGACCCGGAAGAACTGGCGGCGGCGCCGGTGATGCATGTCGACGGCAGACATGATCGCTTCGATCGGACTCCCGACGACATCAGGACGATGTAGCATGGCGGACCTTGCCTCGCGGGAAGCGCATACGGAGTTCGTGTCGCCATGACGATGCAGCCAAGACTTGAGCCTAGCGGGCTCTTCGACATTCGCTACGCCGCATTCCTGGAAACGGTTGCGCATCTGCGGGAGCGGCTGCACCGCTATTGCACGCGCATGACTGGCTCGGCGCTCGACGGTGAGGACGTCATGCAGGAAACGCTGTTCGAGATCTATCGCAAGATCGAGAAGATCGACGATCCTGGCGCGCTTCGTTCATGGATGTTTCGCACCGCGCATAACCGCTGCATCGACTTCCTGCGCAACCGGAAAACGCGCCAGCGCGCCGAGGCCAATTTCGCGGTCGATGAGATCGTCATGCCGGGCGAGCTCGTGGGCCAGAGCGCCGGTCGCGCCATAGAACGGCTGGTGATCCACCTGCCGCCGAAGGAGCGCGCCTGCATTCTGCTGAAGGACGTCTTCGACCATTCGCTGGAAGAGATAGCCGATCTCGTCGGCTCGACGGTCGGCGGCGTCAAGGCGGCCTTGAGCCGCGGCCGCGCCAAGCTGGCCGCGCTGCCGGGCCAGCCGGCCGTTCGCCCGGAGCCTTCGCCGGATCCCGAGCTGTCAAAACTGCTCAACCGCTATGTCGAACTCTTCAACCGCCGTGACTGGGACGGCGTGCGGGCATTGACCAGCGCCGACGCGCAATTGCGGGTGTCGGACTGCTTCAGGGGGTCTTTGTCGGATTCGATCTATTTCGTCGAATATGAAAAGGGCAAGGACAACTGGAAAATGGCGATCGGCGCGGTCGATGGCGAGATCGTGCTGCTCGTGCTTCACCGCGGCGAAGCCGGCTGGGAACCGGCCTATCCGGTTCGGATCGAAGCGACCGAGGGTGCCGTCATTCGGATCAGCGACTATTATGCGTGTCCGTGGCTGCTGAAGGTGGCACGCATGGTGACCGTTGCGAACCCAGACTGATCGGTCAGCCCGCTGACCGCCAAGCCGCGGCGGCCGCCGCCACCAGCATCAATCCCGCGGCGATCAGAGCGCAGTTGGCAAAGCCGAGGCTCGTGTAGAGCGGGCCGAAGCCTGCCGTGCCGATTGTGACGGCCAGATAGGTGACTGCGCTGTTCAGCCCCATGATGGTGCCGCGTCGCGACGCGTCGAGGGCGGTCAGGCGCATGACCAGCACGTTGAGCCCGAAATGGTTGGCGAGGCCCCAGACGGCTATTGACGCAAGCAGCAGGCCGAAGCCGCCGCTCGCCAAAGCGATCGCGACGTAGACGGCGGCGACCAGCAGATAGGCGAAGGGCATGACGCGGCGCGCGCCGAGCCGGTCGATGACACTGTCCAGTAATGCGGCCGCGCCGAAGCCGAGGCCATAGGCGACCGCCGCCAGGCCGTTGGCGCTGACCGGCTCGCCGAGAGACTCGTGCAGATGGTCGCCGAGATAGCCGTAGACGCCATAGAAGGCGGTCATGAAGGCGCCGCAGGCAATGAGCAGCGGCACTATGCCGGGAACGGTGAGCGCGCCGAGCGGCGAAGGCGCCGGGCCGGTTTTCCTGGTGTCATGCAGCGAGCTCATCGCCAGGCCGGCAACGGCCGCTCCCGCCAGCAGCGCCACGGCCGCGAAGACGGCGCGCCAGTGGATTAGGTCGGCGATCACGGCCGACAGCGAGACACCGGCGACCATCGAGAGCGTCCAGCCGGTCAGCACCACGCCGATGGTGCCGCTCTCGCGGCCGGGCGGGGCGATCGCGGCCGAGCTGGCGTAGATCGCCGGCATGGCGATGCCGGCAGCAATGCCGGCAACGAGTTGCGCCGTGACGAGCAACACGACCGTCGGCGCCAAAGCACTGGCGACGAGCGCCAGAGCCAGCAACAAGAGTGCGCCCTGCAACATGCGCCGCGCGCCGATCCTGTCGATGTAGCGGGCGAGGAAGAGCGCGCTGGCGGACGTGCCGAGGCCGAAGGCGGCGGCCGCCGTCATCACCGCTGGCACGCTGGTCCCGAACGATGCAGCCACCGCCGGCGCGATCGGTCCCAGAACCAGCGAGTTGGAGCCGATAACGGCGATGCAGCCCGTCAGCAGATAGGCGGCGGCCGGTATCGGCGCCCGAGGCGCGCCGGTCATAATTGCAGATTGATTGGTGTTCGACATATCTCCATAATGGCCGAATTAAATTCCGCATCAATGGAGAATTTCCATATGGACGCAGAAACAGATGACATTCAGCGGAACAAGCAGCCCGTCCGTGAGATCGACCCGATCGACCGAAAGATATTAGGCGTTCTCGTGGAGGACGCGACCATCAGCTATGCCGATCTGGGCGAGCGCGTCGGCCTCTCGCCGCCGGCGGCGCATGAGCGGGTCAAGCGGCTGAAGCGCAGCGGCGCTATCCGCGCCACCTCGGCGATCATCGATCCGAGGGCGGTGAAGAAGCCGCTGCTCGCCTTCGTGCATATCGACACAAGGGGCTGGGGCAAGACGCCGGAGCTGATGGCGGTCTCCAAATATCCGGAGGTGGAGGAAATCCACACGGTGGCCGGCGACACCTGCATGCTGCTCAAGGTACGCACCGAGGACACGCGGGCGCTGGAGGGATTGCTGGCCCGCCTCTACGACACGCCTGGCGTTACCTCGACGCGCAGCTATGTCGTGCTGTCGACCTATCTCGAGCGTCCGGTGCAGCCGGAGATCACGAGCGAGTGGCCGGCACCGAAGCACATGGCAAACCCGATGTATTAGGCCGCCGCCAACTGACGGCGCCTGGCACGCGCCAGCAGGTAGAAGGCCGCGACATGTGTGATCATCAAAAGCGGCACGTAGAGGATCGGGATCGCATAGGTCGCGCCCAATTGCCCGGCGTGGCCGGGAAGGTCGAGCACGACGCCGTGGTAGTAGTCGCCGGCAAGGTCGACCACGCCGACGACATTGAAGGCGACGACCAGAGGCCAGAAGATCGCGGGCCTCGCCGCCAAGAGCAGCGCCAACATGGCGAGCAGGCCGGTGGCGAAGTCGCCATAGGCGGCGAAGCTTGCGAAGCCAGGAGCAAGGTCGGGGCCGACCACGCCCGGAATGAGGAAGACGAGCCCGAAGAAACGGAAGCTGTGCAGCGTGGCGATGGCGCGCTGCGCCTCCATCGGCTCCATCGATCTCAGCCTTGGCCAGACATAGGCGGCGAAGCAGAGCAGCCACGGCACGTAGCCAAGTGCGAGATGAATGTTGAAGATTACGGCCGGTGACATCTTCGCCTCCCTCAATGTTAGTTTTCGCAATTCCGGACGGAAAACCGCTGAACACTTTTCCTGGAATTGCTCAGTTGACCGGAACGGCCTCGAACACCGCCGTCAGGATGCCCAGCCGTCCCTCCATCAGATTGCGTCCGAGATTGGTGGCGAATTCGGCGAAACCCTGCCCTATGACGACGCCGAGATTGAGCGAAGGCGGCGGGCCGGAAGCGCGTAGCTCGGCGAACCAGGCCTTGGCGGCAGCCGTGTCGTCGCGGCGGACGAGCGTGCCGAAGCCGGCGGCTTCGATCGCTTCGCAGGTCGCGTCGGCCGGCAGCAGAAAGCTTTCACCCGGCGTCCTTGCCCAAGGCACCGGATAGTGTGGGTCGCCGCCGTTGAGCACGACGTCGAAGGTCGCGAATTTTCCACCCGGCTTCAGCACGCGCCTGATCTCGCGATAGAGCAGCGGCCGGTCGGTTATGTTCATCGCCACATGCTGCAAAAGCGCGGCGTCGAACATGCCGTCCTTGAAGGGAAGCGCCAGCGCGCTGCCGGTTTCGAACGACACTTTGCCGTCCTGCCCGGTTCGCGCGGTCAGATAGCGCGCGGCCTCGACAAAGGGTTCGCTGAGGTCGACGCCGGTTACCTTGCAGCCATAGGTCGCCTCGAGGAAGCGAGCCGGCCCGCCAACGCCCGATCCGACGTCGAGCACCGACATGCCGGCGGTAATGGCGGCGAGATTGGCGAGTTCCGCTGTCGCAGCCAGCCCGCGGGTGTGGAACTGGTCGAGCGTCGCCAGTTGCTCGGGCTTCAACCGCCCTTCCTCAGGGCCGAAGACCGCCAGCGCGGTCCTCAATCGATCGGTCAATCCTGTTGCGCGATAGTGATCGCGCACGCGGTCCAGTTCATCGGTCATTGCCACTTCCCTTTGATGTTCCAGGTCACGCAAGAGATATGGCGGCTTTCTGCGAGCGACTATCCGCGATAATGTCGATGGGTCATGAAGCAGAACTTCACAGTCAGGCATGGCGCCCTCGACGGCGTCGAAGCCTTCTTGAGCGTGGCCAGGCACCGCAATTTCCGCAAGGCGGCGGCCGAGCTTGCCGTCACGCCGTCAGCGATCAGCCAGGCGATACGCACGCTCGAGGCGCGCATCGGTGCTGCGCTCTTTATCCGCACGACGCGCAGCGTCGGCCTGACGGAAGCGGGTGAGCGCTTTTTCGCCCGCGCTCGGCCTGCCTTCGAGGAGTTGATCGCCGCGAGCGAGATCGCGCGCGGGATTGGCCAGCGGCCAGCCGGGCTGTTGCGCCTTTCAGTGCCGCCGGCCGTCGTGCCGATGCTGCTGGAGCCGATGATCGCCTCCTTCTGCCAGGCCTATCCCGAGATCGAGCTGGAGATCGTCGCCAGCGGCGAGTTGGCCGATCTCGCCGCCGAAGGATTCGACGCCGGCATCCGCATGGGCGATCTGATCGCGCCCGACATGGTCGCGATCCGGCTGACGCCGTCCTTCCCGATGATGGTCGTCGGCAGTCCCGATTATCTGCGCCGGCGCGCCACGCCAGAGCGCATCGAGGACCTGCGCGACCACGCCTGCCTGCGCCTGCGCCGCTCGAACGGCTCGGTTGCGCCCTGGTCCTTCATCGACGGCAACAAGACGATAGAGGCGATCGTCTCGGGGCCGCTGATCGCGCATGACTATCCGTCGCTGCTCGGCGCGGCGATCCAGGGTGTCGGGCTGGCCCAGGTGCCCGGTCCGATCGCCGAAGCGCCGATCGCCGATGGACGCCTGCAGGCGCTGCTCGGCCGCTTCGCGGTGACCACGCCGGGCGTTTTCCTCTATTACCCGGAACGGCACCAGGTGCTCCCCAAATTGCGCGCCTTCATCGACCACATCAGGCAACCGGCCGGCGCCCCGAAGCGACCGAGCGGGCAGAAGCAAAATTGACGTCTCATGGCGTCGGCTGTGTTCGCGGATATTCGAGCTGCATGGCGACGAAATCCGTGGTGCGTGCGCCGTAGCGCGCCGTGATATTATCGAGCGTCCGATCCAGGGCCTTTGCCGGCGGCACGTCCACCATGGCCTGCACCTTGCGATCCACCGGCCAGTCGGCTGCGACCCTATCAGGCAGGATGCGGATGCCTTCGCGGCTGACGACGGCGCCATCCTTCGCGGCAAAGGTGACCGCGCCGGAACGAAAGGTTCGCGACCATGCGTCCGCCGCAAGCGCCAGCGACACCTCGTCCATGCCCGGCGTCAGCGGGATGCCGAGTTGCTCGTGGTTGAAGAAAGCGAGCGTGTTGCCGATCGCCGTCAGCGCGAAAGGCCGGGTGAATTTGAAGGCGTCGCTGTCATGGCGCGCGTCCCAATGGTCGAGGCCGAGATCGCGGGCGACGGCTTCGGCTTTCTCATGGCCCGCAATCGCCTCGATCAAGGTCAGCATCATCGGCATCGACGCGGTGATGCCGGTGGTGGTCGCGACATTCCCGTCGACGACGTAGCGACGGTCGGCGACATAGCGGATCGTCGGATGTTTCTGGCGCAATTCCTTCAGCGAATACCAATGCGTCGTCGCACGCTTGCCATCGAGCAAGCCGCTGGCGCCCACCACCGTGGCGCCGACGCAGACGCCGATCACCATGGCCCCCTTGGCCGACTGCGCCCTGATCCATTTCAACACGTCCGGATCGTCGTCGCGCATCATGGCGGGAACGATGACGTAGTCGGCGCCTTCCGGATGCTGGGCGTCGAAGGCCGCCGTCGTCGCATCCGGCTCGACGCGTAGGGCCGGGTGCAGTTGAACCGGTCCCGGCCGTGTCGCCAGCGCGACGACATCCGCGACGTCGGCGCGGCGCAGGATGCCGTATGGCATCAGATAATCGGTGGTCTCGGTGCCGTCATTGACGCCGATAATCGCGATCAGCGGGCGAGGCCGTTTCGGCTTCAGCGCCGCGAGTGTGGCCTCGGCTTCCCTGGCGTCAATCGCCGGCTGCACCGCGGCCAGCGACGCGGAAGGCAGCGAAAGCAGCCAGCCGGCGCCGACCACCGCGAAAATCAGCAGGACGCCGAGGACGCTCCACAACACGACACGCAGGCTCATGGCTTGGTCCTTCCAGTCTTTAACGCTTGACCCGCAACCTAGCTCCGTTAGGCTTTGGCCGAAATGACATATATCGGGCAAAAACTGCCATGCGGGCGATAGGCATCATCATCCATCCGGGTTTCCAGTTGCTGGACGTCGCCGGCCCCGCGGCGGCCTTCGAGCTGGCCGAGCACTATCAGCCCGGCAGCTACAGGCTGGATATGCTGGCGCCAGGCGGCGGCGAGGTCGAGAGTTCGTCCGGCATGCGGTTGGCGGCACGACCTCTTTCCGATGCCGGGACGCTCGACACGGCCGTCATTTCCGGCGGCGAGATCATCCGTTCGATGGCCGCGGCCCAGGAGATCGTGGTGTGGCTGCGGCTGGCAAAAGTGCGCCGGACGGCAAGCGTGTGCACCGGCGCCTATCTGCTGGCGGAGGCAGGGCTGCTCGACGGACGCAGCGCCACCACGCATTGGTGGAGCACCGACGATTTCGCCCGCCGCTACCCGAAGGTGAAGCTCGATGCCGAGCGCATCTTCATCCAGGACGACGGCGTGTGGACATCGGCCGGGATCTCCGCCGGCATAGACCTGGCGCTGGCGCTGATCGAGGACGATCTCGGCCCGGCGATCGCGCGCCGGACCGCGCAGCAGCTCGTCGTCCATCAGCGCCGGCCTGGCGGGCAGTCGCAATTTTCAGGGCTTGTGGAATTCGGCGGACGGTCAGGCCGCTTCGTCGAGCTGATCGACTGGATGCGCGGCAAGCTCGCCGAGCCCTTGACCGTCGAGCGCCTCGCCGACCGCGCTGCGATGAGCCCAAGGCATTTCGCCCGCGCTTTCACCACGGAGACCGGCGCCACACCGGCCAAGGCCGTCGAGCGGCTGCGCCTCGAGGCCGCGCGAATGGCGGTGGAAACCAGCAGCGCGCCGCTGGATCATATCGCCGAGGCTAGCGGCTTCGGCGACGCCGGGCGCATGCGCCGTGCTTTCATGAGGAGCTTCGGCCAGCCGCCGCAGGCGTTGAGGCGCGCGGCTGTGAGGCCCTGAGAAGCACGGCGTCAGCCGGAGCGAGACGCTATCAGCGCTTGGATGCGCTCGGCGTCAGCAGGCGTCGCGGGGTTGTAGACGATCATGCCGAGCTCGGGGCGTCCGTCGACCGCGAAGACCGAGAACTCCAGCTCGATCAGTCCGATATCGGGATGCCGCAGGCGCTTCACGCCCTCGCCATGGGCCGGAACGATGTCATTGTCGCGCCAGAGCGCCTCGAATTCCGGACTGATCCGGCAAAGCTCCTCGACGAGCTGGGTGATTTCCGCGCCTGCGCCTGCCCGCGTGGCATCCGCCCTGAAGGATCCGACCACGAAGCGCGCGACACTCTGCCAATCGTCCTGCGCGTCGCGCACGCGGGGATTGCCGAACATCAGGCGCAGGATGTTGCGCTGCTCGCGCGGCAGCTTGGAATAGTCGGTCAGCATCGCGGCCGCGGCGCGATTCCAGGCGACCACGTCCCAGGTTGCGGTCTTGATGATCGCAGGGCTGGGGTCCAAGGCGTCAAGGACGCGTTGCAGACGCGGCGTCACGCTGTCGACGTTTCTGTAGCGGACTTCCGGCGGCCGGCCGAGCCCCAGCATGAACAGATGCTCGCGTTCGGGCTCGGTCAGCATCAATCCCGTCGCAATGCGGTTCAGCACATCGGCGGACGGAGCGCCGCCCCGCCCCTGCTCCAGCCAGGTGTACCAGGTCGGGCTGATATTGGCGCGCTGCGCCACCTCCTCGCGGCGCAGCCCTTGGGTGCGCCGTCGCCCCGTGGCGAAGCCGAACGCGGCCGGATCGAGGCGCATGCGGCGATCGCGCAGGAAATTGCCGAGCTGGTTGACGGTCTGCGCAGGCATGGTGATCCTGTTGACAATTATACCATGATAAGGTCACTACTTTAACAGGATGATTTATAGCGCAAATAAGGCCTCCGAACAACCACAGGAGACCTCCCATGCGTGTATTCCTTACCGGCGCGACCGGCTTCATCGGTTCCAGGATCGTGCCTGAACTTCTTGCAGCCGGCCATCAGGTGCTCGGCCTGACCCGCTCCGACGCAGGCGCGCGCGCGCTTGCCGCCGCCGGCGCCGAGCCGCATCGCGGCGACATCGAAGACCTCGACAGCCTGCGCGACGGCGCGTCGAAGTCGGATGCGGTGATCCACACCGCCTTCGACCACAATTTCTCGAATTTCGTGGCGAATTGCGAGAAGGACAAGCGCGTCATCGAAGCGCTGGGCGGAGCGCTCGCCGGCTCGGACCGGCTGTTGATCATCACGTCGGGTGTCGGCATGGGCTCTGGCGAACATGGAGAGCCGGCGAAGGAAGACGTCTTCAACACCGAACATCGCAACCCGCGCATCCTGTCCGAGCTTACCGGCGCGGCGATGGCCGAGAAGGGCGTCAAAGTATCGGTGGTGCGGCTGCCGCAGGTGCATGACACGGTGAAGCAGGGGCTGATCACGCCACTGATCGCGCAGACGCGCGCCAAGGGCGTGTCGGCCTATCTTGGCGAGGGCCGCAACCGTTGGTCGTCGGCGCATGTGCTGGATGTCGCGAAGCTCTACCGCCTGGCGCTGGACAAGCAGGAAGCCGGCGTGCGCTACAACGCCGTCGCCGAGGAAGGCATTGCCATGCGCGAGATCGCGGAAGTGATCGGCGCCGGCCTCAACGTGCCGGTGGTCTCGCTGTCGCAGGAAGAAGCGGCGGACCATTTCGGATGGCTTTCCATCTTCGCGGGCCTCGACATGCCAGCGTCCAGCGAATGGACGCGTGCGCATCTCGGCTGGCAGCCGACCGGACCTGGCCTCATCGCCGACCTCGAGCGGATGGATTATTCGCAAGCCGCCGCGGCTTAGCGCCATGTCTCTTGGCGGTTCGGCGATCCAGCTGAACCGCCTCATGTTCCTAAGCGCGCAGCAAATCCGCCAGGCTGTCCGACTTCTCGACCTTGTCGGTGAGATCCAGTCCCGACAAAAGGTCGACCAGATGGCTGTTCATCAGGGCGGCCGCGTCGGTGCTGTCGCCGGCCTCGATCGCATCGACCAGGGCGTGATGGGCATGCTTTTCGCAGGTGGCGTCGCGGCGCTTCCAGTAGAGCGCGATGATCAGCGAGGAGTGCGAGACGAGGTCGCGCACGAAATTGGTGAACACCGAATGCGCCGCGATCTCGGCAATGCCGACATGGAAGCGCGCCGACAGCATGATGGCGTCGCTGTCGCGGCCGTCATGCAGCGCCTCGTGCTCCTTCTCCAGATGCGCCCGCAATTGCACGATATCGGACGGCACCGCCGTCCTGGCGGCAAGTGCTGCCACCTTGGGTTCGATCAGCGCCCTCGCCTCGAACACTTCCCGCGCCTCGGTCTTCGAGGGCTGCGCGACGAAGGCGCCGCGATTTGGCTCCAGCCGGGCCAGCCGGTCATGCGCGAGCGCCTGCAAGGCGGAGCGAACGACGGTGCGGCTCACCGAATAGATCGAGGCCAGTTCGTCCTCCGGCAGCTTGGTGCCTGGCGCGAGACGATGGCTGACGATGGCATCCCTCAACCCATAATAGATCGGCGACCAGCGCGCCGCCGGCTTGTCGTCTCGATCTTCTTCCCTGAGTACCGTCAACATACTTTCAATGCGCAGGCCCGAAATGGCCCGATCTGCCCCCAAATCGCCGGCAGCCCGTCCAATCTAGTATCGCTCGCGCGGCGGTCAATCCCACCTGTCCGGGCGCCGGCCGTCCGGCGGCATGAAGCCGCCTAGACGATCTCGGCTTGCGTGGGCGACAGCGGTGCGAACATGCCGGCGAACCGCTTGCCGCGCGGAGCCGCATAGCCGCCGATCTTCGATGTCTTCAAGCCGACCTTGAACAGGCTCTCGGCCAGCGTGACGGCACAGACGACGCCGTCCAGCACCGGAACGCCGTGCTCCTCGGACAGGCTGTGCGCAAGGTCGGCCATGCCGGCACAGCCAAGCACGATCGCTTCGGCCCTGTCCTCGCTGATGGCGCGCGCGATCTCCTGCGAGATCCGGTGTCTTGCATTCGAGCCCGGACGTTCGAGCTCGAGCACGGCGACGTCCGACGAGCGCACCTTGGCGCAGCGCGACGCGAGGCCGTATTTCGCCAGATTGTGCTCGATCGCCGGAACCGAACGGGCAAGCGTGGTGACGACGCTGAACTTGCCGGCGACGAGGCTCGCCATATGGAACGCCGCCTCGCCGATGCCGATGACGGGAGCCTCGGTGGCGCAGCGCGCCGCGTCCAGCCCGGTGTCGTCGAAACAGGCGATGACATAGGCATCGGCCGCCGGCGCCTTGCCCATCTCGGCGATGATGCCCGGAATGGCGAAGACCTCGTCGAAATAACCTTCGATGCTCGGTGGGCCGTCGGCCGGATTGACGGCGACGATCTGGGTCGAGCCGGAGGCGACACTCGCCGCCGCCTCGCCGATCTTGGCGGTCATCGATTGGGTGGTGTTGGGGTTGATGACGAGAATGCGCATTCCAATCAGCCTCAGATCTCGCCGCCGAGATAAAGACGCTTGACCCGGTCGTCGGTCAGCAATTCGGCGGAGTTGCCGCTCAGCGCGACACTGCCGGTGGTCAGCGCATAGGCGCGCTGCGAGATGCGCAGCGCCATGCGCGAATTCTGCTCGACCAAAAGCACGCTGACCTTCTCGTCGCGGTTGATGGCGACGATCGACCGGGCGATGTCCTGGACGAGCTTGGGCGCGACGCCGAGCGACGGCTCGTCGAGCAGCAGGAGCTTCGGCTTCGCCATCAGCGCGCGGCCGATGACCAGCATCTGCTGCTCGCCGCCGCTCATCGTGCCGGCAGCCTGCGAGAAACGCTCCTTCAGCCGCGGGAAGCGCCCCAGCACCATCTCCATCGACGCGGCGATCTCGGCCTTGCTGGTGCGGGTGAAGGCGCCCATCAGGAGGTTGTCCCTGACCGACATGAAGGGGAAGACGCGGCGTCCTTCCGGCACCATGGCGATGCCCATCTTGACGATCTCGTCGGGGGCCGCGCCGTCGATGCGCTTACCGCCATAATGGATTTCGCCGGACCTGATCTTGCGCAGACCAGTGATGGCGCGAAGGATCGACGACTTGCCGGCGCCGTTGGCGCCGATCAGCGCGACGGTCTCGCCCTCATTGACCTCGAGCGAGACGCCCTTCAGCGCATAGACGTGGTCGTAATAGAGCTCGACATTGGCAAAGTTCAGGATCTGGTTCATAGGCCGATCGCCTCGTCTTCGCTGCCGAGATAGGCTTCGATCACCTTCTCGTCGGCCTGGATTTCCGACGGCGTTCCCTCGGCGATCTTCTGCCCGAAATTGAGCACGACGAGCCGGTCCGAAATCTTCATCACGGCCGGCATGTCGTGCTCGACGAGCAGGATGGTCAGGCCGCGCTCGCGCAGGCGCCGCACCATTTCCACCATACGCATGGTCTCGTCGTGGTTCATGCCGGCGAAGGGCTCGTCGAGCAGCAGGATGGACGGGTTGGTGGCGAGGCCGATGGCGATGCCCAGCGCCCGCAAATGGCCATGCGGCAGGTTGCGGGCAGTCTCATTGGCGAGCGAGGAGAGGCCGAGCAGCGTCAGGATCTCGTCGGCCGATTGGCCGAAGGCCGCTTCGTCCGTCTTCGCCGCGCCGGTGCCGAGGAAGAAACCGAAGAGGCTCGCCTTGGAGCGCAGATGGTGCGCGATGATGACGTTGTCGCGCACGCTCATGTTCCTGAAGATCGTCGTTTCCTGGAAGGTGCGCACCACGCCCCTGCGGGCGGCGATATGGGGAGCAAGACCAGATATGCGTTCGCCCTTCAGCCGCACTTCGCCCGTCGTGGGCTTGAGGAACGACGAGATCAGCTTGAACAAAGTCGACTTGCCGGCGCCGTTCGGACCGATCACCGACAGGATCTCCTTCTCGCGCACCGAGAAGGAGACGTTGTTGACCGCGACGAGACCGCCGAAGCGCTTTGTCAGGCCGGAGACTTCGAGCATTTCGGCCATGGCTCAACCCTTCTTCCGGGTCATTTCGGCAAGGCTGAGCAGGCCGTTAGGCAGCACCAGCATCAGGACGATCATCAGGCCGGAATAGATGAGCAGCTGGAACTGGCCGGTCTGGAACAGGAGGTCCCAACCGAAATAGAGCACCAGCGTGCCGAGCATCGGTCCGAACACGTAACCCAGGCCGCCGAGGAAGCAGTTCAGCATGAAGTTGACGGAATCGGTGACGGTGAAGCTCGACGGGTAGATCGACTGCGAGATGGCGGCAAAGATGGCGCCGGAAACACCGCCGAAGAAGGACGAGACGGCATAGGCGATGACGCGCAGATAAGCGATGTTGACGCCGATCGAGGAAGCAAGCTCCTCATTCTGCTGAAGCGACTGGCAGAGCTTGCCGATGCGCGAATTGACCAGCCGGTACATGACCGCGAAGCAGACTACCATCACGGTCACCGCCAGCAGATAGAAGGCGAGCCGCGAATTCTGCAGCGTGGCGAAATCGGGGATCAGCGTGACGCCGAAGACCGACAGCGCGCCGGGCAGCGGGATGCTGACGATGCCCTTTGCTCCGTTGGTGATCGGCAGCGCCAGCGCGAGCAGCCGCGCCACCTCGGTCAACACCAGCGTGACCATGGCGAAATAGACGCCGCGCAGGCGCAGGATCGGCAGGCCGATCAGCACGCTGGCAGCGGCGCAGAACAGCCCCGCGACGGGCAGCGTCAGCCAGAACGACCAGCCATGGTTCATCACCAGTATGGCGGAGACATAGCCGCCCATCAGCGCATAGGCGCCCTGGCCGATGTTGATGCGGCCGATATAGAAGGTGAGCCAGACACCGGCGCTGGCGATGCTGAGCAGCGCCACCGAGGTCAGCGTGTAATAGAGGTCGAAGCGGCCGCTCGACGAGATGGCGGCCGGCACGGCGACAAAGACGATCGCGAGGAAGGCGACGACCGCGGCGATCCTGGTGTTGCGATTGAGGGTCATTGCGCGATCAACCCCACGGCTTGCCCATCAGCCCGTTGGGACGGACCGACAGGAACACCATCAGGGCGGCGAAGATGACGAGGTAGGTCACGTCGCCATATTCGCGCAGCACGGTGAGGCCGACCGACTCCATCATGCCGAGGATGAAGCCGCCGGCGATCGCGCCGCCGACGACGCCGGCGCCGCCGATCATCACCATCAGGAAGGCCTTGATCGAGATCGGCCCGCCAATGCCGGAATTGACGCCGGTGATGGTGACCAGAAGCCCACCGACGACACCCGCGAGCATGGCGCCCATGGCGAAGCCGATCATCGAGTAGCGGTCGACGCGGACGCCCATGAGCTGGGCGGCGACGCGGTCCTGGGCGAGCGCCCGCATGGCGCGGCCAACCCGGCTGTATTGCATGTAAAGGACGAAAGCGGCGATGAAGATGATGGCCAAAGCGCCGACGACGAGCCGGTCATAAGGCATGATGACGCCGGCATCGTTGAAGACGCCCTTGACGATCTTGGGAACGCCGCGCTGCTTTTCGCCGAACAGAAGCAGGATGACGGCGTCGAAGAAGAAGGCCGTCGCGGCGGCGAGCAGCATGGTGCTTTCCTCGCGGTGGCTGCGCCTGATGACGGTGCGGAAGAGGAATTTCTCCATCAGCGCGCCGATGACGGCGAGCGTGACGCCGGAGGCGAGCAGCGCCACCACGAAAGGCAGCCCGAGCTGGCCATAGATGGTGTAGGTGATGAACCCGCCCAGCACATACATCTGGCCGTGGGCGAAATTGAGCACGTTCATCAGGGCGAAGATCAGGGTCAGGCCCAGCGCGATCAGCGCGTATTGAGCACCGAGATACAATCCGTTGGCGATGACCTGTTCCATGGATACCTTCGATCTTCCGCGGGATCCGGCCTATCGTCCGGCCCCCGCGGCAAGCTTGAGGAAATGACGTTCGAAGGTAACGCTAGTCGACGGAGCCGACGAACAGGGTTTGGAAAGCGCCATCCTTGTATTCGTTGACCACCATCGGCACCGAGAGCTGGCGCTTCTGGCCGAACGACGTCGTGCCGACATAGCCCAGCTTGGCGTCCCCCTTGAGAAAGGGATTGGGCGCGGTGAAGGTGTCCATGGTCTTCTTGAATTCCGCGACGTCATTGATGGCGGCAGGATTGGCCTTCAGCGTATCGATTATGTATTCCAGCGCGTAAACCTTGGTGTTGGATTCATCGTTATATTCGCCGAACATCTTGGTGTAGCGGGTGACGAACTCTTTCATCGTGTCGGAGGCGATCTCCGGCGTGGAAGCGCCGCCGACGGAGATGAAGCCGTTGGCGTATTCGCCGGCGCCTTCCTCCAGAACCTTGGCGTCCTGTGCCGTTTCGGTCGAGATCAGGCCTTCATAGCCGAGCTCGCGGGCAGCGCGGATGAGCAGCGGCGCGTTGGCCGGCGCCACGCCGGACAAGACGAGCAGGTCGGGCTTCAGCGCGACGATCGGCGTCAGCACCGGCGTGAAGTCGCGGGTGTCGTTCTGGTAGGTGTCGTTCTGGGCGACGATTTCGAGGCCGAGCGCTTTGGCTGCCTCGACGCCGCCGTCACGCTGGCTGAGCGGATCGGACTCATTCGCCGCGACAAAGGCGATCTTCTTCACGCCTTTGTTTTCCTTGAGGTATTTGTAGATCGCCGGACCGGACTGATAGTTGGCGATCATGCCGAGTACGGCATTGGAGGCCGGCTTCTGGTAGAGCGCCTTGGGGAAAGCGTAGGGGAAATAAATGATGCCGTTGGCCTCGGCGACCGGGCGCACCGCGGCAGCACCGTCATCGACATTCGGGCCCACGACATAGTGGACGCCTTCCTGCGCCATTTTCTCCATGCCGGCGATGGCACGCTTGGGATCCTTCTGGTCGTCGAAGGTGACGATGTTGACGTTGTAGGTGTCGTTGCCAATCTTGACGCCGCCTGTCTCGTTGATCCAGGCGGCGCGGGTCTGCATCGAGCGCACGTTCGAGGTGCCCCAGGCGGCCGCCGGACCGCTGGTGACGCCGACAAAACCGATCTTCAGTTCCTTGTTTTCAGCCTGCGCATACGAAATGCCGACAGCGGCAATCGCCAGGGTCGAGACGGCGCCGAGCGCCATTGATTTCAAAGTCGAGCGACGGTTGATCATAGCTACAGTTCCCCTTGGTTATCGCGCTTTGTGTTTTGCTCGTAGGCTGCGCGTATAGCGTAAGGGAAACCGGCTGCGGCATATTGTCAACATCTTTCTTCAGTATTGTATACAATATTTTGACCGAATGTGTGCGATGACCTTGCCAAGCCCTTACAGGATCAGTATTCAAGGAGGCCTGGTCCGGGCGAAGAAAGCCACCCCAGCGACTCGGATAAGTTCGTAAGGACCATAAACGCAAAGAGGGTCGAGGCTTATGGCCCCCGTGGGATCCTACTTCCCGCAATAGTGGTCGTTGATATCGTTCACGGCATTCGCGTCCGGTCCGACGCGGTGATATGCGCAGGCGCCCGCCGCCGTGTTGGTCATCTGCTGGTCGTAGTAGCGCGGACCGCCGAACAGCGTCTCGATGATGTCGTCGCTGGCCGGGACATAACGCTCCTGTTCGGTGACGCGGTGGCGATGCTCGCCGGCGGCAGCCGGGCCCATCATCGCGGCTGCGGCGGCAAGCGTGAGCGCGGCGATTGCAAAATGTTTCGTCATGGCAGCGACCTTCTGGCAATTTGGATCTGCAGCATATCCAAAATCGCCAGCGGAGCAAAAGTTCTCGTTTCCCGCTTTCGACCCGGCTAGTGCAGATGTCGCAGCTTGTCGGGATTGCGCATGACGTAGATCGCCGTGATCCTGCCGTCCTCGATGTCGAGCGCCGTGGTCTGGAGCTCGCCATCGACCTCCAGCGTGACGAAGCCGGGCAGGCCGTTGATGAAGCCGTAGCGGATAAGCTTGGAGCGGTTATCCTTCAGCCATGCCGCCACGACCGCGTATTGCGTCATGACCGCCTCGAATCCGAGCGCCGGCTCGGTCGCCGCCGGGCGCTTGCCGCCGCCGTCGGCGTGGGCGGTGACATCGGCGCTCAGCATCGCGCCAAGCGCTTTCATGTCGCCGCTGCGCGAGGCGTTGAAGAAAGCCTCGGCGATCTCCAACCCGCGCTGCTTCTCGATCTTAAAGCGCGGCCGCGCCTCGCGGACATGCTCACGCGCGCGGGCGGCAAGCTGGCGGCATGCGGCGGGGTCCCGCTCGATCTCGGCCGCGACTTCCTCGAACTGCAGGCCAAACACGTCATGCAGCAGGAAGGCGGCGCGCTCGAGCGGCGACAGGCGCTCCAGCGCCAGCATCAGCGGCAAGGTGACGTCGTCGGCCTCGTCTTCCTCGACGAGCGGCTCGGGCAGCCAGGGGCCGACATAGGTCTCGCGCTGGTGGCGCGCGGATTTTAGCTGGTCGAGGCAAAGCCGCGTGACCGTGCGGCGCAGGAACGCCTCGGGCTGGCGCACCTCGGCGCGCTCGGTCCGCATCCAGCGGATGAAGGCCTCCTGCACCACGTCCTCGGCATCGGCGACCGAGCCAAGCATACGGTAGGCGACCCGCATCAGCTTCGGGCGCAGCGGCTGGAATTCCGCCGCCGCGCCCGTGAAAGCCGGCTCCGTCGTCAAGCCGCGGCCGCTTTGTTGGCGGCCTGGACGGTGGCCTTGTTGGCAGCCTTGATGGCCGCCGGATCGACAAAGCCGCCGAAGCCGACCGCGATGCGGTTCCAGCCATTGATTATGTTGATCATCAATGTGAGCTTCACGCGCTCCTCCTCGGAGAAATGCTCTTCCAGCGCTTCATAGGCCGCCTCATGCGTATGGCCTTCGCAAATCCTGGTCAGCGCCTCGGTCCAGCCGAGCGCGGCGCGCTCGCGGTCGGTATAGCACGGCGCCTCGCGCCAGGCCGACAACAGATAGATGCGCTGCTCGGTCTCGCCGCGCTCGCGGGCATAGGTCGAATGCATGTTGATGCAGTTGGCGCAGCCATTGATCTGCGAGGATCGGATCTCGACGAGCTCGGCAAGCACCGGATCGAGGCTGCCGGCGATGGCCAAAGAGGCGCGGTGCCACTCCTTCATCAGCGAAGGGGCGGCGGCAAGGGGGTCAAGTCTGACAGTCATGGTCGGTTCCTTTCGTTTGTTTCCGACTTCAAGACGAGCGAGGTTTCGTCTGATGTGACATGGCGCCGAAATTTTATGCGCCGCCGCCGTCGAGCAGTTGCGCTGTTTTGATTCAAATAGCCCGCCGCAGCCGAAAAATAACGGCGGCCGCGACGACGGATTCTCGACAATGGCCGGAGCCGATGGCGGCTATCTTGTGCGCTTTCAGCCCGAGGCTACCGGCCCGGGACGCATGGGAATGGACACCGGACATGACAGCCAGAGTGATCGTCCTCGACGCCAAGCCGCTCGGCACAAGCGATGTCGCCGAGATCGCGCGGCGCAATGCCCGGCTTGTGCTCGGCGAGGAAGCCATGCGCCGCATCCGCGCCAGCCGCGCCCTCATCGAGCACCTCACCCAGCTCGGCAAGCCGCTCTACGGTGTCACCACCGGGCTTGGCGCCTGTGTCGACACGCCGCTGGCGCAGGCCGACCTTATCGCCTTCCAGCACAGCGTGCCGCTCAGCCACTCGATGGGCGCCGGACCGTCGCTGCCGACCGAGGCGGTGCGGGCGCTGATGGTCGCGCGCATCTGCGGCATGGCAGCGGGCGGCACCGGCACCTCCGAGGGCGTCGTCATGGGCCTGGTCGCGGCGCTCAATGCCGGCGTCCATCCGGTCATTCCGAGCTGGGGCTCAGTGGGCGCCGCGGATCTCGCGCCGCTCGGCCATCTGGCGCGGGCGCTGCGCGGCGACGGCGAGAGCGAGTACCAGGGCAGGATCATGCCATCGGCCGAGGCGCTCAAGCTCGCCGGGCTCGAACCCCTCGACCTGCGCGAGAAGGACGGCCACGCCATCATCGTCGCCAACAGCCTGTCCACAGGAACGGCCTGCCTCGCGCTCGAGGAGGTTGCGTGCCTGATCGACTGGTCGCTGGCGGCGGTGGCGCTGAACTACGAGGCATTCCGCTCATCGCTCAAGGCCATCGACGAGGACGCGCTGGCGGCGCGGCCGGCCTTCGGCCAAGTCGAGATCGGCGCAAGGCTGCGGGCGGAGCTTTCAGGCTCCGGGCTGTGGCAGGAGAACGCCGCGCGGCGCCTGCAGGATCCGCTCAGCTTCCGCTGCGTGCCGCAGGTATGGGGTGGCCTGCTGCATGCCTATGAGCAGGCGAAGCTCGCGACGGAGATCGAGCTTGGCCATTCCGGCGACAATCCGGTCATCCTGCCCGAGGCGGAGCGGGTCGTCTCCAACGGCAATTTCGACCTAACGGCCTTCACGCTGACCTGGGAAAATCTTGGCCAGGCGCTGGCGCATTGCGCGGTCGGAACCGCCAACCGGTCGATGAAGCTGATGTCGCCGACGGTGGCGGAGCTGCCGCGCTTCCTGTCGGCCAGAGGCGGCAGCCGCCAGGGTTATGCCGAACTGCAGAAACCAGTCGCGGCGCTCGAAGCGGAAATCCGCCACCTCGCCAATCCGATGTCGCTCAGCCCTCTCGCCATCTCGGACGGCGTCGAGGACCAGTCGTCGATGGCGCCGCGCGTGGTGGCGAAGACCGCCGGCATCATCGAGCGCCTGCGCTATCTGGTGGCGATGGAGCTGATCTTCGCGTCGACGGGCGTGGAACTTCGCGGCGTGCTGGACAGCATGGGCGACGGCCCGCGGCGCAGCTACGACGCCGTGCGGGCTCTCGTCGCCCCGCTCGACGACGACCGCGAGATGAGCGCCGACATGGCGCGCGTCGCGCGCATGGTGGCGGGGCCGCGGCCGTAGCGAGCCAGGAGGCCCGCGTAACCGCCGCACCGGTCGACGCAGCACCCGTTCGGGATGCTACGGCCTCAATGGTAGTAGATGCCGCCGTCGACGTTGAGCGCCTGGCCGGTGACGAAGGCCGACAGGTCCGAGGCGAAGAACAACACCGGTCCGATGATGTCTTCCGGCGCGCCGAGGCGCTTCAGCGCGGCGACGTCCTCCCAATGGCGGATCGCCGCCTCGCTGCCAAGATTGTTCTTGCCCATCTCGGTCAGGATGATGCCAGGGCAGATCGCGTTGACGGTAACGCCGTCCATGCCGACCTCCTGCGCCAGCACGCGGGTGAGCGTGATCACCACCGCCTTCGTCGCGGCGTAGTGGCCCTGCGTCGGCACGCCCTGGCGGCCGGCGATCGAGGCGATGTTGATCACCCTGCCCGATTTCCTGGCGCGCATATGCGGCAGCACCGCCTGGCACATCATCAGCACGCCCTTGGCGTTGATGTCGAAATGCGCGTCCCAATTGGCCTCGTCGAGATCCTGCAGCAGGCTGGGCTTCAGGATGCCGGCGTTGTTGACCAGTACGTCGATGCTGCCCGCCGCCTTGAGCAGCGCCTGCGCGGTCGCTTCGATGTCCTTCTTCTTGCTGACGTCCATCGTGTAGACATAGGCCTTGCGGCCGGCCGCCTCGATCTCGCCCTTGGTGGTGTCGAGTTCCGCCGCCTGCGAGGGCAGATCGGTGATGGCGACGTCGAAGCCCGCTTCGGCGAGCCCCTTCGCGAGCGCCCTGCCGATGCCGCGGCTCGCGCCGGTCACGAGAGCCGTCTTGCCCCTCGCCTCAGGAAGAATGGTCATGCTGCTTCCACCTTTGATGTCTTGACCGGAAGCGAGTTCATCGCCGCGACCGTGTCGTCGAATGAAACGAGTTTGCCGTCGGAGCCCAGCCCCATCGCCACCTTGGCGGCGACCGCGCTGGCAAAGCGCGCGGACTGCTTGAGGTCCCAGCCCTTGACGATGCCGACGATGATGCCGGCGGTGAAGGAGTCGCCGCAGCCCGTGGTGTCGAAAACCTCGACCTCGAAGGCCGGTAGATGAAAATCCTCGCCATGTTCGGGCGAGACATAGACGCCGCCGGCGCCAAGCGTCAGGATACAATTCTTCACGCCCCTCGCCTTGAAGAAGGCGGCGACGCGGGCCGGTTCGCGGTCATGCGCCATCTCGCCGGCCTCATCGATGCTCGGCACGAAATAGTCGATGTAAGGAAGGCACGGCTCGACCAGCTTCCAGGTCTCCGGCGTCGCCTGGATCAGATCGAAGGTGGTGACGCGGCCAAGCGCCTTGGCGCGCTTCAAAAGCCTGACGGTCGGCTCGCCGTCGAAGCGCTTCAACAGGCCGGTGCCGCCGACATGGACGACGGTCGCGTCGAGCGCCGCATCGAGATCGGCATCGGCAACTTCGAACAAGGTGGCCGTGCCCGGCACATGCAAAGCGGGACGTTCGCCGTTCGGCCGCACCGGCAAAATGGTGGACGAGGTCTGGACGCTACCGTCGCGGCGCACGAAGCTCGTCTCCAGGCCGTATTTCTTCAGCTTGGCGAGGAACCAGTCACCCATGTCGTCGGTGCCGAGCGTGGTGACGGCCCGCGTCTTCAGGCCAAGGATGGCGCAGTCCATGCCGGTCGCGCCCGCGGTGCCGGCGACGGTCATGCGGATCTCCTCGATATAGTCGGCGCGGCCGCCTTCGGGGATGCGCGAGACCGGTCGTCCCAGGATGTCGAGGACGTAGAAGCCGATCGAGCTGACGTCGAATTGGGGCATGGCTGACTGACCTTTCGAATTCAATGAGCGGCGCGGCGCAGGCCGAAGCTCGCGGCCAGCACCAGGAAGACGAGCACGCCGATGCCGACCTGCTGCCAGTAGAAATTCCAGCCGACGAGCAGCAGCCCGTTCTTGACGATGGCGAGCAGCAACACGCCGAGCAGCGTACCGATGACCGAAGGCTTGCGCTCGCGGCTCAGCGTCGTGCCGATGAAGGTGGCGCCGATCGCGTCGAGCAGGAAGGCGTTGCCAGACAGCGGCACGTAGGACTTCACCGTCGCCGACAGCAGGATGCCGGTGACGCCGGCGAGCAGCGCGCACAGCACATGCACCATCGACAATTCGCGCGGCACGCGGATGCCGGAATACCAGGCCACGCCCGGCTGCGCGCCCATGGCCTGGACATAGCGGCCGAAGACCGAGCGATGGAGCAGGAGATGGACCGCGACGGCGAGCACGATCAGCACGATGACCGGCGTCGGCATCCCGAACAGAGCGGTGCGGGCGATGGCGTTGAACTGGTCTGCTGCATAACCACTTGTGAGATAGATCGGCTGGCCGCCGCTGGTGGCGAGCTGCTGCGTGCTCTGGCCGATGAAGAGCACGCCGAGCGTCGCGAGGAACGGGCTGATGTTGAGCCTGGTGATGAGGATCGCGTTGAGGATGCCGACGATCAGCGCGGCGCCGAGCCCGCCCGCGACGCCGACCACGCCGCTGTAGCCGGCGGCCAGAAGCATGACGAAGATCATGCTCGCCATGTCGACGGAGACGCCGACCGAGAGATCGATGCCCCCCGACGAGATGACGATGGTAAGGCCGAGCGCCACGATCGCCAGCATGACGACGTTGTTGACCAACACGTTGAAGAGGTTGGCAGGCGTCAGGAAAGTCGGGCTCGCCACGGCGAAGAAGATGACGATCGCGGCAAAGGCGATGAGCACGCTGTATTTGGCGAGGAAGCCGCGCAAGCTCGCCTTGGTGTTGTTGTCGTTGGCCGAGACGCTCATCGCGAACCCTCCGAACCGCGGGCAAAGGATGTGATCGCCACCACCAGCAGGATCAGCGCGCCCTGAACGCCGTTGACCCAGTAGCTGGAGACGTTGAGCAACTGGAAGCCGTTGGCCAAAAGGCCGATGAACAGCACGCTGAGCAGCGTGCCGCCCATGGTCGGCACGAAGCGGCGGGAAAAGACGGTGCCGAGCAGTGCCGCGGCCAGCACCGACAGCAGCAGCTCGCCGGAGCCGGGTGTGCTGGCCGACAGGCGCGATACAGTGAGGATGCTCGCCACCGCCGCGCAGAAGCCGCTCAGCACATAGGTGAAGGACACATAGAATGGCACGCTGAGGCCCGCCGCGCGGGCCGCTTCGGGATGGCCGCCGACCGCGTAGAGCCTGAGCCCGAACGACGTGCCATGGACAATCACGATCATGATCGCGGAGAAGACGATCAGCGCCCAGGCCAGCGCGGAGATGCCGAGGAAACTCCCCGAAACCAGCACGCCGAGTAGCGGGGAGGATGCGCCGACGACCGTGTTCTGGGTAAGCGTTAGTTCCATGCCGGCAGCGACATTGAGCACGGCAAGCGTGGCGAGCAGCGGCAGGATGCCGAGGCCGACCACGGCAAGGGCGTTGAGCGCGCCGACCGCCATGCCGACGGCGATCGCCGCAAGCACCGAGAGGAAGTCGCCATAGCCCATCGACAGAAGCGTCGCATAGACGGCGGCACAGAGCCCCATATTGGCGGCGATCGACAGGTCGATGCCGCCTTCGGTGACGTCCGAGCCACCGCCGATGATGACCGCGGTCATGCCATAGGCGAGCACGCCCAGGATCGCCGATTGCTCGACGACGTTGATCAGGTTGAAGGTCGAGGTGAAACCAGGCGCGAAGATGACGAAATAGGCCATGATCGCGGCAAAGGCGGCGATCGCGCCGAGTCGCACGACGAGCGCTCCGAAGCGCCGGCCGGCGCTCTTGGCGGTGGCTTGTTTTTCGTCGGAAACGCCGGCTTCGGTGTGGAGGACAGTCGCGCTCATGCGGCCACTCCATCAGCGTTCGAGCGCGCGCCGGACGAAGCCGCCAGCAGCGCGTCGCTGTTCATTGCAGGACCGGAGAAGCTGCCCGCAAGCCGACCGCGATAGACCACCAGCACGCGGTCGCAGACCCCTACCAGCTCCAGCAGGTCGGAGGAAAGAAGCAGGATCGCCGCGCCCTCGCCCGCCAGGCGATTGAGGAGGTTGTAGATCTCGACCTTGGCGCCGACATCGACGGCGACCGTCGGCTCGTCCAGCACATAGACGCGCGACTGGCAGCTCAGCCATTTGGCGATGGCTACCTTCTGCTGGTTGCCGCCGGAGAGCTCGCGCACCAGCGCGTCGCGATGCGGCGTCTTGATCGACAGTTCCTTGATCAGTCCGTCGACCGCCTGGTTCTCACTGCTCCGGCTGACCATGCCAGTCCGCGAATAGCGGCGCAGGCTGGCCAAGGAAATGTTCTCGCGCACCGACAGGCCGAGCGCCACGCCGTGGGCGCGACGATCTTCCGGCAGCATCGCTATGCCGTCGCGCACCGCCTTGACCGGCGTCGACAGCGACAGCTCCCTGCCCTCGACCTTGACCTGGCCGCCATCGGCGGTCTTGAGGCCAAACAGGCACTGGACGATTTCCTTGGCGCCGGAGCCCAGCAAACCGGTCAGGCCGACAATCTCGCCGGCGCGCACGTTGAAGCCGATGTTTTCGAAACTGCCGCCGAGGCGGAGATTGGAAACCTCAAGCACCGGCGCGCCAAGCTCGACCGCGCGCTTCGGAAACATCTCGCCGACATCGCGGGCGATCATCATCGAGATGATCTCGTCGATCGGGGTTACGCGCGGATCGACCGTGCCGACATCGGTGCCGTTGCGCATCACGGTGACGCGGTCGCAGAGCTTCTCGATCTCCTGCATGTAATGGGAAATGAAGACCACGGCGATACCGTCGTCGCGCAGCCGGCGCAGCACGTCGAACAGGCTGTCGACCTCGCGCTTGACCAGCGCCGCCGTCGGCTCGTCCAGCACAAGCACAGAGGCCTTTTGCGCCAGAGCGCGGGTGATCTGGACGACCTTCTGCTGCGCGGTCGTCAGGTCCTTGACCAAGGTCCCGGCCGGCAGTTCCATGCCGAAGAAGCGCTTCAACAGGTCCGCGGCCTTGCGCTCCATGGCGCGTCGGCTGACGAACGGGCCAAGGCCGATTTCGTGGCCGAGGAAGACTGCCTCGCCGACAGTCGCGGTCGGCACCAGGAGCCTGTCTTGATGGATGAAGTGCACGCCGAGTTTTTCGACCGAAGCCGGCGTCAGCGTGCTGGCCGTCTCGCCATTGATGACGATCGAGCCGCTGTCCGGCTTGATGATGCCGGCTAGCACCTTGATGATGGTCGACTTGCCGGCGCCGTTCTGGCCGACAAGGCCGAGGATCGAGCCGCGCGCGATCTCGAGGTTCGCGTCTTCCAAGGCGCGCACCGGACCGAACCGCTTCGATATGCCCGTCATCGACACAGCAATTTCACGCTTTGCTGTCTGCATGGCCGTCAATCCCGATTGGATGTGGCGGGCAGCCGCGTAGGCGCGGCTGCCCGCCGTTTCGTTCCGTCTTATTTAACGCCTGCTTTCTCGGCGGCGTCGAGGAACGGCTTTCCTTTTTCGGCGGCATTTTCCTTGTTGATCAGCACTGACGGAACGAAGGTGAAGGGCGGCACCTTCTGGCCGGCCAGGTACTTGGCGGCGTTGTCGACCGAAGTCTTGCCGATCTCATAGGGCTGCTGCGCCGCGACCGCGCCGGCCGACGACTTCGGATCCATCACCATCTTGATGACTTCCGGGCTGCCGTCGATGCCGTAGGTCTTGACCTCGTTGCGGCCGGCGGCTTCGACCGCCTGCGTGGCGCCGATCTGCGGCACGTCCCAACAGGCCCAGACTGCGCCGATCGAGCCTTTCTCGGGCGACTTGGTCAGCATGTCGGTGACGTTGGAATAGGCGCTCTGCACCGTGTTCGGGATGACGTCGCGCAGCTCCGGCTCGACGATCTTCACATCCGGGAACGAGGTCAGCACATATTTCAGCTGGTCGTAGCGGATCTTGCAGACCGGCACGCTGTAGAAGCCGTTGAAGACCAGCACATTGCCCTTGCCGCCCATGTCGGCGACCATCTGCAAGGCGATCTCGGCGCCGATGTTGTAGTTGTTGGAGGTGGTGTTGTTGATGGCGTGCGGCGTCGCGGTGTCGACCGTGAACAGCGGGATGCCGGCGTCGCGGATCTTCTGCAGCCACGGGTTCAGCACTTCAAGGTTGCCGAGCTGCTCGATGATGGCGTCAGGCTTCTGCGCGATCAGCGTCTGCAACTGCGCGATCTGCTGCTGGTCCTTGCGGCCGGCATCGAGCGCGATCACCTCACCGCCGAGCTCCTTGACGCGGTCCTGGATACCCCGGAACGCCATCAGGTCCCAATAATGGTCGGTGCCGATGGCAGAGACGCCGATGCGCTTGCCCTTGAGCGACAACTCCTCTGCCGTCGCGCCGGAGATGGCGGCAAGGCTGCAAGCCGCCGCCAACCCCAGGGCGAGCGCCTTGACGAGGCCTTTCATGGATCTGGTCATTTCATTTCCTCCCTTGTTGATCGCTCCGGGCCTTCCCGGAGGGTATGCGAAACAGTGGATCGCTGCCTCCTCAGGCAGCGGCGTCATTGTCGCGCAGGCCATAGCTCGCCATGCGCTTGATGACGTTTTCGATCTCCTCGTCGGACAGGATCGGCGGCTCGCCGATCTGCAGAGCGCCGTGATACTGGCGCGCCAGCGTCTCGACCTCGACGGCCAGCCACATCGCCTGGGCAAGGTTCGACCCGACGGCGATCATGCCGTGCTGGGCAAGCAGGCAGGCCTTGCGGTCGCGCAACGCCTCCACGGCATGCGCTGAAAGCTCTGCCGTGCCGAAGGTGGCGTAGGGCGCGCAGCGTATGTCGCTGCCGCCGGCTACCGCGACCATGTAATGGATCGCCGGTATCTTCCGGCCCATGATGGCGATCGTCGTGCAGTAGGTCGGATGCGCGTGGACGACGGCGTTGACCTCGGGCCGCGCCTTCATGATGTCGAGATGGAAGCGCCATTCGCTGGACGGCGGCAAACGTCCGTCGACCTCGCCATCCCAACCCATGAAGACGATGTCTTCCGGCTGCAGCGCGTCATAGGGTGTGCTGGTCGGCGAGATCAGCATGCCCTCGCCGTGGCGCCGGCTGATGTTGCCTGAAGTGCCCTGGTTGATGCCCAGCGCGTTCATCTGGATGCAGGCGTCGATGATTGCCTGGCGCGCATCGAGGTCCGAAAGGGTCATGCGATATTCCAATCCTTACCAGGCCGTGTAGCCGCCATCGATCGACAGGATCGCGCCGGTGACGTAGCTCGAGGCCGGCGACGCCAGGAACAGGATCGCCGAGGCGATCTCCTGCGGTGTGCCCAAGCGCCCCATCGGCGTCATGTCGATCCAGGTGTTGAAGAGTTCAGGGCGCTCGCGCATCTTCAGCGTCATCTCGGTGCCGACATAGCCCGGCGCCAGCGCGTTGACGCGCACGCCCGATTTCGCCCATTCGACCGCGAGCGCCTTGGTCATCATGTGCACGGCGCCCTTGCTCACCATGTAGGACGGTGCCGTCTGCGGGCGGTTGATGATCAGGCCCGACATCGAACCCAGATTGACGATCGAACCCTTCTTGCGGGCGACCATCGAGCGGCCGAAAGCGCGCGAGGCCCAGTAGACGCCGTTGACGTTGACATCCATCACCAGGCGCCATTCCTCGTCCGGCGTGTCGATCGCGGTGTTGAGGCGCGCGATGCCGGCGCTGTTGACCAGGATATCGACCTTGCCGAAGTCCGCGACGATCGCGGTTGCTATCGCTTCGACCGCTTGCGGATCGGTGACATCGAGCACGCGACCATCGACGCTTGCGACCCCCGCGGCCTGGAGCGCTTCGGCAGCGGCCTTCAGTCCATCCGCATTCATGTCGAGCAGGACGATTCTCGCGCCGCAAGTTCCGAGCGCCTTGGCGGCCTCCAGGCCGATCCCGCTGGCGCCGCCGGTGACGACGGCGACCTCGCCTGCCAGATCGAATTGCGACCGGTAATCCATGCACGTCCTCCATCAGAACGGACTTGAGCGCGGGCAAAACTCCACCCTCGCCGCCGAAGCAGCGTCGCAAGCCGACAGGTCCTGATAAATGCCTCCGGGTCAGGCTCCTCCCGACCCCATGACAGGGACGTTACAGAAGCTTCCCGGGTCCGTCAATCTGGTTATAACCAGAAAACAGAATCTTTTTTGATGACTAAGAAATCAGGTGCGATCGACGCCGTTCACGGTCGCCGAAGGCTGCTCGACCGCCATGTGGATGCGGGCGACGGAGGAGTTGTAGAAGGCCTCGTAATATTCGAGCGCGGCGCCATCGGCGTCATAGGCGATCGACTCGATCTCGATCAGCGGCGTGTTGGCGGCGACGCCCATCTGATCGGCCTCTTCCTTGGTGGGAAGTGCAGCCCGCAGCCAGCGGTCGGCGCGCTTCACCGTCAGGCCGAAGACGGCGCGGATGGTGCCGAAGATCGACTGGTTTTCCGACAGGATGTTCTCCAGCCCGGGCACCCGATGCCCCGGCAGGCTGATGCGGGTCATGGTGATCGGCGCGCCGTCGGTCATGTAGACGCGGCTGATGCGGACCACGCTGCCATTGGCGGGAATGCCGAAGACCTTGGACTCCTTGTCGCTCGGCGGACAGCGATAGATCTCCAGCGTTCGGGTCGAGACCTTGTGACCCTTGGCGGTCAAATCGTCGAACACGCCGAGATTGGCGGTCATGAAGTCGACGTGCTCGCGGGGAGCGGCGACGAACATGCCCTTGCGCGGCATCTTGATGATGCGGCCTTCATTCGACAGCGAGCCGATCGCGGCGCGCACCACGGGGCGCGAGACACCGAAGAAATCGCACAGCGCCTGTTCCGAGGGAATGCGCGAATTGGCGGCCAGCAGGCCGGTGTTGATCGCTTCCTCGACCTGGTTGCGCAACTGCACCCAGAGCGGTGCCGCCTCATCGCGGTTGAGCTGGACTTTTGAGCCGATCGAGCGGAAAGCCTCGGCCGCCTCGGCATCTTCCTGGTCGTAACGAGGACGCCCGCGCATTCTGGTTGCTTGTTCCATCATCGGTCTTCAGGCTGCGGGCAAACTGCCCGGTATGAATGTTTGCCGCGAGTCAACGCGCAGCAGCGGCCCTACCGGAGCCCGCCAGCCATTTTCTCGCTCTCCGGCAAGTTTCGCAACCATAGCATGGCGGCTGCCCCCAGAAGCGGTCCGGGAACCAAGAGCAGGAAGGCCCAGCGCCAGCCGCCGATGAAATCGGCGAAACGCGGCGTCAGCCATATGGCGAGCACCGTCAGCGCGAAACCGGCGCCCAGTTGCACCGACAGAGCGGTGCCGACGAAGCGGCGGTCGGCAAGCTCGGTGACGGCAGCCGAGAACTGTGCCGAATCGCCGATCACCGAGATGCCCCAGACGATGGCGACGAGCATGAACAGCCACAGCGGGCCGGTGAACAGGAAGCCCATCAGCAACGCGCAGCTTCCCGAGACCAGCATCATGCCGGCCGTGGTGGCGGTGCGGCCGATGCGGTCCGACAGATAGCCGCCGAGCAGGCAGCCAAGGATGCCGGAGGCGACGACAAGGAAGGTCGAGAGCGAGGCAGTGGCGGCCGTCCCGATCGCCTGCGCTTCGAAGGCGGCGCGCGTATAGGCAAGCAGCCAGGCCCACATGGCGTAGAGCTCCCACATATGGCCGAGATAGCCGAGATTGGCGAGCAGCAGCGGTTTTTCGCGAAACACCTGGCCGATGCGCGAGGGCTCGAACACCGCCTTGCCGAAGGGATAAGGTCCCTCCCTGGCAAACAGCAGGAAGAGCAGCGCGCCTGCCGCCGTCGCCACGCTGGCGGCGGCGACCACCGGCCGCCAGTCGAGCGCTGACGAGACGGCGCGGAAGAGATGCGGCAGCGCCGAGCCGACGGTCAGCGCGCCGATGACCGCGCCGAGCGCCAGTCCCCTGTCGCGCGTGAACCAGGTGGCGACCAGCTTCAACGCCGGCGGATAGACGCCGGCGAGCGCTGCCCCGGTGACGATGCGCGCGGCGATCACGCCGGCCGGCCCGGGATGAAGCAGCAGCGTTGCATTCGCGAGCGCGGCGACAAGCGCCGCGGCCGCCATCAGGCGGCTGAGCCGCACAAGATCGGGAAGATTGACCAGGCTCGCCGCCAGCGCGCCGATGACGAAGCCTACCTGGACGCCATTGGTCAGCCACGCCTCGGCACTCGCGCCTAGCGCGAGCTCCTGCTTCAGTTCGGGAAGGATAGCGGTCGCCGAAAACCAGGTGGTCAGCGACAGGACGACCGCCAGGCAAAGCAACGACAGCACTCGCCAGCGCTCGCCATCGGCCGCCATGCCAAGCCGGCCGACCGTGCTCATGCGGTTTGCAGCGGCACGGTGAAGACCGTGGCCGTACCGGTAAGGCAAAGCTCGCCCTGGCCGTTGCGCACGCTGGTCTCGATCTTGCAGATCGGCTTGTCGGGGCGCACTTCCTTGACCTCCACGCGTCCGGTGATCTCCTCATCAACGCCCACGGCCTTGACGAACTTCCACGCCACTTCGAGGAAAACGGTTCCGGGCCCGGGCAGATCCTCGGCGACCAGCGCATTGAGGATGCCGGAGGTGACGCCGCCCTGGACGATCAGCTTGCCGAACACCGACTTCTCGGCCAGCGCGCGGTCGTAATGCAGCGGATTGCGGTCGCCGGTGATGTCGGTGAAGGCCTCGATGTCGCTGACGCGCGTGCGCCGCGTGCGCTCGGCAAAGGCGCCGACCTGCGGGCGGCCTTTCACGACACCCACCCAACCGTCCTTCGTCTCGTTACTCATTGCGGCTTCTCCTCTGCTCCGGGTTCGATTGGTTTGAAGGCCGGCAGGACACGGCCGCCGATGGCTGTCGGCGCAAGAAGCAGCATGTCCCCGATCTGTAGCGGCCGTGTGCCGGCCAGGATGAAGCTCAGCATCGTCGGGCCTTCGGCCAGCTCGATCAGGCCGACCACGTAGGGTGCTGCCGGCAGCCAGCCGGGATGGCCGGGCTTGTACACCTCCGAAAAGGATTTGAGCCGCCCCCTGCCCGATGCGTCCTTCCAGACCAGGCGTTTGCTCCAGCAATGCGGACAGATCGGGCGTGGATAGAACACGGCCTTGCCGCAGTCCTCGCAGTGCTGGATGGTCAGGCGCCCTTCGGCGGCGGCATCCCAGAACGGTTTGGTCAGCGCGGTGATCGTCGGGCCAGGGGTTTTCAGCGTCTTCAAATCGACGGACATCAGGCGGCTCCCAGCACCAGCGCGGTCGCTTCGCTCATCGTCGCGCCATTGCCGGTGACCAACGCGAGCCCGGCCTTGCCGATCTGGCGTTCGCCCGCCTCGCCGCGCAGCTGGCGCACCGCCTCGACGACATGGGTCATGCCGCCGGCAAGGTCGGGCTGGCCGAAGCCGAGCTGGCCGCCATGCGTGTTGAGCGGCTTGTCGCCCTTGTGCGAAAGGTCGCGATCGCCGAGCCACGCGCCGAACTGGCCCGGCGCGCAGAGGCCGGCATCCTCGATCGTCGTTGCGACCATGATTGTGTAGCAATCGTAGAGCGACAGAAGGTCCATCTCGTCGGCATGGGTGCCGGACTGTTGGAAGGCCCGCGCCATGGCGCTCTTCAGCGGACCGGAAGTCAGGCTCGGCGCCTGGCTGACGGCGCGATGCGTGACCTTCTCGCCGGCGCCGAGCAGATGGACGGGCGGCCTGCGCAACGACCGCGCGCGTTGGGCCGAGGTGACGACGACAGCTTCGCCGCCGGCGACCGGCATGACGATTTCGAGCAGATGCAGCGGCGAGGCGATCATTGGCGAGGCCAGCACCGCTTCGACATCGGCCGGCTTGCTATAAAAGATCGCATCGCGATTGAGCTGGGCGTTGGCGCGCGCCGCGGCGGCGATCATGGCGAAGTCCCGCGCGGTTGAACCGTATGCCGCCATATGCGCCTGCATCAGCAGCGCATAGGAGATGTTGGCGCCCGAGGCGCCGAAGGGCACGTCGAACTCGCGGATCGGATTGCGGTTTGGCGAGCGGGGCGCCGCCTCCTCGCGGTTGTTGGCGAGCACGCACAGCACCGCCTCGCACATGCCGGCCTCGATCGCCGCCGCCGCACGCCAGACCATGCCGGCGCCGGACGCGCCGCCGAGGTCGACGACATTGGCCATGGTCGGTGCGAGACCCAGATATTCGGCGATGGTCGCTGGAACATGCTGCGGCGTCTCGCCGACCTGCGGTCCGACCAGCAGCCCGTCGATTGCCGCCGGCTCCAGCCCGGCATCGAGCACCGCCAGGCGCGAGACCTCGGCGATCATCTCCAGCGTCGTCACGCCGCTGGTCAGGCGCCGCGGCTTCAGCTCGCCGATGCCGACGATCGCTCCCTTCGACCGGCTCATGCCGCCTTGCTCCGGTCGAGCGCGCGATATTCCTCGAGACACGCCGGATTGGCGAGCGAAGCTATGTTCTTGACCGGCTTGCCTTCGAGCGTCGTGCGGGCCGCGCCCTCCACGCGCTTGCCGTTCAGCGTGTAAGGCACGGCCTGCACCGCATGGATGCGATGCGGCACGTGGCGCGGCGAGGCGTCGTCGCGGATCGCGCGGCGGATTTGCGCGGCAAGCTCGGAGGTCAGCGCATAACCGTCATTGAGCTTGACGCAGAGCACGATTTCTTCGTCGCCTTCGACCGGCGCCCCAAAGACGAGGCAGTCCTCGATCTCGGCGAAATTTTCGCAGGCTGCGTAGATTTCCGCCGTGCCGATGCGCACGCCACCGGGCTTCAGTGTCGTATCCGAACGGCCATGGATCACAGCCGAGCCATAGGCGGTCATCTCGGCAACGTCGCCATGCGTCCAGATCTCGCGGCGGGCGGCGAAATAAGTGGCGTGGTAGCGTTGGTCGCCGTCCCTGCCCCAGAAGGTCAGCGGCATCGACGGAAACGGCTCGGTGCAGACGAGATCGCCTTGCCGGCCGATGATGGGCGCGTTGCGCTCGTCCATCACTGCGACCGCGAGGCCAAGCCCTTTCACAGTCAGTTCGCCACGGCGCACAGGATGGATCGGCGATCCCAGCAGGAAGCAGCCGATGATTTCGGTGCCGCCGGAGATCGAGGCAAAGATCATGTCGCGCTTCACGTGCTCGTAGACCCAGTCGAATTGCCCCGGAGAGACCGGTGCGCCGGCCGACAGCAGCGAGCGCAGCGATGACAGATCGTGCGAGCGCCCCGGCGCGTAGCCTTCGGCGGCGAGCGTGGCCAGATATTTCGGGCTGGTGCCGAAATGGGTGACGCGGGCGCGTTCGGCCATTGTCCAGAGCGGACTGGGGTCGAGCCCGTCGGCAGTCTTCAGGATCGGCGCGCCGTCATAGAGCACAACCGTCGCGCTGCAGGCGAGACCAGAGATCAGCCAGTGATACATCATCCAGGCGGTGTTGGTGTACCAGCTCATGACATCGCCCGGGCGAACGTCGCCATGCAGCAGATGCTCCTTCAGATGCTGGAGCAGCACGCCGCCGCTGCTGTGGACGATCGCCTTCGGTGCGCCTGTCGTGCCGGAGGTGTAGAGTACGTAGGCCGGATGGTCGAAGGGCACACGCTCGAAACTGAGTGGGCCGTCGCCGCCAAAGTCGTCGAGCGAAATACAATGCGCCGCGCAGTCCGGCTTGGAACCCGGTTCGCCGGTCAGCACCAGCGTCGTCACCGTCGGCATCGCCGCGACGATCTCGGCCAGCCTGTCGGAGATGTCGTGCTCCTTGCCCGCATAGCGGTAGCGTGGTGCCGCGAAGAGCACCTTGACGCCGATCTGGCCGAGGCGGTCGACGATCGCGGCGGCGCCGAAATCCGGCGAGCAGGACGACCAGACGGCGCCGACCGACAGCGCCGCCAGCAGCGCCACGAGACCTTCGACACGATTGGGGAGGATGCCGCCGACGCAGTCGCCCTTGCCGACGCCGGCAGCGCCCAGGCCATGCGCAGCCCTGGCGACGAGCCGGCGCAACTCGCCGAGCGTGATGGTGCGGAAATGACCACTCTCATCAGCCTCGATGAGAGCAACCTTGTCCTCATCACCGCGCATCAGGTTTTCCGCAAGATTTAGCGAAGCTTCCGGAAGGAAGCGGCTCCCGGTCATCGGCGCATTGTCGTCGCGCAAGAAAGAGATCGCGCCGGGATCACCGATCACCCCGGCGAAATCCCACACTGCCCGCCAGAATGCGCCGGGATCGCCGATCGACCAGCGATGCAACGTCTCGTAGTCGCGCGGGTCGAAGCCGTTGGCTATCGAAAAGCGCGCAAGATTGGACGATTGGAACGCGGCCGGCGCCGGCGTCCAAAGCACGGATGACATGGATTTCCTCCCGCAATGCAGGCCGAGCTCGATGCCGCGACCTTGCTTGCCGATGCATTTCATGATTATTGGTTATAACCAGAATGTCAAGCGGCGATCCCGCCTATGTGGATCGCGCGGGCGGAGGATCAGAAATGGACGCCGTGCATATCGTTGCCGCGAAGCGGACACCCATCGGCAAGCTGAACGGCGCGTTTTCCGATCTTTCGGCAGCAGAGCTGGGAGCGCAGCTGATCCAGGCGATGCTTGCCGATGCCCTGCTTGCGCCCGATGCCGTCAGCGAGGTGATCATGGGTCAGGTGCTGACCGGCGGCGCCGGACAGAACCCGGCCAGGCAGGCTGCCCTCAAGGCCGGCCTGCCGGTCAGCGTCCCAGCCATGACCGTCAACAAGGTCTGCGGCGCCGGCCAGAAGTCGATCCATCTCGCCGCCCAGGCCATTCGCTGCGGCGACGCCGATTGCGTGATCGCCGGCGGGCAGGATTCGATGACCTCGGCGCCGCATTTCATTCACGGCGCCCGCGCCGGCATCCGCATGGGCGACCGGACCGTCAAGGATTCCATGATCACCGACGGGCTGTGGGACGCCTTCCATCAGGTGCATATGGGCGTGACCGCCGAAGCGCTGGCGCAGCGCTACCAGATCACCCGCGAGGAACAGGACCGTTTCGCGCTGCGCTCGCAGGAGAAGGCCGACGCCGCCATCCGGGCAGGCAGATTCGACGACGAGATCGTCCCCGTGTCGATCAAGACAAGGCAAGGCGATGTCGTCATCGAGCGTGACGAGCATCCCAATCCCTCGACCACGATCGAAGGCCTCGGCCGGCTGAGACCGGTCTTCGATGCAGCGGGAACGATCACCGCCGGCAACTCGTCGGGCCTCAACGACGGCGCCGCGGCGGTGCTGGTGATGTCGGAAGCGCGGGTGAAGCAACTCGGCATGACGCCCCTCGCCCGCATCGCGTCCTATGCTTCCGCCGGTGTCGAACCGATGGATATGGGGCTCGGTCCCGTCGCTGCTTCACGCCTGGCGCTCGAGAAGGCGGGATGGCAGACCCGCGATCTCGACGTGATGGAGATCAACGAAGCTTTCGCCGCGCAGGCCATCGCGGTCAACCGCGAGATGGGCTGGAACGAGGACATCATCAACATGAGCGGCGGCGCCATCGCGCTCGGACATCCGCTGGCCGGTTCCGGCTGCCGCATCGTGGTGACGCTGCTGCACGAGATGATCCGCCGCGACGCGCGAAAAGGATTGGCCTCGCTCTGCATCGGCGGCGGCCAGGGCGTCGCGATCTGCCTGGAGCGGTGAGCGCGGGCGATCGCCCGGTGACCGGCCGCGCGTCAATCGCGCGATAAGGACAGTCCCGCGAGAAGCGGAGCGTACGCGGCCAGCCTGCGGGATACGAACTCAGTGAAGAGCCGCACGCGCTCCGTCTTGCGCGTCTCCCCCTGTGTGAGAAGCCAGAGCGTTCCGTACATATGCAGGTCGGTGCCCGGCACCCTCGCCAGCAGGGGGTCGGCATCGCCGACGAAGCACGGCAGTGTCGTCATCCCGAGCCCTTGCCGTACCGCAGCGATCTGCGCCTCGCCGTCCGTGGTCCTGAACGGAACCCCCGTGGTGCGAACCTCACCCTCGCCGGCCCAGTCCGGAACTCCATGAATGCTTATGACGATCCAGCGGATGGGATCAGGTGCGCCCGCACGCCACGCCGCCAGTCGATCGCGGGACATGTAGACACCTCCGAAGATCTCCGGTCCCTTCAGGCCGTGAAGATTGAGCGGCAGGGTTTTGCGGTCGTAGACGACGCGGATCGCGACGTCGGCCTCCCGGTTGGTCAGGTTCGCCAGCTCGCCGGACGACAAGATTTCCATCTCGATGTCCGGATGCAGACGCGCGAAATCGGCGAAGTCCGGCATGAGCAGATGTGTCGCCAGGGGCGGCGCCAGCGTTACCCGCAGGAGACCGCGCACGCTCTGGTCGCGCCCGAAGACGCGCGTCTCCAGCAGGTGCGACGACGCTTCCATCTGGTGCGCGAGCTCGACGACTTCCTCGCCGGCGGCCGTCAGGCGGTAGCCCGAAGGCAGCTTCTCGAACATGTGCGCCCCGAGGCGTTCCTCGAGCTGGGCCACGCGTCGCAGCACGGTCGAGTGGTTCACGCCGAGGCGCGCGGCGGCGGCGCGGACCGAGCCTTCGCGCGCGACGGCAAGAAAATAGCGAACGTCATCCCAGTCGATCATGGTGCAATCCGGCACCGCTGGGGTGCGCCTTCCAAAGCCATATCTAACACATCGGACCGAGGTAAGAGCAATCATCATAGCCCATATCGACCAGCGCGGCCCAATTCCGAACGCCGGACGCCGATCGTCGCGGCTGTGTCAATCGTCCGGCCGGATCGATTTCGCACCACCGATGTGCGCGCTTCCGCACTCAACGCCTGACCGCAGTGAACCTACTTCGAGGCTCTCGGGGACTTCCCCGAACGATCAACGACAGAGCCTAAAAGGAACGGTCATGGGAAAGCTTGAAGGTAAGGTTGCAGTCATCACGGGTGGATCGAGCGGCATGGCGCTGGCGAGCGCCAAGCGGTTTGTCGAAGAAGGCGCCTATGTCTTCATCACCGGCCGGAGGGAGGAGGCGCTCGACGAGGCCGTCAAGCTAATTGGCCGGAACGTGACCGGCGTGCGCGGCGACGCGGCCAATCTCGATGACCTCGACCGCCTGTTCGACACGGTCAAGCGGGAAAAGGGCAAGATCGACGTCCTGTACGCCAGCGCCGGCACGGGCGCAGCCGTCCCGCTGGGCGAGATTACCGAGCAGTATTTCGATGCGACCTTCGGCCTGAATACGCGCGGCACGCTGTTCACGGTGCAAAAGGCGTTGCCGCTGCTCAACGATGGCGGATCGATCTTCATGACCGGATCGGTGGCTTCGGTGAAGGGTTTTCCTGGTTACAGCGTGTATGCGGCAAGCAAGGCGGCGTTGCAGGCATTCGCACGCGGCTGGCTCAACGAGTTGAAGGGCAGGAATATCCGGGTGAACGTGCTGCACCCCGGGCCGATCGCCACACCGATGCAGGACCAAGTTCTCACCGAGGAGGCGAAGCGGATGTTCGAATCCCTGATCCCGCGGGGAAAGATGGGGCTTCCTGAGGAAATTGCGGCGGCCGCGGTGTTTCTTGCTTCCGACGATTCCAGCTTCGTGAACGGGGTGGAACTGTCTGTCGACGGCGGCTTCTCGGCCATCTGAAAGATGCGGGATTCAACATCAACACGGATCGGAGAATTATCATGAGCTATGCGATTGTAGGATTCGGCAAGGTAGGCCAGGCCCTCGCCCACGCCTTTGCCCGTAGGAACATCAACGTGGTCGTTGCGAGCCGCCGGCCTCCCGAGGCGCTGGCGCCGCAGGCCCGGGCGATTGGACCCACGGTCGTCGCCACGTCGCTGCGGGAAGCACTCGAGGCTGACACAATCCTCTTGGCGGTCCCGTTCGAGCAGCATCGCGAGGTTGCGAAGGCCTTGCCGAGCTGGAAAGGCAAGACGGTCATCGACGCGATGAACGCGTTGCTTCCCCCTGAGGAGCTGGACGGTCTCCCGTCCTCCGCCTTCGTCGCGAAGGCGTTCACCGGCGCCAAGTTCGTGAAAGGCTTCAATCACCTGATTGCGGCCACCCTGGCTGCCGATCCGATCGTCGAGGGTGGGCACCGGGTCGTCTTTCTGTCGAGCGACGACGAGCACGCGATCGCTCCCGTGGCGGATTTGGCCAGACAACTCGGGTTCGCACCCGTCATACTGGGAAAGCTCGACGAGGGTGGCGCGCTGGTGCACGCACGCGACCGCATTTGGGGCCGGCTCATCTTCCAGGACTTGTTCAAGAAGGAGCAGTAACCGATCCACGCTCCCGTCGCTCCCACTCGATCGTTCAAGGAGCATATGACGTTCCTTGGCGCCCTCCCGCGCCAGGGCGATGTCGTCCAATCCGTCGGGAAGCAGCAGATAGACATAATATCCGTTTCCCGATTCCACGAAGATGCTATGACCCGCTTGGCGGAGTTTGGTTTCAACCCGATCCGACGCGGTTTCGATGTGCTGCCCCAGCCGCTTCAGATGTCGGTCGTAGTGGCCGTCAACCAGCAGGCGGTGGAGCAACCGCTCCACATGGCCGGAGCTGTTGACAGTGGTGAGCATTTTCAGTTCCGCCAGCGCGGCAACCCGGTCAAAGCGTGCCGCAATGAAGCCGGATCTCAGACTTGCCGACAGCGTCTTGGAAAAGGTGCCGATCGAAATAACGTTGTTCAGTTGGTCGAGCGTCGCCAACCGATTGCTCGACGCAATCGGCAGGTCGACAAACGGATCATCTTCGACCACGACCAGACTATGCCTGTCAGCCGCGGTCAAAATGGCGTGCGCGACCGCGGGCGTGGTCGAACTGCCAGTCGGATTGTGACCGAGCGATTGCGTGAAAAAAGCTTGGGCCGCTCCGATGCAAGCTTCGCCACCAAGTCCTCGACGCTGGGACCCTCGGGCGCGCGCGTTACGCCCAGCATCCTGACCTGAGCCAGCGTCAGCTTGGCAAAGAGCGGGTAGTAACCTGGTTCGTCGACCAGCACGGTATCGCCCGGCGACAGCATGGCGCGGATTACCAGGTCGAGTGCGTGGTTCGCACCGAAGGTCAAAAGAATGTTGTCTTCGCCGGTCCGGATGTGCTGGTCCGCGAGCCGGCGCGCAAGCTGCTGCCTGAGTGGCAGGAAGCCAAGCGCGGAGCCGTAAGCCTCGGCGTCGGCGGTACGGCCATGGGCGCCAAGATGGCGGCGGATTTCGGATTGTTCCGTCCATGACGGCGGCGGCCGCCCATCGCCGACGCGGATCTGAAAGCTCTGCTCCAACTGGGCCGCGAGAAGCGAGGCGGCGTCGACTGCCTCGGCGACGTGTCTGGGTCGCGAGGAGCCGGCCGCTTCCCCGGCGGATGCCACGACAAAAACCCGAACCCGGCTTTTGCCATGAGAGCGCCCGCCGCCACCAGCCGATCATAAGCCTCGACGATGGTGTTCTTGGAGACGCCGAATTCCTCCGCAGCCTTGCGGATCGACAGGAGGCGATGGCCGGAAGGCAGCGTTCCACTGCTGATTTCCGCCTGCAGTCTGCGGACGACGCCATCGACCAAGGTCGCGGGCCGCGCGCTCCGTCCGTCTCCGGCCGTCATCTGGCCTCCTTTGGGTACAGTTTCAGACAATTTCCAAAAATTGTACCTTTGCACCAGGGTACCGAGGCGGCCATCTTCAAATCAAGAGGGAAAAATTTCGGGAGGAGTTCCTTTGACTGGTTTGCAGCAGGGCGCCGCGGCTCCGGCGATCAATTCGCGCCTGGAGGGCCTGCGCAATCTCTCTCCCGCCGAGCGACTGGACCGGGTGGTGCAGGCGGCATCGCTCAGCAACGACGAGCGGCAGGTTTTCGGGCGCGGCGGTCTTCCGCTCACGCTGGCCAACTGCATGATCGAGAACGTCATCGGCACGTTCGAGCTGCCGATCGGCATAGCAACGAATTTCACCCTGAAGGAGCGATCCCGCCATCCGCGGCGCGTGCGGTCTCAGAACGATTGCTGGAGATCGGCTGCGGAGAAATCGCCGTGGCCGATACGATCGGCCGTGCCACTCCCGAGCGGATAGACATGATGCTGACGCAGGTGATCGAGGCCGTTCCCGTCGGTCGGCTGGCCTGCCATTTCCACGATACGTCCGGCCAGGCGTTGGCGAATGTCGACGTGGCGCTGAAGCTTGGCATGCGCAGCTTCGACAGCGCCGTCGGTGGTCTTGGCGGATGCCCTTATGCGCCAGGGGCGGCCGGCAATCTGGCCACGGAACGGTTGGTGCAGCACCTGCGACACACAGGATTTGTGACAAGCGTCGATCCTGCAAAGCTGCGTGCCGCCGTGGCGCACACCCTTTCCTTTGCGCGCCAATGCTGACCTTGTTTCCAACATAGAGCGGCTCCACAAACGATCAGCGGCTGTTTCTCCAGGCAATAGCTGCCTTTAATCCTTGCTCGGCCCGGATGCGGTTGAATTCCAACCTTTCGGCACCGCCGGCGGTTTCAATGAACACATCGGTTTCGACCCCGGCAAGGAGAGCGTTACGCATGCCGCGCATATCGAAGCTGCGGTTGATTGCGCGCTTCGTCAGTTCGACGGACAACGGCGCCGCGGCGACGATTTCCCGCGCCTTTTCGAAGGCTCTCGAGACATGTTGGCCCTCAAGAACCGTCTCCGTCACGAGACCGATCTCGGCGGCCCGTTCCGCAGTGATCTTATCGTTACCCGTCAGCAGCATATCCTTGGAATGCTTCGGGCCGATCATCCACGGCAGCACCATGGCGACGATCCCTGACCCGAAGCGCACCTCGGGCTCGCCAAAGACGGCATCACGTGAGGCAATCGCGATATCGCATGCCACCGCCAGTTCTAGCCCGCCGCCGATGCAATGACCGTGGATGGCCGAGATGGTCGGCTTCGGGCAATCCCAGAACTGCATGACGAAATCGAAATCAGCCTCCAGCACGCGCCGCCACTCGGCGACGCTGCGATTGCCTGCCGCGGCCGACTCCTTCAGATCGAAGCCGGCGGAAAACGAACGGCCTTCGCCCGAAAGCACGAAGCAGCGAATCGACGGCTCCTTTTGCAGGCCGCTCAAGACCTCCGTCACCTCGCGCATCAGCACGGAGTTGATGGCATTCAGAACACGCGGGCGGTTGAGCACGATATGCGCGATCCCCTCGTCGCTCACGTCGACGCGGATAGTTTCATACTCATCGGACATCGTGACGGGCCTTCCTGTGGCGCAATGTGAGGCAGTCGACGGCGACGGCCTCGTTCGGGCCGGCCATAATCGGATTTATCTCGATTTCGACGATCCGTTCCTTCGCTCCGACCGCCATCGCGCTGAAACGGGATACCAGCGTACATAGCGCACCCATGTCGACGGGCCCCCTGCCCCGCGCGCCGGTCAGCAAGGCATGTCCGCGCAACCCCTCCAGCGCCCGCCGCGCCTCGGCGACGCCGAAAGGAGGAATGAGGGTCGCGACGTCGCGCAGCACTTCGGCGAAGACCCCGCCCAGACCCAGCGTCACGATCGGACCGAAATCCGGATCCGTGGTCATCCCGAGGATCAATTCGACGCCTGATGCCATGGTTTGCGCCAGGATCGGCGCTGCGGGATGGCGACTGTGCAGTGCCTGGTAAGCAGCAAGCGCCTCATCGGCGCCTTTGAGGTTGAGCACCACTCCGCCGAGATCGGACTTGTGCGGAATGGCGGCGTCATCGATCTTGAGCGCGATCGGCCATCCGTGCTTGCCGGCAAAGGCGGCGATGTCCTGCGGCGAGTGGATATCGGCGAAAGGCGTTACGGGGATGCCGGCCAGTTCCAGCAGCCTGAAGCCATCGGCGCTGCGCAGACTGTCGAGGGGTGCTGCGTCGACAATCGCCGCCGCATCGGCTGACAAGGGTATGGCAACGACGTCTTCCGAACCATGGCGGCCGAACCGGTAGGATTGCAGATGCCGCAAGGCCGCAAGGCCGCTGCCGGTCCCCATGAGGACCGCGATCCCTCTTTCCCGAAGGTCCTCGGCGATGACCGGCGATAGGGTCGTGGCGATATTGCCCATCACGGCGACGGGCTTGTCCGTCCGCGCGTGCACCTTGCGGATCGCCGCGGCCGACAGTTCGGAAAAATTCCGGTCCGGCGGCAGGTTCGTCGCCATCACCACGATGCCGACATCGGGATCTTTCGCCATCTCGCTCAGCACCGGCGCCATGACGTCGGCTCCGTCGCCCCAGTAATCCAGTGGGTTGGAGGCTTCCATGCCGGGGTCGAGATACGCCTCGACCGCCGCGCGGGTCGCAGGCGCCAGCGGCGCGAAGGACAGGCCGACATCGGCGGCGAGATCGGAAATCAATTGCCGTTCGCCGCCGGAATCGGTGCCGAGCGCAACGCCGGGTGCCATCATCGGACGCGTCAGCTCCAACAATTCCACCGTGTCCAGCAGTTCATCGAGCGTGCGCACCTGAATCACGCGGTAACGTGCGAAAGCCGCCTCATAGGCTTCGTTCGAACCGGAAAGCGCTCCTGAATGCGAGATCGCGAAATGGCGTCCCGCCTCGCTGCGACCGAGCTTCAGCGCGACGATGGGCACGCCCTTGGCCTCGGCAAGCCTGGCGGCGGCGAGGAAGCCCTCGGGATCGCGGACGGTTTCCAGAACGCAGGCTATCACCCGCGCATCGGTCTCCTCCAGCAGGAAGCGGATATAGTCCGCCACGGTCGTCACCAACTCCTGGCCGGCCGAGATCGCGTAGTCGAAGCCCATCTGCCGCCGGTTCCCGACGAGACCCGACCAGGTCGATCCCGAATGGGATATCAGCGCCACCCCGGACGGCGCGGGCAAGGAACGAAACGGCATGCCGGTGACCTGCAGGCGGTCCACCAGATTGACGAAGCCCATGCAGTTGGCGCCGCACACAGCCATCCCTGCTTTTACCGCAACATCGGCGATAGCCTTGCCGCGCGTGCGACCGTCGGGTGTCTGCCCGTAGGCGCGGCTGAAGAGCACGGCGCCTCCCACGCCTGCCTCGGCGACGGAAGCGAAGCTGTCTACGAGCAGGGCATCGCCGACGGCGAGCGCGGCGCAATCGACGCCGCCCGGTATCGACGCCACATCGGGATAGCAGGGCTGGTCGTCGATCTGGTCGTAGCGCGGATTGACCAGATAGACCTGTCCGGGGAACCCGAGATAGCGGATCGACTGCAGCAGATTCGCTCCAAAGCTTTCGGGCTTGGGGCTGGCGCCCACGATCGCCAGCGTTTGCGGCCGCAGCAACTTCGAAACCGTCATCGGGCACCTGTGGGTAAGGAGCCGGTATTCGTTGCGACCTGGGCGAGAAAGGCACGCGTTGACGCGACGCCGTCATAGATCGCCTCCTCGGCGCTGCGGGCGATCGTGCAGTCGCCAATGGTGACGAACGGCACGTCCGTGCCCCCAAGCTCACGCTCAAGCGCGGTGTCGGGCGCATTGCCCGAAGCGAGCACGACCGTATCGACTCCTTCCACAACGATCGGCTGGCCACTTGCTCCGTGCAGGAAATAGGCGGTATCGCCATCGACGCCGAAAAGCCTGGCATAGGGGATGACCTCGATCCCTGCCTCATGCAGTTTCCCGGCCCAGTGATCGCGCACATATTGCTGCAGGTTTTGCCCGGCGCAAATGCCGTTCACCGCCAGGCGCACATGGTGCCCCTTGCGGTTGAGCTGCATGGCGAGGCCGATGCCGATCCAGTCGCAGCGCCAGTCGGCCACGACGACGCGCGCGCCCGGCAGCACTTTCCCCGCCAGCACGTCGACCGCCTCGACGACATGCGCGGCTTCCTGTCCCTCCACCTCGCTTCCGACCGGGGCCGAGCCCGTCGCGACGATGACGCCATCGGGCGCGACGGTCTCGACGAAACCCCGGGTGACGCGGCTGTTCAACCGTACCTCGACCTGACGCAGCGCCAGTTCCGTCGCCAGATTGGTGACCAAGCCGCCGAATTCGAAACGATCCGGCAGAAGCTGCGCCAGCAGCGCCTGTCCGCCGAGCCGCGGCGATGCTTCCGACAGGATCACCTTATGCCCCATCTCGGCGGCGGTTACCGCGGCCTTCATCCCCGCGGGACCACCACCGGCCACCAGCACCTTCAACGATCGGCCGGCGGTCGGCGCCGCTGCCGGAAGACGCAGTTCCCGGCCGGACGAAGGATTCTGGATGCAGGAAATCGAGTAGCCGGCGTGGAAATGGCCAATGCAGGCCTGGTTGCAGCCGATGCAGGCGCGGATTTCGTCCGAACGTCCCTCGCGCGCCTTGCGCGGCATATCGGGGTCGACGATCAGCGCCCGCGTCATGCCGCACATATCAGCTTCGCCAGCCGCCAGGACACCTTCCGCGATTTGCGGCTGGTTGATACGGCCGGCGACGAAAACCGGAACCGAGACGGCGGCCCGGATCGTCGCCGCCTTGGCCGCCACATAGGCTGGCGGAATCTCCATGGGCGGCACGACATGGATCGAACCGCCCAGGCTCGCCATCGTACCCAGCGTCGTGTTGATGTAGTCGACCAGGCCCTCCTCGGAAAGCTGGCGGCAAATGGCGAGGACGGCTTCCTGGTCCAGCCCGCCCTCATCGGCTTCGTCGACCGAAATGCGAAGGCCCACCACCACGTCCTCGCCCACGGCGCGGCGCACGCCGATCAGGCTTTCGCGCAAGGGGCGGAGCCGGTTCTCGGCGGAACCGCCATACATGTCCTCGCGACGGTTCACGCCCGGATTGAGAAACTGAGCAAACAGCAGGCCGTGGCTCGCCATGAGTTCGACGCCGTCATAGCCGGCTTCCGCGTAACGCCGCGCGGCTTGCGCGGCCGAGGCGATTATTTCGGCCACCATCTCGGCGGGCATCTCGCGCGGAACCACGTGGAAGCGGTTTTCCGGCGTCGACGAGGGCGCGAAGACTACGCCGCGCATCCCGTTCATCATGCGCCGTGTAACCCTGCCGGAATGCGACAATTGCCCGAACAGCTTGGCGCCATGCCGGTGCACGGCGCTCGCCAGCCGAGCGTAATGCGGGATCGCGTCGTCGCTCAGAAGCGCTAGGTCCGGTGCCTCGCCGAGCGTCGAGGCATGAAAGCGCGCCGCCTCGTTGATGATAAGCCCGACACCACCCTTCGCCCGCGCCTCGTGATAGGCGACCATGTCGTCGCCGGGCAGATTTCCTCGCGCCAGATAGGTCTGGTGGCCAGTCGAGAGGATGCGATTGCGGATGTCGTGCCCGCGGATCTCGAGCGATGAAAAGAGATGAGGATAGGCGCAAGACATGAAGGGCCCTTTTGGCGGGACCGGTTTGCCCTGCCCAAATCTGAAATCAGACTACCATTCGCACATTGCTTGCCCAGGGCAGAAATTGTAGGCACACTATAACTTGAAGTCATGCCTCAGGAACCGCTGCCGTCATGCCGCTGCGCGCCAGATTGCCCTCGCCCGGAGCGCTTTTCATGTTCGAGGCGGCGGCGCGGCACCAGAACTTCACGCTTGCGGCGCGCGAATTCAACGTGACGCAGCCCGCGATCAGCCGGATGATCTCGCGGCTGGAGCAGCACCTGGGCACCAAGCTGTTTCTGCGCCGCTCGACGGGACTTGAGCTGACCGAGGAAGGACGCGTGCTGCAGCGCGCGGTACGGCAGGGCTTCGACCGCATCGAGGAAGCTGTCTGCGACATACAGGCCGGCGCCAACGCCGGCGATGTCGTGACGCTGTCGGTCACCTCCGCTTTCGCCATTCATTGGTTGATGCCGCACTTCGACAAGTTCCGCCAAGACGTGCCGGGAGTACAGATCCGTCTCGATCTCATCCATGGCGAACCTTATGGTTCGCTCGGGGCCGCCGACATCGGCGTTCGCTACGCATTCCCCGAGGGCGACGAGATCGAGTCCTGGCCGCTGGTGGAGGAAGTCGTCATTCCGGTCTGCAGTCCCGGCTATTTGCATACGCATGGGCCGATCGACGGCCTGCGAGGATTAAAGGGCCACATCCTGGCCAGCCTGATTGGCAAGATGCGTATCCCCTGGCCGACCTTCCTGGCCGCGGTTGGCCTTGGTCATTTCCGCGAGGCGACGGAGTTGGCGTTTTCCGACTACGCGCTGGTCATCCAAGGCGCAATAAAGGGACAGGCCATCGCGCTTGGCTGGTGGCACGTGGTTGCGGGAGAGGTCCTCTCCGGCGGCCTCGTGCCGGCCGGTCGCACCCCGCTCCGCACAGGCGCTTTCTATCATCTCGTCGCCCGCCGTTCGGCGGCCAGGCGGCCTGAGGTGCAGAAGGTGCGTGATTGGCTGCGCGCCGAGTTCATGGCCATCGAGGACCAGCGCGTTCAACGCAATCTGTTCGCGCCACGCGAGGCGGTCAAGCCGCCCGCAGGTTGAGGATTTCGCGCACCAGCCCATCGGGCTGCGCGCCGACACGCACCGGTTCCAACGCTGGCCGTCCACGCATCATGTCGGACGCCTTCTCCGCGATCATGATCACCGTCGCGTTGAGGTTGGCGCCCACGACATGCGGCATCACCGAAGCATCGACGACGCGCAGACCATCGATGCCGCGCACCTTCAACTGCGGGTCGACGACGGCGTCCTCGCCCACTCCCATCTTGCAGGTGCAGGAGGGATGAAACTCCGTGTTGACGGAGGCGCGCAGCGCGTCGTCGATTTCGGCATCCGATCGTGCCGAAACGCCCGGGGCGACCTCCAGCGTTCCCAACCGCTTCAAAGGTGCCTGCATGGCGATCTCGCGCGTCACCTTCACGCCTTCGCGCATCTCCACGATATCGCGGGGATGCGAGAAGAACCGGAAATCGATCCGTGGCGCGTGCTTCGGCGAGGCGCTTTGCAGCGTCAGACGCCCGGTGCTGCGCTGGCGCAATTGCGACAGGTGCAGGGCGAAGCCATGCGACAGGCCGAAGCTGCCATCGGGCCTGGAATCGATCTTCATCGGCGCCACGTGATAATGCACCGTCGGCAGGTCCGAATCCGCCATCGCCCGGGCAAAGCCGCCGATTTCCCAGATATTGGAGGCGGCAGGGCCGGATTGCCGTATCATCCATTCGAGGCCGACCCGCAATTTGCCGTAAGGCGATCCCATCCAGGCATGCGACACCGGTTCCGTGCAGCGGAAGGACATGCCGAGATCAAGGTGGTCCTGCAGATTGGCCCCCACATATGGCTGATCGATCAGTGGCTTGATGCCGAGGCTGCGCAGATGGTCCGCGGGGCCGATCCCCGACAGCATCAAAAGCTGGGGCGAGTTGATCGAGCCGCCGCACAGGACGACCTCGCGCCGCGCCTGCAGGGTGTGGACTTCGCCGCCATGGGAGTATTCCACGCCCGTCGCGCGCTGGCCTTCGATGATGACGCGATGCACCAATGCGCCCGTTGCCACGACGAGGTTCCTGCGCGTGGCCGCCGGACGCAGATAGGCGACCGCCGCGCTGCAACGTCTGCCCCCGACCTTGGTGCTGTCGAGCCGGCCGATCCCCACCGCGTCCGGGCCGTTCAGGTCCTCCACCAGCCTGTGTCCCGCGGTGGCCGAGGCCTCCTCGAACGCGTCGAAGATCGGCGACTGCAGGCGCCCCCGCTGCACATGCAACGGCCCATCGCCTCCACGATAAAGCGAGGCGCCCCGATCCGACGTCTCGGACCGGCGGAAATAGGCCAGGCAATGACCGAAGCTCCACTCGGTCAACCCTTGCGCCGCCCATGCGTCGTAGTCGGCCGGATGGCCGCGCAGATAGACCATGGAATTGATCGATGACGAGCCGCCCAGCGTGCGCCCGCGCGGCACCGGAATGCGCCGTCCGCCGAGCTCCGGCTGCGGCTCGGACTCGTAGTTCCAGTTGAAACGCGGATCGTGGTAGACCTTGTAGACCCCGGCCGGTATCGACATCATCAGCGAACGGTCGCGGCCGCCGGCCTCGAGCAACAACACCTGACAGTCGGGATCTTCCGTCAGCCGCGCGGCCAGAACGCATCCGGCTGATCCCGCGCCGACGATGATGTAGTCGAATTCCCGTTCCTTCACGACCATCCCGCAGGCCCCCATTTCATCTTTCTCGCCCGCCCAGCCGGTAGCCGCAACCTACAAAAGGCGCTCAGGCGGCCCGCTCGGCGACAATGCCGTCCAACCAGCCGACCGCCATATCGGGTACGGAGTCGAGCAGCTTGCGCGTATAGTCGGCATGGGGTTGCGCCAGGACCTGATCCTTGCCCCCCTGCTCGACGATGCGACCATTTTGCATGACGGCGACGCGGTCGGCGATGGCACGCACCACCTCGATGTCGTGGGTGATGAAGAGGTAAGAGACGCCCAGGCGGGCCTGCAGCTTCATCAGCATGCGCAGCACTTCCGCCTGGACCACTTTGTCCAGCGCGGACGTGATCTCGTCGCAGACGATCAGCCGCGGGTCGGCCGCAAGGGCACGAGCGATGGCGATACGTTGCTTCTGCCCGCCCGACAGCTGGCCGGGTGTGCGGTCGATATGGGTTTCGTTCAGCTCGACCAGATTCAGCAGTTCCTGAACCCGTGCTTCGCGGCGTGCGCCACGCAGACCCTGATAGAGCGTCAGCGGGCGGCCGATTATCTTGCGCACCGTCTGGCGGGGGTTCAACGCGGTATCGGCGGACTGATAGATGATCTGGATCTGCTTCAGCGTCTGCAGCGACCGGCGGCGTATGGTGCCCTGCAACGGCTTGCCGTCATAGATCACCTGCCCGGACGACAATTCCTTCAGTCCGACGATGACCCGGCCCAGCGTCGATTTTCCCGACCCGGATTCGCCGACCAGCGCCACGGTCTCGCCTCGCCCCACTTCGAGATCGATCGAAGTCAGAACCTGGAAATCGCCATAGTGCGCGCCGAGGCCGGCGATCGCCAGGAGCGGCGCGCCCTTGCCGCCATGCTGGGCGTCATGGTCGACCGGCATTTCATGCACCGCCCACAGGCTTTTCGTGTAGGGATGGACGGGACGTTCCATGATCTGCGCGATGGGTGCCTCCTCCACCACTTCGCCATAGCGAAGAACCGCTACCCGATGCGCGACCTGGGCGACGACCGCAAGGTCATGGGTGATGTAGATCGCCGCCACGCCGTAATCCTCGATGACCTTGCGGATCGAGATCAGGACCTCGACCTGTGTGGTCACGTCGAGCGCGGTGGTCGGCTCGTCGAAGATGATCAGGGTCGGGTTGCAGATCATCGCCATGGCGACCATGGCGCGCTGCAACTGTCCACCCGAAACCTGATGCGGGTAGCGCCTGCCAAAGTTTTGCGGATCGGGAAGCTGCAGGGCCCGGAACAGGTCGAGCGCGCGTTTCTCCGCCGTTCCGCGCGTCATCCCGCCGCGATCGACGGCGACCATGACGATCTGGTCCATCAGGCGATGCACCGGATTGAAGGCTGCCTGCGCGCTCTGCGCGACATAGGCGACCTTGGTGCCGCGGAACTTGCGCCGCTCCTCTTCCGGAACAGCGAGGATGTTGTGTCCCGACAGTCGCACCTCGCCGCCGGTGACCTTGGCGCCTGGACGAAGGTAACCCAGGGCCGCCAGCCCAAGCGTCGATTTGCCGGCTCCGGACTCGCCGACCAATCCAAGCACTTCTCCGGGACGGATCGACAGGCTGACGCCGTTGACGATCTTCGACCACTGGTCGTTCGATTTCGCCTCTATCTTCAGGTCGACAATGTCGATGACGGGTACGGTCGGCGTCGCGGTCACGGTCTGGCCTTTCATCGTCTCACCCTTCCTCGCTCAGGCCGCTTGCCCGGTTCAGGAGCCAGTCGACCACGAAGTTCACCGCAATAGCCAGAAAGGCGATGGCCGCAGCGGGAATGAGGGGCGTGATATCGCCCATGTTGATCAGCGCCGCATTGTCACGGACCATCGATCCCCATTCCGCGGTTGGCGGTTGAATGCCGACCCCAAGAAAGGAAAGAGCCGCGATATTCAGGAAGATGAAGCAGAACCTCATGCCCAGTTCGGACAGGATCAGAGGCAGGATGTTGGGAAAGACCTCGTTGACCGCGATCCACAGCAGGCTTTCCCCGCGCACCTTGGCATGTTCGACGAAATCCAGGCTTGCGACATTCAGCGCCGCCGCCCGCGCGATGCGGTAGAAACGCGTCGAGGTGAGGACCGCGATGATCAGGATCAGGTTCGTCACCGAGGAGCCGAAGATCGAGAGGATCATCAGCGTGAAGATCAGATCGGGGACCGACATCAGCGCATCGACGAGACGCGAGATCGCCTGGTCGACGATCCCTCCGACCAGTGCCGCGAGGACACCCAGCAGGCAGCCAATGACGAAGGATATGGCCGTGGTGAGCAGCGCGATCGAAATGGAGTTCCGCGCGCCGAAAATCAGGCGCGACAGGAAATCGCGGCCTAGCTGGTCGGTGCCCAGAAGATGGCTGGCGCTCCACGGCTCGAAAGGAACGCGCGAGACGACCTCGACTTCGCCGTACGGCGCCAGCAACGGGGCAAAGAGGGCGACGAAGGCATAGATGGAGACGACCACCATGCCGAACTTCGCGGTCGGCGGCGCCGAACGAACAAGTTTCAGCGCGCGCAGGAGCCGGTTGGGGGCGACGGATCGGACTTCGAGGCTTTGCTGCATGGTTCTCTCCCTCAACGCGGATGCAGCAGGCGCGGATTGCTGACGATCGAGATGATGTCGGCGATCAGGTTGAAGCCGATATAGGCAGCGGCGAAAATGAGTGCGCAGGCCTGGATGACCGGAACATCGCGATTGCGCACGGCATCGATCATCGCCTGGCCGACGCCGGGATAGACGAACACGACCTCGATCACGACGACACCGGAGATGAGATAGGCGAGATTCAGCGCGACCACGCTGGCGATGGGGCCGATCGCGTTGGGCAGCGCCTGACGGATGACCACGCGTTTCTCCGGCTCGCCCTTGAGGCGGGCCATCTCGACATAGGGACTGGCCATCACCGACAGGATCGCGGCGCGCGTGTTGCGTACCATATGGGCCAGAATGACCAGCAACAAAGTGAGGATCGGCAGCACCATGCGGTAGAGCTGCTCGCCCAGTCCCATGCCGTTGCGAATGCCGGCCATCGAAGGGAACAACTGCAGCTTCACCGCCAGCACCATCATGACAACGTAGGCCACGAAGAATTCAGGGATCGAGATCGAGGCAAGTGTCGAGGTCGACAGGAACTTGTCGATGAACCGACCCCGATACCGTGCGCAGACGATGCCGAGCGTGATCGAGAGCGGCACGGCGATGGCTGCGGTGATCGAGGCCAGAACGAGCGTGTTCTTCAAGCGCGGCCCGATCAGTGCCATCACCGGGCGCCCCGAAAACGAAAGCCCCATGTCTCCCGTGGCCGCCGCCCCCAGCCAGGCGAGATAACGCACGAACCAGGGGCGGTTCAGTCCCAGTTTTATCTCCATCGCCGAGATGGCCGCCTGCGTGGCGTTCTGACCGAGAATGGCGGAAGCGTAGCTGCCGGGCAGAAAGCTGACGGCCGAGAAGATGATCAGCGATACGATCACAAGGCTGAGCAGTCCCAAGCCGATCCGGCTCGCCGCCATGGACAGGATCGGGTGGGATTTGGTCGTCATGCGTCGCGCTCTCCGCTCGTTCGCTCGCTTGCGTGATATCACTCCGCCGACGGCGGACACAGGATCATGCATCCGTCCGCCACCAGCGCTCGGCGCCGCGATGATTGTCGGCGGGCAGGATGCCGCCCAATGCTGCATGACCGATATCCGTCGTCATGGCGAGACGCCATGAAACGAAAGCCACGGTGATCACTCCGCCTTCGTCATGCAGCATCTGCTGCGCTTCGGCATAGGTCTTGGCGCGCTTTGCCTGATCCATCTCGGCGCGCGCCGATTTGACGAGCGCGTCGAAGCCAGGCTTTTTGAAGCCGGTGTTGTTCCACGGCGCGTCCGAGGTGTAGGACGTGGCAAGCAGCCAATCGAGTGTGACGCGCCCGTACCAGTCGGAGGCGTTGAATGGCTTTTTCAGCCAGACATTGTCCCAATAGCCGTCGTCCGCCTCCTGGACGATGTTCACCGTGATCCCGGCCTTGGCCGCATGTTCCTTGAACAGAACCGCCGCATCGACCGCGCCGGGAAAAGCGGTTTCGGCGACCGAGAGGTCGACCGTCACGCCGTCGAGCCCCGCCTCCTTCAGAATGGCTTTCGCGGCATCTGGATCGTAGGCGTGCTGGGGCGGCGTTTCGGCATAGAACGGCATGATCGAGGCGGCCGGATTGTCGTTGCCTTTCTTGGCTTCGCCCAGGAAAACCTTGGCGATGATGTCGTCCCGGTCGATGGCGAGCTTCAGCGCCTTGCGCACCGCTGGATTGTCATAGGGCGCGACGGAGCAGTTCATGTCGAACGTCAGATGCCGCAGGCTGGGCGTGCGAACGATCTTCAGGCGAGGATTCCGCTCGACCAGCGCCACGTTGCGGATATCGAGGTCTTCGATCACGTCGACCTCGCCCGTCATCAATGCGTTGAGCCGGGCAGTGGCGTCGGAGATGTTGACCACCTCCACCTCGTCGAAATGAGGCAGGCCAGGCTTGTGATAGTCGGGGTTGCGCTTCAGTCGGACGGCGATGCCAGGCTCGAAGCTTTCAAGCTTGAACGCGCCCGTCCCGATGCCGCTTTGCCAATCGATGCCGCCGCCCTCCTTGGCCGGGAAGATCGACAGGTGGTAGTCCGACATCAGGGACGGAAAATCGGCATTGCCCTCCGCAAGGGTGAAGATCACCTTGTCATCGCCTTGCTTGTCGATCTGCTTGATCTGCTTGACGATGGCCAGCGCGCCGGACGTGCTTCCTTCGCCCATATGATGCAGAAGCGATTGACGCACGTCCTCGGGCGTCAACGGACGGCCGTCGTGGAATTTCACCCCCTTGCGCAGAATGAAGGTCCAGCGGGTCGCTCCCTCTTCGCCCGCCCAGCTCTCGGCGAGGTCGCCGGCAAGCGAGCCGTCCGGCAGCAATTCCACGAGATTGTTGCAGAGCGACCCGTTGAAGGCAAAGCCTGTCATCACCGTCGCCCAGCTTGCCGGATCGAGGGTGTCCTGCTGCGAACCGTCATTCATGCCGTAACGCAGCTTCCCGCCTTGCCTTGGCTTGTCCTGAGCCCAGGACAGGCCGGGCAAGGCGACCATGCCGGCCACGACGCTCGCCCCTACCAGAAAGCGACGCCGTGTCGGCGTCATGCCGGCGGACGCCGTTGGATGTTCACCGCCTGCGATATTCACCCGTTCCATAATTTCCTCCCAGCCTTTCCGAAACAACAGCACAAGCCTTCATGCAGACAACCGCAGGCCGTCAGCCGCATGATGCGCGAAAACGCACGGCAGCACGGCAAGCACGGTCGGCCTGATCATTCACAGCAAGTGGGCGGGTCTACGCGCCCGCCCGGACCACATCAATCAGCGTCAGGCCTTGAGCCACCAGCGCTCGCACATACGCATATTGTCGAGCGGCATCAGGCCGCCGACCTTGTCGTAGCCCAGCTTGTTGGAGACGGCGTTGCGCCAATCCACGAAGGCGACTGTCAGCAGGTTGCCGTCGTCATGGATGATCTGCTGCGCCTCGGCATAATAGGCCGTGCGCTTGGCGTCGTCCGCCTCGGTCCGCGCCTTCTCGCACAACTCGTCGAAACGCGCATTCGACCAGCCCGCGTTCCACGGCGCCTTTGACGTGTAGATCGTCGAGAACAGCCAGTCGACCGTCGCCCTCCCGAACCAGTCCACACCGGCAAAGCTTTTCTTCAACCAGACATTTTCCCAATAGCCGTCCGCCGCCTCGCGCACGACATTGATGGTGATGCCGGCCTTGGCCGCGTGTTCCTGGTAGAGAACCGCCGCGTCGATCGCGCCGGCGAAGGCGTTGTCCGCGACGTGAAGGTCCACGGAAACGCTGGTCAGCCCTGCCTTGGCCAGATGCTCCTTGGCTTTCTCGATGCTGTAATCGCGCTGCGGCAGCTCATGATAGTATTTCATGATCGAGGAGACGGGGTTGTCGTTGCCCTTGCGCCCCTCGCCGAGAAATACCTTGTCGATGACGTCGTCCCGATCCAGCGCATATTTCAACGCCAGACGAACATCGGGATTGTCGAACGGCGCAACGCGCGTATCCATGTCGAACGAGAAATGCCGCAGGCTCGGCACGCGCTGTACAGTGAAATCAGAGCTGCGCTCGACCATTGGCACATTGCGGATGTCGAGGTCCTGGATGAAATCCACCTCGCCCGTCAGCAAAGCGTTGAGCCGCGCCGTCGCGTCGGGGATGGAGATGAACTCGACCTCGTCCAGGTAGGGCTTGTTGTTCTTGTGATAGTTCGGGTTGCGCTTCAGCCGGGTCGCGATGCCGGGTTCGAAGCTGTCGAGAAGAAACGCGCCCGTTCCCTTGCCCGACTGGATGTCGATGCCGCCGCCCTCCTGCGCCGGAAAGATCGACAGGTGATAGTCCGACATCAGGTAAGGAAGGTCCGCATTGCCGTCAGCGAGCTTGAAGACGACGGCATCGGACCCGTCGAGATCGATCGAGGAGATCTGCTGAACGATGGCGCGCGCGCCCGATGTCGAGTCGGGCTTCATGTGATGCAGGAAGGATTGGCGCACGTCCTCGGGCGTCAGGCTCTTGCCGTTGTGGAAGGTGACACCCTTTCTCAGCTTGAAGCGCCAGGTCGCGGCCTTGTCCTCCTGCTCCCAGCTTTCGGCGAGATCGGGAGCGACCGAGCCGTCGGGCAGGATCTCGACCAGGTTGTTGTAGACACCGCCGTTGAAGCTGGCTCCCGTCCAGCTGGTCGACCAGGTGCCTGGGTCGAGATTGTCGTTCTGCGAGGCGTTGTGAAGCCCCAGCCGCATCTTGCCGCCGGCCTTGGGCTCGGCGGTCTGGGCATACGACATGCCCGGCATGGTCATGGCCGCGCCTGCCGCCAAAAGTGCCGAGCTCCGCGCCAGGAACTCGCGACGGGAAATCGCGCCGTTGCGCAGTTTGTGGGCCAGATCATTCATCTGGCCGCGATCCGATTCGCTCATGTTCACCCTCTTGGATTGCTTGGTTGACATTCGGTCGCTTCTTCGTCCCGGCGCCTTGGGGATTACAGTAATTGGAAACGCGAACCTGTCAACAAACTGATTGACCAATCAATCATACAAGAGGCAAAATAACGCATCTTTGAACCGCCAGAGACCCAGGAGACGCCATGCCGGACGGCAGCCTTGCCTATATCGGCGCATCGGAAGCGCTGCGCCTGTTCCGGACCGGACAATTGTCGCCCGTGGAGGTGCTCGAGGCGCAATTGTCGCGCATCGGCTCGACTGCGCAGAGCCTCAATGCCGTCTGCTTCACCTATGCCGACGAGGCCATGGAGCAGGCGCGGCGCGCGGAAGCCCGCTACGCCGCGCGTGCCCCGGATTTGCGCCCGCTGGAAGGAATTGCGACCGCCCTCAAGGACGAAAACATGATGGCAGGCAAGGTCACGACCTACGGTTCGGTTCTCTACGCCGACCATGTCGCCTCGGCGAACGCGCCGGTCGTGCAGCGCCTGCTGGACGCGGGCGCGATCGTGCATGCCCGCACCACCACGCCGGAATTTTCCTGCGCGCCGTTCTGCCATTCCCGCCAGTGGGGAATCACACGCAATCCGTGGAACCGCGATTTCACCCCCGGCGGTTCGTCGGGCGGTTCGGGGGCAGCCCTGGCGGCCGGTCTGACGACGCTGGCGACAGGCTCCGACATAGGCGGCTCCATTCGTATTCCCGCCTCGGCCTGCGGCGTCGTGGGCTTCAAGCCGCCTTACGGCCGCGTGCCGTCGACACCGCCCTTCAACCTCGATCACTACAATCATCCCGGCCCCATGGCGCGGACGGTCGAGGATTGCCTGCTGATGCAGAATATCCTGGCCGGGCCGCATCCGAACGACATCGCTTCCCTGAAACCCAAGCTGGACCTGACGATCGATCGAGGTGGCGTCCGCGGCTGGAAGATCGCCTACTCGCTTGATTTCGGCTTCATGGAGATCGATCCCGATGTTCGCGCGAACACCTTGCGGGCCGTCGATGTCTTCCGCTCGCTGGGAGCCGAGGTGGTCGAAGTCGACCTGCCATGGTCGTGGGAGGTCTACGAGGCCGCCGCGACCCATCACGCGACACTGTTCGGCGCCTGGCTCGCGGAATACCTGGACGACCGCCAGTCGAGCCTGACGACCTACGCCGCCGACTTCGCCCGCAAATCGCTTGCGGTGACGACGCGCGACTATCTTTCAAGCCTCAATGTCGAAGGCCGTATCTACGCGCATTTCGGCCCGCTGATGGAGGAACACGACCTCTTCCTTTGCCCGACACTGGCGGTGCCGGCGGTGAGGGCCGATTTCGAGATGCGGGACCCGCTCACGATCAACGGCAAGCCGATCGATTCCTATCTCGGCTGGACCATGGCGTGGCCCTTCAACATGCTGAGCCGCTGCCCGGTGCTGGCCCTGCCCTCGGGCTTCGCCGGAACCGGCGTGCCCACGGGGATTCAATTGGTCGGCCGCACCTACGATGACCAGGCTGTCTTCCGCGTCGGTTTCGCGTACGAGAGCGCCGTGGGCGGCTGGTTCACCGCGCCCGAAACACGCCCCGATCTGCCCTGTTGAGATTTGCCATGAAAACAATCTTCTCCGACCGTCATAAATTGCAAAGCGTCGAGACCGAATTCTATCGGGGCAAATGGGTGGAAGCCTTCGAGATTCCGCGCCGCGCCCAATTGGTGCTCGACGCGGTGCGACGCGCCGATCTCGGCCCGGTCATCGGGCCCGAAAGCTTCGACCTTTCGCCGGTTCTTGCCGTGCATGATCCGGATTTCGTCCGGTTTCTGGAAAACATCTGGGCCGACTGGGTGGCGGAAGTCGGAGCCATTCCTGCCTATCCGAACATCTGGCCGCCGCGTCGCACGCGCATGATCCCCACCATTCGTCCGGGCGCCGAGCTCGGTCGCTACGCGGTGGACATGAGCAGCCCGATCCTGGAGGGCACCTGGCAGGCTGCGCGTTCCGCGGTCGATTGCGCCTTGACCGGGGCCAGGTTCATCAACGCGGGCGAGCCTTCGGCCTTCGCGCTCTGCCGTCCGCCCGGACACCATTCAGGCCGCGACTATTTCGGCGGCTACTGCTTCCTGAACAACGCCGCCATCGCCGCGCAGTATTTCCGCGACACCGGCGCGCGGCGCGTCGCCGTGCTTGACGTCGACTACCACCACGGCAACGGCACGCAGGATATTTTCTACGATCGCGATGACGTGCTGACCGTTTCGATCCATGGCGATCCGGTTCAGGAGTATCCCTACTATATCGGTTTCGCCGACGAGACCGGGCAAGCGGCTGGCCAGGGTTTCAATCTCAATCTCCCGCTGGCTTGGGGATCGGATTTTTCCACCTGGGGCGCAGCACTTGACCGGGCGATCGATCGCATAGCGGCGTTTGCTCCCGAGCGTCTGGTCGTCTCGTTGGGGGTGGATGCCTTCGAGGAAGATCCGATCTCGCACTTCAAGCTGACGAACGCCGATTTCGTCGAGATCGGGCGTCGCATCGGCTCGCTGAAGACACCTTCCCTGTTCGTGATGGAGGGCGGCTATGCGATCGAGGCGATCGGCACAAATGTCGTGAACGTTCTCACCGGGCATTTGTCCGCACAGGCGTGAGATAAAGGCCGGGCACCTGTCCCGGCCGTCAGAAATCCTCTGGAAAATGCAGCCGCATGAAGGCAAGGCAGGCTTCGTGACCGATCTTCTGCCCCTCGGTGATGGACATGTTGGACACCAGATTCTCGATCCACAATCCCGAGATCAAGGCATTCAACGATATCGCCAATTGCTGGGCAGCGATCGTCATTCCGCGCAGTTGCGCAAGCTCGGCCATATCGGCGCAAACGGCCCGGTTGTAGTACTCGCGCAGTTCCGCGCATCTTTTGTGATAGGCCGGAACCCGAACCGCCTCCGCCCAGAAAGCCAGCCACAATGCGATGCTGTCCCGCCCCGCGGCCTTGCGGCTGAAGTCGGTATCGATCATGCGACGGATGCGATCCGCCGGGCCGAGCGCCGAGGCGTTGAGGCGAGTGAGGTAGGCTTCGTATTCCGCGGCCGTATGATCCAGCGCGGCGAAGATGATGCCTTCCTTCGATTGGAAATGAAAGGAGACCACGCCGTAGGAGCATTTTGCCTCTGCGGCGATCGAGTTGATTGTGACGCCCGTCAGGCCCCGTTTCGAAATGACCTTGACCGCTGCCTCGACAAGGCTGCGACGGCGGTCGACCACTTGATCGTCGCGGCTAACAGCCATGGTCCTTCCGGCGCTCCCCCGGGATCTGGCTTTCAGATCCGACATGCAAATTCAGCTTTTCATTCGAAAATAAGTAGGAATCCTGTCTCGCCATGCGAGCCGAAAAGCAAGCCTCATCGTTGCGAAAAGACATCTAACGCACCGCTTCATTGCCGGGGGCGAGCCTGAGAAAATGCGCGGCATTGTCGTGCAGCCACAATTTGCGCACCTCGTCACTCAAGTCGAGGCTGTTCATTTCGCCGACCGCGGTGTCGACCGGCATCATCGGGAAAGCCGAGCCGAAGATCATTTTTTGCTTCAGGATGGTGCGGCCATACTGGAGTAGCGGCTCGTATCCTGAATGCGCCTTCGCCAGCAGCTTGGGACGGACCGCAAGAAGGCCGATGTAAAGGTTCGGATGCCGCCAGGCCACGCCGATCAGTTCCTGCACCCAGGGCCACCCGGGCGGCGAGGCTATGGCCCGCAATTCCGGATAGCGGACCATGACGTTGTCCAGATATTCCGGCTTGCCCACCGACATCGGCGTCTGCGTGGAGAAGTTGATGCCGCAGTGGATGTTGACCGGCACATCGAGCTCGATCGCCTTTTCGTACAGCGGGAAGAGCCGCGCGTCGTCCGGCGCCATCTTCAGCTCGAAGCACTGAAGATTGAGGCCACGCAGTCCGAGGTGGTTGACCGCGTGATCGAACGCGGCCACCGCATCCGCCTGGTACGGATCGACGCCCGCGAAGCCGATGAAGCGCGGGCCGTGCGATTTCACGAAATCCGCCACCGATTCGTTCGCGATCTTGAAACCGAAGGTCGTGCTGAGATCGCGTGCCTTCAGCACGACATGCCGCGTTCCAAGCCGTTCATAGGTCTCCAGGTATCCATCCAACCCTCGAGCGGCCTGCGAGCCGGCCGAGAGGGTCTCGCTTGCCTCATAGACCCGTCGATAATTGCTCAGATGCGGAGCCGCCGGGGAAAACTCCGGCAGCGGCGGGCGGCTGGAAAAATCGATAAGCATGGCTCAGCTCCATTTCCCGCGGTCTTCCAGGATCACCTTGGCCGCGTTGTGCCCGGGAACGCCGGTGACGCCGCCGCCGGGATGAACCGATGCGCTGGCCTGATAAAGCCTTTCGATCGGGCTGCGATAATCGGCATAGTTCGGCGAGAACCGGCGGAAGAACATCTGGTCGGCGCTGATTTCACCGTGATGCACATGACCGTTCGGAAGGTCGAAAATCCGCTCCAGATCCAGCGGCGTGATGACCTGCCGGTGCAGGATGTGATCCTCGATATCCGGGAACTGGGTCTTGAGGACCTTCAGGACATTCTCCCACAATTCCTCGCGCCGCTCGTCCCAGCTGCCCTTGGCGAGCGTATAGGGCGCATGTCCGCCGAAGACGTTCATGATGTGGTGCCCGGGAGGCGCCAGCGTCGGATCCACCATCGACGGCACCTTGACGATCAGGAATGGCTCGTCGGCGATCTCGCCCTCCTGGGAGATGCGATGCGCGCGTTCCATATAGGCGACGCTGGGCGCGATCGTCATTTGCGGCAGGACGCCGCCATCGTGCGCGGCCTGCGCGAAGACAGGGGCGTCCGGCAGCGACTTCAGGGCCAGGTTGACGCGAAACACCGTGCTTTCGCAACGGATGTTGGCGATGTCGCGATTGAAATCCTCAGGCAACTGACCGGGCTCGATCAGCCTGGTGAAGATCGTGCGCGCCGTCGCGTTGGCGACCACGATCTTGGATCGGATGTCCTCGCCGCCCGCAAGCCGCACTCCGACCGCGCGCCCGTTCTCTACCAGGATTCTTTCGACCGGAACGCCGGTGCGGACTTCCATGCCATGCGCCTCGCCGGAACGGCGGATGGCGTCGGAGATCGCACCCATCCCACCCCTCATGAAACCGGCAGGGCCCGCAGGCGTGGTCCCGTCGCGCACGATGCCGCGCACCAGCATATAGGCTGAGCCCGGCGTTCTCAGACTGGAATTGGCGCCGCCGCCGCCGGCAAAGAAGCCGAGGACCAGCTTCACATCCTCCGACTCGAACCAGCGCGACAGGTAGTCATAGGCGCTCATGGTCAGAAGATTGTAGATGTCGAAAAATTGCGGGCCGATCTTGCGAAAGCGCCACACGAAGCCGGCCATGCGCCTCAGGTCGCGCATCTTGCCGCTGCCGGGATTGATGGGGACTTCCCACAGAAGCTGCTTCATGAAGGGCGCGATCTTCTGCATATGCGTCCGATAGCGCGCATAGGCCTGACCGTCCGAATTCGACAGCCTGCCGATTTCGGCGGCGAACTTCTCAGGGTCGTCCCACATGGTGAAGGTCCTGCCGCCCTCGAGCGCAAAGACCGTGGGATGCGCGGGCAGCACCTCGAAGCCGTATTTCTGCAATTCCAGATCGAGGATGACCTTGGGCTGCAAAAGGCCTTGATAATAGGACGCTATCGACGAGCGATATCCAGGAGCGATCTCTTCGGTCACGGCGGCGCCGCCGGTGATGTCGCGCCGCTCGACCAACAGCACCTTCACTCCCGCTCGCGAAAGATAGGCGCCGCAAGTCAAGCCGTTGTGGCCGCCGCCGACGATGACGGCGTCGTAGCGCGGGCTCATGCGCCAGCTCCTTCGATCCAGGCGGCGATCGTGCGGTCATAGGCGCCCGCCCGCGGATTTGTGTCTCCCGCCTTGAGTTGCGGCTTGGATATCTTCAGCGAGGCTGTGCGGGGAAAATCCGCGACGAAGGCATAGAAGCGCGGAACCTTGAAGGCGGCGAGACCGGCTTGGGCCGTGGCGATGACACTGTCCAGCAGTGCCTGATCGAGCCCCTGCCCTTCCTTGAGTTTCAGATAGGCCTTGACCTCCTCGCCCCTGAGCGGATCCGGCACGCCGACCACAGCGACTTCGGCCACCCCCGGGGCCGCGGCAAGAACCGTCTCGACCTCGCGCGCGGCGATGTTCTCGGCCGAGCGCCGGATCATGTCCTTCTTGCGGCCGACGATGTAGAAAAACCCGTCCTCGTCCTGGCGGAACAGATCGCCGGTGGAGAACCATCCGTCACGCAAGACCTCGGCGGTCGCTTCCGGATTGTTGTAGTAGCCCAGCATGATGCCGGGACCACTGATCTGCAATTCGCCGATTGCCCCTTGCTGAACGGGATTGCCTGCCTCGTCGACGATGCGGCATTGCCGAAACGGACAGGGCACCCCGCAGGATCCGGATCCGACCTTGTCGGGCCGCTCGACAGGGGCGAACATCGCCGGGCCGACCTCCGTCATGCCGAAGGCCTCGCGCGCATTCAGATCGAAGCGCGTCTCCAGCGCTTCGTGAAGATCGCGCGGACAGCCGTAGATGTTGGCGCGCACCACCTTATTGTCGGCGTCGTGCGGCTGCGCTGCGATACCGTGCAAGACCCAAGGCAGCAGGCAGAACTCGATACCGAATTCCTTCAGCCAGAAGGAAAAACGGCTGGTCGATTGCCGTGCGGCAACGAAAAGCGTGCCTCGCTGATACATGGTCATCAGCAGCAGCCATTGCGGATCCATGTAGAAGAAAGGCGTCGAGGCCAGGATGCGCTGATAGACCCTGCCGTCGCGAAACGCATTCACCTTGCCGGCGGAAATCCAATAGCGCTGGCTCAACATGCAGCCTTTCGGGAAACCGCTGGTGCCCGAGGTGAACTGGATGTTCAGCAGATCGCCATCCCCGACGGGCTCGGGCGCCGTGAAGCTATCGGCCGGCGCGGCCAACGCATGCCAGTCGCGCGCGCCGTCCGGCATGTCGCCGCCGACGACGATCATCCGCTCCGGCGGCACCGACACCAACCCTTCGGCATGAGCCTGATCGAGTGTCGCGCGCGTGGAGGCATGGGTCACGACCCATTCGGCCTCCGCCACCTGCATCACATGCGCGATCTCGCGTGGCGTGTAGCCGGGATTGATCGGCAGCATCACGGCGCCGATCCGGCCCAGCGCCAGCCAGGTCAACGGAAAGGCGGCGATATTGGGCAGCATCACGCCCACATGCGTGCCTTTGCGGATGCCGATCGCCAGAAAGCCCGCCGCGAGCCCGTTCACGGTACGCCGCATGTCGGCATAGGTGATGGTTTCGCCGCTCTCGAAAAAATTCCACAACAGCCTGTCGCCGGCCGCGTCGGCTGCGGCATCGATCAGCGCGCCGATATTGTCCGGCAGCGGCTCGGCCTCGATGCGACGACGGCGCTCATCATACCCGACGACGGGTTGCGCCAGGACTTCGTCCTTCCACATGTCCAACTCCGAATGCAGCAGGTCAGCGCTTAGGTTCCGGCAGGGGCCCCCCCCG
>NZ_JAIUIM010000033.1:0-75046 GCF_020165615.1 Mesorhizobium sp. BH1-1-5
TCGAATCGGATGGCCATCCGGTTCGAGGCTCAGTCGCTCTTCTCGCACAAAGTCTCCTCCGTGCAGATACAAGGGGTATTCGTAAGGTGCGGCGTGGGCTCCCTGGCAGGAGTTCACGCCGCCCTCAGCCCTTCCCAGGCCATGAATATCGAAACGGCAAACAAAAGCAGCCCTGCCGCCCGGCCTGCAAGTATGGTCGCCTTTGGATTGTCGATCAGCAGTCCCCGGCTGCGGCCGGCGGTGACGGCAAGCCCGCCATAGATCGCCGCCTGTGTGACGACCGTCAGCAATCCCATGATCGTCGCCTGCATCCAGATCGGACCGTAAGCCGGCTTCAGGAATTGCGGATAGACGGCGAGGATGAAGAGATAGGCCTTCGGATTGATCAGGCAGGTGACCAGTCCCTGGCGAAACGCCTTCCAGGCCGAGCGGCTCCCCGTGGGCCCATTATCGCCGACGGTGATCGAGCTGCGCATCAGCGAAATGCCGATATAGGCCATGTAGGCGGCGCCGGCGATCAGCAGCGGCGTGAACAGGATCGGCACGAAATGCATGAGCAGGCCGATCCCGATCGCGCCGTTCAGCGTGTGCACCGCGCCGCCGAGCATGATGCCGGCGGTCGCCGCCAGGCCTCGGTTGCTGCCGCCGGTCAGCGCATTGGCCAGCACGAACAGCATGTCCATGCCCGGAACGGCGATGATGCCGAACAGAAGCACGAAGAACAGCCAGAGGTTTTCGGCATAGCTCATGTCAGTTGCCTGTCGCTTCGGTCGCAGGGGCAAAAAGGAATCTGTTGATTTTCAAGCGGGTAGGCGGCCCTATAGGTCACTCCAACTGACGGGGATGTGTCAGTTGCGTTTCGATCGGGTGGAAAAATGCGCAAGGCCTCGCGCCTGTTCGAGATCATCCAGATCCTGCGTCTGGCCAGGAAGCCGGTGACCGCGGCTATGATGGCCGGACAACTGGAGGTGACGGTGCGCTCGGTCTATCGCGACATCGCCGCGCTGCAGGCGATGCGCGTGCCGATCGAGGGCGGCCGCGGCATCGGCTACATATTGCGCCCCGGCTTCGACCTGCCGCCGCTGATGTTTTCCATCGAGGAGATGGAAGCGATCGTGCTGTCGCTGGCGCTGCTCGAACGCACCGGCGACGACGAGCTCAAGCAGGCGGCAAAACGCGTCGGCGCCAAGATCGCCGGCGCGGTGCCGTCGCCCTTGCGGCAGGCCCTCGACGCCAATGCCCTTCATGCCTGGGGTTTTGCCGCACCTTCCGCTTCCGCCATCGACCTTGCGCTGGTTCGCCGCGCCATCCGCGACGAGGAGAAGCTCAGCCTCTCCTATCGCGACGAGGCGGGACGCGCGACCGACCGCATCATCCGCCCGGTCGCGCTGATCTATTATGCCGAGACCGCCAACATCGTCGCCTGGTGCGAACTGCGCCAGGCCATCCGCAATTTCCGCAGCGACCGCATCGAGGATTGCCGGGCGGCGGGCCTATGGTTCAAGGGCGAAGGCGACCGGCTGCGGCAGGTCTGGGTCGACGGCTGGGAGATCAATGCCGCGGCCGCCGCCGGCAATTGAGGCGTTGCCAAATCAGCGATTCTGCGCTGTCGACGTGAATTTCAGGGCACGATGCCGCGGCAGGCCCAGGCGACATTGGCGAAGGATCGCGGGCCGTCGGGCCTGCCAGCCTGATAGGCATCGCGCACGGCAGCCTCGACGCGCTCCCGCTCGGCCGCGTCCAGTGTCATGTATCTGCCGAGCGGGCCTTCGCCGGCGCCGATCGGCGCCCAGAAGTCGTCGAAATCCGCGTAATCCATGCGGATCATCAGCTCGGTCTCGGTGACATCGGCCAGGCCTTGCTCGACGAAGGCCCGCTTCATCTCGCCCGGCTGCACCATCGGCTGGAAGCAGTAGCGGCTGCGCATCTGGCGCCCGCCTTCGCTGAGCGCCGCCACCGTGTCGATCATCATGCGCATGCCGCTCATGCCGCCATAGTGGTCCCAGACCACGGCCGCGACCACGCCGCCCGGCCGCACGACGCGGCGCATCTCGGCCACCGCCTTGCTGGCTTCCGGCACGAAGTGCAGCACCAGCAGCGCCAGCGCGCGGTCGAACGCATTGTCGGCGAATGGCAGCGCCGTGGCGTCGCCCTGGCTGATGGTAATCCGCGGATCGCTGTTGCGCTGCTTGGCCGCCTCGACGAAGACGGGCGAAAAGTCGATGGCCTGGATTTCGGCAAGATCCGCCGATTTTGCCAGCTCGAAGGTCAGGCTGCCGGTGCCGCAGCCGACATCGAGGATTGTCTCGCCCGGGGCAAGCCCGGCGAAGTCGATGAACTTGGGCGCGAGCCTGCGGCTCCAGCGTCCCATTAGTTGCTCATAACCGGATGCCGCACGGACGGTGAAGGTGGACGTCATCTGAGCCTCCCATTCATCAGCCTAAGCTAAACGACGGCGCAGCTGCTGCATAGGCGCCGGGCAATCGGCATCATCGGGAGCGAAGATAACTCGAGTAACCCGGCGCTTTATGTAGGCGATTTCACGGTCGCGACCGACTCCCGCTCCACCAGCGGGCACTCCAGCTTCGTGATAGGATAGCGGCCGCGGCCGGGCGTCGGCGGCGTTTCCAGCTGCTCGATCGCCCATTGGCCCATCGCCAGATGCGGCAGGATGGAGGTGGTCAGCGGCGGGAAGAGATGGCGGGCGATCTCCTCGTCGTCATAGCCGACTACCGAAATGTCCCGCGGGATATGCAGGCCGGCTTCCTTCAGCGCCTCGTAGCAGCCGATCGCGGTGCGGTCGTTCTGGCAGAAGATCGCGGTGGGGCGCTCCTCGAGCCCGAGCAGCTTGACCGTCGCGGCGTAGCCGGCGCTGGCCGACCAGTCGCCCTCGACCACCAATTCCGGATCGAACGGGATGTCGGCGGTGGCCAGGGCGCGGCGATAGCCTTTCAGCCGATCCTGCGCCGCCTGCATCCACGGCTCGCCGGTGATGGTGGCGATGCGGCGATGGCCATGGGCAATCAGGTGCCTGGTGGCGCTCTGGCCGCCGGCGATCTCGGAGGGAACCACCGCCGGGAAGGCATAGTCGGCGGTATAGCAGTTGAGCAGGATCACCGGGATGTCGAGGCTGTAGAGGAAATCCGGCGCGGCGATCTCGCGGGTGAAGATGGTCATGTAGATCAGCGCCGAGATGCCGCGCCGCGTCAGCGCTGAAATCGCGCGCGGCTCCATCACCGCGTCGCCCATGGTCTGCGCCACCAGAAGCACATTGCCGGCGTTCCATGAGGCCTGCCGCGCGCCCTCGATGGCGACCACCGCCTCGGGGCTGGTGGCGAGCTGGTCGACCGCGAAACCGATCACGCCGTCGAGGCCTTCGAACGGCGTCACGGGCGGCCGAAGCGCCGAGAAGACCGGCGGTGAATAGCCCAGCGCGCGGGCTGCCTCGATCACCCGGTCGCGAGTCTGCTGCGACAGCCTGATGCCGGGCGAATTGTTGAGCACGAACGACACCGTCGCCTGCGAGCAGCCGGCGGCGCGCGCGATGTCCGTCATGGTGACGCGTCCCTTGGGCTTGGCTGCCGGCTTGCGGCGCCTGGAAGCCCCGGGAGGATCGCGCAGTTCCGTCGGTTCACTCATGGTCGTTTCCCAAACCCAGCCGGCTCTAGAGCAAAGGCGGCGGCAACGGCAAGATGGTCGAGGTCGATACGCTTATCGAGATTGCGCCAGACTAATAGCTATTATCATGCGGCGCATGCAAATCGCCAGCTGCGCCGCTTCGCGACGAAACCGGTCGGACAAGGTCAGCAGTGCTGACAATTCCGATGCTTTCCGCGCAGCTGCGGACCTTGCGGCGCTCGCTCTCCTCACTCCCGGCGCGTCTTGCGATCAGCGTCTCCTCCGCTTCGAAAACGCGCGTTTCGGCTTCATAACTAATACTCTTTACTAATAGCCGTAAGCGTTCTACTGTCAACTCGTCGTAACCGTCCGGGCTTCCGCTCGGTGCCGGCAAAGTGTGAAGGACGCCTGCCCGGAGCTCGGCGGCATGTCGGATTGGGCGCGCGCTCCATTTCACGAAAATGTCAGACAAATCGGACTATTTACGAACGCCACATGAGTGTCTAGTGTCTCGACCGCGGCCGGATCGGCACCGTTCTTAAGTCGGCGGACCTTTGCGCCACACCCTTGAGGAGGAGGGTTGTCCGGGCCGCAGCCGAGACATCGGCGACGAGTTCTACAGGCAAGTTCTACAAGGGAGGTTGAACTATGAAATCCATGATCCGTAACGCATCTGTCGCCGCGGCGGCCCTGCTCATCGGACTTGCGGCCACGGCGGTTACCCGCGCGGACGACAAGCCGACGCTGGCCTTCGTCGTCAACGGTGCGTCAGACTTCTGGAAGGCGGCGGAAGCCGGCGTGAAGAAGGCGCAGGGCGAGCTGCCCGACTACAATCTCGAGCTCAAATATCCGGAACAGTCCTCGGTCGCCATCCAGCAGCGGCTGATGGACGATCTGGTGACGGCAGGCGTCAAGGGCATCATGGTCTCGGCCGTCGATCCCAAGACCTCGACCGACGGGCTGAACAAGATCGCTTCGGAAACCGCGCTGTTCACCACCGACTCCGATGCGCCGCAGACCAAGCGTGTCGCCTATATCGGCTCGTCCAATGTCGATGCCGGCAAGCAGGCGGCCGAGATCGCCAAGAAGGCGATGCCGAACGGCGGCAAGTGCCTGGGCTTCGTCGGCCTGCTCGGCGCCGACAACGCCAAGGAGCGCATCCAGGGCATGAAGGACGGCCTAGCCGGCAGCAAGATCGAACTCGTCGACGTGCGCGGCGACGACATCGACCAGGCGCGCGCCAAGAAGAATGTCGAGGACGCGCTGGTCGCCAGCCCCGACATCACCTGCATGGTCGGCTTCTATTCCTACAACACGCCGCGCATCTATGAAGCGCTGCGCGACGCCGGCAAGCTCGGCCAGATCACCGTCGTCGGCTTCGATGACGATCCGATCACGCTGGGCGGCGTCAAGGAAGGCACCGTCGCCGCAACGGTGGTGCAGCAGCCCTTCGAATGGGCCTATCAGGGCATGAAGCTGATGGCCGCCTACCTCAAGGGCGACAAGTCGGGCATCCCGGCCGGCAATTTGATCATCATCCCGACCAAGATCATCGGCAAGGATGACGTCGACGCCTACGCCGCCAACCTCAAGGCGATGGCGGGCAACTAAGTCCAAGACAGTTGCGCCGGCTCGAGGGTCTCCTTGAGCCGGCGTTCGTATTGACGGGGCCGCCAAGGCCCGTCAGTCTGTGGCCCACCGGCTGCTATCAGGCGTGATGATCTCTATCGACACCACTCACCCAAACACCGCTCCGTTCCTGAGCCTGGAGGCCGTGCGCAAGACCTATCCGGGTGTTGTCGCGCTGGACAGGTTCTCGATGGAGGTCCGGCCCGGCGAGGTCATCGGCCTCGTCGGCGAGAACGGCGCCGGCAAATCGACGCTGATGAAGATCCTCGGCGGCGTGACGCGGCCCGACACCGGCACCGTCACCGTCGATGGCGCGGCGCATGACGGGCTCACCGTCGAACAAAGCATCGGTTCCGGCATCGCCTTCGTGCACCAGGAGCTCAACCTCTTCGAAAACCTCGACGTCGCCGCCAACATCTTCTTCGGCCGCGAGCCGCTGCGCGCCGGGCCGCTGAAGCTGGTCGACCGCGCGAAGCTGCGCGAGATGGTGGCGCCGCTGTTGAAGCGCGTCGGCGCCAATTTCTCGGCCGACGCGCCGGTGGCGTCGCTGTCGCTCGCCCAGCAGCAGATGGTCGAGATCGCCAAGGCGCTGTCGATCAAGGCCCGGCTTGTGATCCTCGACGAGCCGACCTCCAGCCTGCCGATCGCCGAGACCGAAAAGCTGCTCGACGTCATCAAGGGTCTGAAGGCCGAAGGCATCAGCGTCATCTTCATCTCGCACCGGCTGCATGAGATCGAGCGCGTCGCCGACCGCGTCGTGGTGCTGCGTGACGGCACGCTGGCCGGCACGCTGGCGAAACACCAGATCAATCACGACGAGATGGTCAGGCTGATGATCGGCCGCATGCTGAAGGAACGCGAGAAGGCGGGCGAAGCCGCCCGCGCGCCGGGCAGCGTAGCCCTGTCGGCGCATGCCATCCGCACCAGCACCTATCCCGATCGGCCGGTCAGCCTGGAGTTGCGGCGTGGCGAGATCCTCGGCCTCGCCGGCCTGGTCGGTTCCGGCCGCACGGAACTGGCGCGCGTGCTGTTCGGCATCGACGAGCGGCTCGCCGGCAATGTCACGCTCGACGGCAAGCCGCTCGATGTCGGCTCGGCCGCCGACGCGGTGGCGAACGGCATCTTCCTGGTGCCGGAGGACCGCAAGCTGACCGGCATATTGCTCGATCTCTCGATCGCCCAGAACATCTCGCTGCCCAACCTGCCGGCCCATGCCAGGCGTTCGCTGGTTTCGACCGGCGCCGAGCTCGCGACGGCCGAAAAGCAGAAGAAGAATCTTGGCATCAAGGCGCCGTCGGTGCTCACCCGCACCGGCACGCTGTCGGGCGGCAATCAGCAGAAGGTGGTTCTGGCCAAATGGCTGGCGATGAACCCCAAGGTTATGATCCTGGACGAGCCGACGCGCGGCATCGACATCGGCGCCAAGGCCGAGATCTACGGGCTGATGCGGGCGTTGGCCGATGCCGGCGTCGCCGTGCTGATGATCTCCAGCGACATGGAAGAGGTGATCGGCGTGTCGGACCGCATCGCGGTCATGCATGAGGGGCAGATCTCCGGCATCCTCGACAAAGATGATTTCAGCCAGGAGAACGTGCTCTTGCTGGCGGTCGGCAAGAAGCCGAAATTGCTGCAAGCGGCGGGAGGAGTTGAATGAGCAAGAAAGATCTCGGCCTGCTGATTCTGATTCTGGTGGTCGGCGCGGTGGTGACGGCCATCAACCCGCGCTTCCTGTCGACGATCAACCTCGCCAACACTTCCAACCTGGTAGCGCTGTTCGGCATCCTGTCGATCGGACAGGCCTTCGTCATCATCACCGGCGGCATCGAATTGTCGGTCGGCTCGCTGATCGCCCTGCTCGGCACGCTGTTCATCGATTTCATCGCGGTGCGCGAGGTGAACTGGCCGCTGGCCTTCGTGCTTATCCTGGTGCTCGGCGCAATCATCGGCTTCGTGCATGGCTGGCTGATCACGCGGCTCAAATTGCAGCCTTTCGTGGTGACCCTGTGCGGCCTCTTGATCTATCGCGGCGTGGCGCGCTTCTATACCGCCGACGGCACGGCGGGCTTTGCCTTCGGTCAGAATTTCCCGGACCTCGAATTCCTGACGGCAGGCCGTTCGGGTGGCGTACCGAACAGCTTCATCGCGCTGATCGTCATCTCCATCGTCATGTGGGTGGTGCTGCACCGTTCGGTGTTCGGCCGCTATCTCTATGCGATCGGCAAGAACGAGGAGGCGGCGAAATATTCAGGCATCCGCACCGACCGGGTGGTGACATCGGCCTATGTCATCTGCGGCGTGCTGACGGCGCTGTCGGCAATCTATTTCGCCATGTACACGCGCTCGATCTCGCCGGCGAGCCACGGCCAGTTCTATGAGCTTTATGCGATCGCAGCCGCAGTGCTCGGCGGCTTTTCGCTGCGCGGCGGCGAAGGCTCGCTGGTCGGTGTCATCCTCGGCACCGTGCTGCTGCAGGAGCTGCAGAACCTGGTCAATCTGCTCGGCATCCCCTCCTCGCTCAACTTCGCGGTGATGGGCGGCGTGATCCTGATCGGCGTGCTGGTCGACCAGCAGTGGGGCGTCTTCCGCGCCCGGCGCCGGATGATGGAGGCGACTCGCCAGAACGTCGCCGGAGCGCCGGCGGAGTAGCTTTACTTTCTCAAGCGACGGTCCTGATTGGATCGATGCTCGCGGGATACCCGCCGGGCAAGTCCGGATTTGTGGACGAATTGCAACAACGCGTGAACCGGAAAACGGCCCTTGTCGGAGAATCGGGGCTGCGCTAAGCAATTGGTATCTGAGGGCTCCAAGAACAAAATATGGGAGGAATTACCGTGACATCAACACGTTGGATTGCGCTCGCGGCGCTGGCGCTGACCTGCTCGACCCCGGCCATGGCCAAGGACTGGAAGACCGTGACGGTCGCCATGGAGGGTTCCTATGCCCCCTGGAACCAGACCGACGCCAGCGGCAAGATCGTCGGCTTCGAGGTGGACATCCTCAACGACGTCTGCGGCCGTGCGAAGCTGGAATGCAACATCGTTGCGCAGGATTGGGACGGCGTCATTCCCGGCCTCACCGCAGGCAAGTTCGACATCGTCATGGACGGCATGTCGATCACCGAAGAGCGGATGAAGACCATCGACTTCTCGATCCCCTACGCCTCTTCGCCGGTGGCTTTCCTGGCCGACAAGAACGGCCCGCTGGCGCAGCTCTCCAACAGCGGCAAGATGATCGATCTGTCGAAGGACGACGCCGAATCCAAGGCTGCGCTCGACACGCTGCGCAAGGAGCTGACCGGCAAGAATGTCGGCCTGCAGGTTTCGACCACGGAGGCGACCTTCGCCGACAAGTATCTCAAGGATGTCGCCAGCGTCCATGAATACAAGACCACCGACGAGCACGACCTCGACCTGATGGCCGGCCGCATCGACGTCGCTTTCGCCGACACCACCTATTTCCTCGGCACGCTGGCCAAGCCGGATGCCAAGGACCTGGAATTCGTCGGCCCGCAGTTCAAGGGCGGTCCGATCCTCGGGCCGGGCATCGGCGCTGCTTTCCGCAAGACCGACAAGGACCTGCAGGACATCTACAACAAGGCGCTCAAAGCCGCGCTCGATGACGGCTCGGTGTCGAAATACTCCATGCAGTGGTTCAAGATCGACATTACCAAGTAATGTCGCAACGGGAGCAGCCAAGGCTGCTCCCGTTTTGCATTGAGTGCATGTCGCCCGAAAGTGCCCAGCGGTTCCGGGAAAACGACATGCACAAAATGAAGTGCATGTCGCCCGAAAGTGCGCGGCGGTTTGGGAGAGCGCATCAAAGGCAGGCAACCCGTCGATGCCTATCTCGGCGCCCGCAGGAGCCGTAAGTGGAGTTTCTCAGCGATCTCAAGGACCAGGTGTCGACGGCCTATGAGCTGTTGGCCGCCGGTTGGGGCGTGCAACTGCTCTGGGGCATCGGCTGGACACTCGCCGTCACCGTCGTCTCGATGCTGATTGGCGCCGTGCTGGGCTCGCTTGTGGCGGCGGCCAAGCTTTCGTATCGCGGCGGACTGAGGTTCATCGGCGAGAGCTACACCACCGTGTTTCGCGGCGAGCCGGAACTTTTGATCATCTACCTGTTCTACTATGGCGGCACGCAGGTCCTGACCGGCGTGGCCAGGTCCACCGGATCGATCGGCTCGACCGACATCTTGAACATGCCGAGCTTCCTCGGCGGCGTTCTCGCGGTCGGCATCATTTCCGGCGCCTACCAGGCCGAGGTTTTTCGCGGGTCGTTCCTGGCGATCCACCGCGGTGAGTTGGAAGCGGCGCGCGCCTACGGCATGTCGGCCTGGCTGCGCTTTCGCCTCGTGATCATGCCTCAGGTCCTGCGCCTCGCGGTGCCGGGGCTGGGCAATGTCTGGCAATTGACCATCAAGGATTCGGCGCTGATCTCGGTCACCGGCGTCGCCGAGCTGATGCTGACCGCGAACAAGGCGGCGCGTTCGACGCATCATTCGCTGCTTTTCTACACGGTAGCCGGCATCCTTTACCTGGTGATGACCTCGATCTCGACGCCGATCTTCGAGAAGGCCGAGCGTTACACCTCGCGCAGTTTCACGCGGCCGAAGTGAGGGGTGGCGGTGGATTTCGACTTCTACCTTTCGACCATGTGGAGCGTGCTGAAGGCGCTGCCGCTGACGCTCGAGATCTGGTTCTTCGGCATCGCCTTCGGCCTTGTCATCGCCACCGGCCTGACCTGGCTGCGCGCTTCCGGCCACAAATTCGGCGAGTATTTCACCCGCGCCTATGTCTTCGTCTTCCGTGGCTCGCCGCTGCTGGTGCAGCTCTATCTGATCTATTTCGGGCTCTCCCAGTTCGACTTCGTCCGCCACAGCCCGATCCTGTGGCCGATCCTGCGCGATCCGATGTATTGCACGATCGTCGCCATGGCCTTGAACACGGCCGCCTATGAGAGCGAGATATTCCGCGGTGCGCTGCGGGCGGTGCCTGTCGGCCAGATCGAGGCGGCCAAGGCATTCGGCATGTCGGCTTTCACCCGTTTCCGCCTCGTCACGCTGCCGATCGCGTTGCGGCTCGCCCTGCCGGCCTATTCGACCGAAATCATCCTCATGACCAAGGCGACCGCGCTCGCCTCCGTGGTCACCATCATGGAGATGATGGGAACGGCGCAGAAGATCCAGCACGACACGTTCCGGCCGATCGAGGTGCTGACCTGCGCCGGTGTGATCTACCTGCTTCTCAATTTGTCGATCGCCCGGCTGTTCGCCTGGGTCGAATACCGGCTTTCACCGCATCTGCGCCCCCCGCCTGAGCAGGGCCAGCAAGTCAAACTCGTCCCGGAGGTGTTGTGATGTCGGCAAATGTCGCTACTGCCGCGCAAGCGGCATCGTCCCCGGACGACAAGGCAGCCATCAGCGTCAAGGACCTGCGCAAGTGCTTCGGCGATCATGAGGTGCTCAAGGGCATTTCGCTCGAGGCCCACAAGGGCGACGTCATTTCCATCCTCGGCTCCTCGGGCTCCGGCAAGAGCACGATGCTGCGCTGTATCAATCTCCTGGAGACCCCGGATTCCGGGGAGGTGCGGGTCGACGGCGAGCTCATCAAGATGAAGCAAAGCCGCGACGGCCATCAAATGCCGGCCGACATCCGCCAGGTGGAGCGGATCCGCGCCAACCTCGCCATGGTTTTCCAGAGCTTCAATCTGTGGTCGCACATGACTGTGCTGGAGAACCTCGTCGCCGCGCCGACGCATGTGCTGAAGCGGCCGCGCGCGGAGTGCCTGGAGCAGGCCGAGGCCTTGCTGAAGCGCGTCGGCATATGGGAACGCCGCAATTACTATCCGCCGCACATGTCGGGCGGCCAGCAGCAGCGCGCGGCAATCGCGCGGGCGCTGGCGATGAACCCCAAGGTGATGCTGTTCGACGAGCCGACATCCGCGCTCGATCCGGAACTGGTCGGCGAGGTGCTGCGCGTCATGCGCTCGCTGGCCGAAGAAGGCCGCACCATGCTGGTCGTCACGCACGAAATGGGCTTTGCCCGCGACGTGTCGAGCAAGGTGATGTTCCTGCACAAGGGCGAGGTGGACACGGTTGGCGAACCGAAGGAAATGTTCGCCAGGCCGCCAACGCCGCAGTTCAAGCAGTTCATCGCCAACTTCAACAAGTGAAGCCGCACCTTGCTCGGCGCCAAGATGTGCTGAGATTCAGGTCAGGCCGGCCTCACCTGAATATCCGCATATCTTAGATCATGTCCGACAGATCCGAGAACGCCATCGCCTTGCGCAGCACCTCGGCGAAGCGTTCGCCGGCGGCCTCCTTGTCGCCGCTGTTGTCGATCGGCGTGACGTCCGGTCCCGTCAGCTTGACGCTCGTGCTGCGCGCCAGGCGGGCAAGCACTTCGCCGCGCGATTCGCGGCCGCGCGCCGCAAGTCGCTCGGCGAGGATCTCCGGCGTCGCCGTGATCTCGACCACGGCCAGATTGGCGTAGCGTTCGCGCAGCGCCGGGATGACGGCGCGGGATACGTTGGCGACCGCCACATGGCCGTTCGCCACAACCCAGTCGACATCGGCAGGCAGGCCATAGCGCAGGCCATGCGCGTCCCAGCACAGCGAGAAGGCACCGTCGGCCTCGGCTTCGGCGAAGGCGGCATCGGCCAGCGTGTCGTGGTCCTCGCTCGCCGTATCGCTCGGCCTGGTGATGACCCGGCGCACGAATTCCAGCCGCGTCTCGCCGGCAAAGCGCTGCTTGGCGTAGCCGATGACCGTATCCTTGCCGGCGCCGCTCGGGCCGACCACCGCGACGAAGACGCCGTTGCGGATCGGCAAGGTCTCGGCCAGCTCGCGCTCGATGAGGGCCGAAACCATCATGCGACCCGGCTGCCCTGGCGCCACACGGTGCGCACGACCGGCACATGGTCGTCGACGCGCACGCGCACGAGGTCGGCGCGGCGGCCCGGCTCGATGATGCCGCGATCGGAGAGGCCGATCGCTTCGGCCGGGTTCTTCGACACCATGGCGACCGCCTGCGGCAGCGAGATGCCCTCGACGACATCGCCGAGGAAGAAAGCCGACTGGATCAGGCTGAAGGGGATGTAGTCCGACGACAGGATGTCGAGCAGGCCGTCGGCGGCAAGCGTGCGCGCCGAGACGTTGCCGGAATGCGAGGCGCCGCGCATGACGTTCGGCGCGCCCATCAGCACGCCGAGGCCCGCTGCCTTCGAGGCCTTGGCCGCCTCTTCCGTCGTCGGGAACTCGGCGACGCGCACGCCCTGCTCGATCGCTTCGTCGACATGCCCCGCGGTCGCGTCGTCGTGGCTCGCCAGCACGATGCCGCGCTCACGGCAGGCGGTCGAGATGAAGACGCGGTTCGGGCCGGAATTGCGGGCCGAGTCCGCCATCCGTTTTTCGCAGAACTTCTGGAAGTCGCGGTCGGTCAGCTTCAGCTTGCGCTGGTAGTAATAGGCATAGGTCTCGAGATTGACGAACTGGCGCTGTCCGGGCGCATGGTCCATCAGCGACGCGAGCTTCACCCGGTCGTCGGTCTCGAAATTGGCGAAGGCATCGAGGCAGTCCGGCGCCGAGACTTCGCAGCGCAGGTGGATGAAATGGTCGGCTCTCAGCCGATCCTGGCGCACGCTGTCCTCGATCGCGTCGGCCAGCTTGCGGACGTCGTCGGACTTCAGGTCGGCATCCTCGTCCATGCCGACGCGCAAGGCGTCGAGCACGGTGGTGATGCCCGCGGTCGCCACCTGGGCGTCATGGGCAAGCACGGCGGCGATCGGGTTCCAGCGCACTTTCGGGCGCGGCGCGTAATGGCCTTCGAGGTGATCGGTGTGAAGCTCGACGAGTCCGGGGACGATGTAGTCGCCGCCCATGTCCTCGCCGGCGCGGGCAGCGCCCGGTTCGACGGCGGCAATCAGGCCGTCGCGCAACAACAGCGAGCCCTCGACGATCTCGTCGGGCAGCACGATGCGGGCATTGGTGAGAACGGTTTCGGCGGTCATCTCGGGCGGTCCTATCTCGGTCGGCGGTCAAATCAGAGCAATTCCAGGAAAAGTGCTTTGCGGTTTTCCGTTCGGAATTGCGTAAAACTAAAGATAGGGCGGTTCAGCGTTTCCGCTGATCCGCCCTAGGCGGTCTTGCGGGCAGGGCCGCGGCCAAGCGCATGGTGGGAAAGCACCATGAACGGCGCGCCGGGCTCGCTTTCGACGAACAAGGTCAGCGCATCCACCGGCACCGGCTGCCGCAGCACGTCGGCGAACAGGCCGTCTATCGCTGCACGAAGACGTGGGCTTTCCTGTGGCCCGACGCGCCCCGAGAGCGTCATGTGGAAGCGGAACGTGTCGAAGACGTAGGGATAGCCCCATTGGCAGAGGTTGCGGAACTCGTCCGGCTTCAGCGCGTCGGGACTGCGGCGCTCGATCTCGGCCTCGGTCAGCGGCGCCCGGAACGGATCGAAGGCGCGCACCACCTCGCCGGCGAAATCGTTGAGCGGTGCAAACTGCGTTTCCGGCACCAGCGCGAAGAACCCGTCGATCTGCCCGACGACCAGACGCGGAACGATGACCGGCGGCGTCGCCTCGGCGAAACCGTCGAGCGCGGCGCGCAGCGAGGCTTCCGTCTCGTTCGGTGCCAGCCGGAACGGCGCTTTCAGCGTCGCGTGGAACCCATAACGCCTGGCGGAGGCGGTGTGGAAGGCGACCTCCGCGGCCGACAGGTCGCCCACGGCCTCGACTGGCCGCGTCGCCGCGCCGAACGGGTCGCGGCCCAACCAGTTGGCGGCAATGCGCGCCAACGGCTCGTCCTGTCCCGGGGTGTAGTAGATGGCGTAGCGCATGGTCGTTCCTCGTCAAGCGCGCTGCGCGCCCCGAAGGATCGTGCGACACGCTTCAAGTCATTGTCTTGGCAGGTCGTGCCCCAAAAACGCCGGAGCGTTTGCGGCGACATGCACCGGAACCGCTGCCATAGGTGATTTCCATGACGGATTGACGAAGCTTTCATGGGTTTTCGAAGGCAAGTCCAGCCGCAAGGTCGTTAGCCGACGATTTTTTCCAACTGGACCAACGGCTTTGCCGATCTGCTTAGGGTGTGTTGAGATTCAGGTCATGCCGAGTCGGAGTCGAAGACGGGCGCGAAGCGACCAAACTGGGTGGCTTCCGACAACCGGCCCACGCCGGCCGTAGCCTTCATAGAGCGGAGGCGCTTGTGAGGGCTTCGGCCGGCGAAGGCCGGAGCGGAGCGTACTTGAAGTACGTGAGCACCGGAAGCGCAGGAAGCCGCCATTTGCAGGCCGGCATCACCTGAATACCAACACCCCGCCAATCAGGCCTTCATCAACCATTCGTGCTCGGCCGCGTTGTGGAATTTCCACGTCCGCTTCGGCCCAGCCATGACGTTGAGGTAGTAGAGGTCGTAGCCGTGGCAGGCCGCGCAGGGGTGATAGCCCTTCGGCACCAGCACGACATCGCCGTCCTCGATCGCCATCGCTTCGTCCAGCTCGCGCACGCCGTTGCGGTCGGCATCGGTATAGACGCGCTGGAAGGCAAAGCCCTGCGGCGGGTTGAGCCGATGGTAATAGGTCTCCTCGAGATAGGATTCCGCCGGCAGGTTGTCCTGGTCGTGCTTGTGCGGCGGATAGCTCGACGTGTGGCCGCCGGGCGTGATCACCTCGACCACCAGCAGCGAATCCGCCGGCTTGCCCTCGGGCAGGATGTTGGTGACGTAGCGCGTGTTGGTGCCCTTGCCGCGCACTTCCTGGCCGAGATCGTCGGGCCCGATGACGCGCACCGGCAGGCCGCCGCTTAAGCCCGGCGCCGAGCAGACAGCGAGCTCCAGCTCGGTGTCCGCGGTGACCGACCAGTCGGCGCCTTGCGGCACATAGACCGACCACGGCTTGCCCTCGAAGGGCGACATGCGCTCGCCGAGCAGGCCGAGGTCCTTGCCGCCGGCCGACGCCTTGCCCTTGCCGGTGACGAAGACCAGGCAGACCTCGCGGTCGCCGGTCTTGCCGGACGCCGTCTCGCCCGCTTTAAGCCGATGCAGGTCGAAACCGACATAGGTCCAGCCGGCGCTTTGCGGCGTGACGTGAGCGACGTGGCCGTGGCCCTTGTCGGCCTTGACGATGAGTTTCGACATTTTGTCTCTCCTAATTCCATTGGCTCTGCCGGATTGCGGACCCGGAGGTTTTTGCAGGATTTGAAAATGACAACCGCAAAACCTTCGAGATTGGCCGAGGCCTCCGAACTTCGTCATTTTAGGGCGGAGCAGGAGCGTAGCTCCGTCGCGAAGACGCTAGAATCCATGCCGTTACCTCAGTCCAGGAGCGCAGCGGACCAGAATTCTGCACCGCTGCGGCTGGTTTGACGTCACGGCATGGATCCTCGGGTCTGCGCGCGTCGCTTCGCTCCTTGCGTCGCCCGTGGATGACGAAGCGGAGGCGTTTCAGCCAATCTCCAACGCATCCGATCCGCCCTGCGCGCCTGTCCCATGGACCGCCTATTCCCTCGGCTCGGCCGGAGGCTTGTTCTCCTCCGCCGGCTTGTAGAGGTAGAAAAACTGCCACACCGCATAGCCAGCGAAGCCGAGCGCGATGACGCCCCAGAACGGCGTGCCGGAGGCGAACTCGATCGCCGACCAGATGAGGCAGACCGCGACGACGGCAATGCGCCGCCACAGCGGCCGGAAGAAGGGGTGCTCATAGTCTTTCATCGCGCCAATCCAGGATTTTGCCCAAGCGCATCAGATAGACCGGGCGCCCCGACTAATCCATCATTCATGACTAATCCACCGTTCAGGCCGGAAACCCTTGTGTCTCCACCGTATAACCAGCGGCCGTCATCACCCGCATCAACTCCTTGTGGCCGACCTGCGCCATCTTCAGCGGTGGGTTCTTTTTCGGATCCTGCTCGGCCTCGACGACGAACCAGCCCTCATAGCCATGATCGGCGAAGCGCTGGACAATGGCGCCGAAATCGAGCGAGCCGTCGCCCGGCACGGTGAAGGCGCCGAGCGCCACGGCATCGAGGAAGGACTGTTTCGAGCGGTCGAGCCCGTCGATGACGCCCATGCGCACGTCCTTCACATGGACGTGGTTGATGCGCTTGTGGTGGTTGTCGATGGCGCGCAGCACATCGCCGCCGGCAAAGGCGAGGTGGCCGGCGTCGAGCAGGAGCGGAATGCCTTCGCCGGAATGGCGCATGAAGGAATCGAGCTCCGGTTCGGTTTCGACCACCGCCGCCATGTGATGATGATAGGAAAGCGGCATGCCCTGCTCGGCGCACCATTCGCCGAATTCGGTGACCCGGCGGCCATAGGCCTTCATCTCGTCACCGGTGAGCTTTGGCTTGGTGGCCAAAGGCTTGGAGCGGTCGCCCTGGATCGAGCGGCCGACCTCGCCATAGACGATGCAAGGCGCGTTGACCGCCTTGAACAGCTCGATCATCGGCCGGATGCGGTCCTTGTTCGTGGCGAGGTCCTCATTGACCAGCGTGCCCGAGAACCAGCCGCCGCAAAGCGTGACATCGGCTGCCTTCAGGATAGGCAGCATCGCCTTCGGATCTTCGGGAAAGCGGCGGCCCTTCTCCATGCCGGTGAAGCCGGCCGAGCGCGACTGGCGCAGGCATTCCTCCAGCGACACGTCATCGCTCAATTCCACGAGATCGTCGTTCCACCATGCGATGGGGGACATGCCCAGTTTGGCTTTCAAGTCGTCACTCCAAATGTCGGTTCGCTGCGAGGCCGGCTCAGCCCTGGCGGCTGCCCAAGGCTTCCTCGTATTTCTTGCGCGCGGCGTTCACCTGTGGCCGCGACGAGACTTCCGGCACCGCGACATCCCACCAATGGCCGCCGGCATCGGTCGAAACCAGCGGATCGGTGTCGATGACCAGCACGGTCGTCTTGTCGTTCTTCTTCGTCTTGGCCAGCGCCGTCTCCAACTCGGCGATCGACGCCACCTTTTCGGCGACGGCGCCGAGGCTTGCCGCATGCGCGGCGAAGTCGACGTCGGGCAGCACCTCGTGGCGAGCGTCCTTCAGGAGATTGTTGAAGTTGGCGCCGCCGGTCGCCATCTGCAGCCTGTTGATGCAGCCATAGCCGCGATTGTCGAGCAGCACGATGGTGAGCTTCAGGCCAAGCATCACCGAGGTGGCGATCTCGGAATTGAGCATCAGATAGGAGCCGTCGCCGACCATGACGACGACCTCCTGGTCGGGCTTCGCCATCTTGACGCCGAGCCCGCCGGCGATCTCGTAGCCCATGGTCGAGAAGCCGTATTCGGCATGGTAGGAGCCCGGCGCGCCGGCCTGCCAGAGCTTGTGCAATTCGCCCGGCAGCCCGCCGGCGGCATGCAGCAGGGTTACGCCCGAGCCCATGGCGCGCTGCACGGCGCCGATCACCTGCGCATCGGACGGATAGGCGGCGTTGGTCGCGGCCGTCACCTTGGCAGCGGCGGCCTGCCAGTCCTTCTTGCCCTTCAGCGCGTTGTCGGTCCAGGCGGCGGGCGCCTTCCAGCCCTTCAGCGCGGCGGACAGCTCGGCGAGCCCTTCGGCGGCGTCGGCGACCAGCGGCAGCGCCCAGTGCTTGCCGGCGTCGAAGACCTGCGTGTTCAGCCCGATGATGGTGCGGCCGGCATTCTTGAACAGCGCCCAGGAGCCGGTGGTGAAGTCCTGCAGCCTGGTGCCGACCGCAAGCACGACATCGGCTTCCTCGGCCAGCCGGTTGGCGGCGGAAGTGCCGGTGACGCCGACCGCCGCCATGTTGAGCGGATGGTCATCGGGGAGCGAGGACTTGCCGCCCTGCGTTTCGCAGACCGGAATGCCGACGCCCTGCACCAGCTTCGCCAGTTCATCGGAAGCCTGCGAATAGAGCACGCCGCCGCCGGCGATCACCAGCGGCTTCTTCGCTCCCTTCAGCGCCGCGACGGCTGCGGCCAGCTCACTGCGGTCCGGGCGCAGCCGGCGCGGCGTCCAGACGCGCTCGGCGAACAGGCTTTCGGGATAGTCAAAGGCCTCGGCCTGCACGTCCTGGCAGAGCGAGAGCGTCACCGGGCCGCATTCGGCCGGATCGGTCAGCACCTGCATGGCGCGGTTGAGCGCCGGGATGATCTGCTCCGGCCGTGTGATGCGGTCGAAATAGCGTGATACAGGGCGGAAGCAGTCGTTGACGCTCGCAGTGCCGTCGGAAAAGTTCTCGGCCTGCTGCAGCACCGGATCGGGCAGCCGGTTGGCGAAGACATCGCCCGGTAAAAACAGGACGGGCAACCGGTTTACGTGCGCGAGCGCGGCGGCCGTCACCATGTTGAGCGCGCCAGGACCGATCGAAGAGGTCGCGGCCATGAAGCGGCGGCGGAAATTCGCCTTGCCGTAGGCGATCGCCGCATGCGCCATCGCCTGCTCGTTATGAGCGCGGAAGGTCGGCAGCTCGTCGCGGACCTGATAAAGCGCCTCGCCGACGCCGGCGACATTGCCATGGCCGAAGATCGCCCAGACGCCGCCGAAGATCGGCACCGTCTTGCCGTCGATCTCGGTCATCTGCCGGCTGAGAAAGCGGGTCACAGCCTGCGCCATCGTCAGGCGAACGGTCTTCGTCATTGTCGTTTCCTCCGGCTTTCGTTGACGCCGTTTTTCTTATGCTGCCCGTGTTCTTATGCTGCTTTGCGCCCACGCGCGGCAAGCCATGCCTCGGTCAGTTGCTCGAAGCGCGCGGCCATGTCGGCCACGGCCTCGTCGTCCGACATCTTGCCGGCCAGCCATTGTTCGGCGGCGTTGATGAAGATGGTGCGCCCGACCGCAAATCCCTTGACAATCGGCGCGTTGCTCGTTGCGGCAAACGCCGCGACCAGCTCGTCCTGCGGCGCTTCCAGACCGAGCAGAACGACGCCCCGGCACCATGGATCGTTCCTGACGATCACCTGTTCGATCTTCGCCCAGGCGCCGGCCGAAGCCTGTGGCTCCAGCTTCCACCAGTCGGGCTTGATGCCCAGCGCATAGAGTTCCTCCAGCGCGCGTGGAATGGTGGTGTCGTCGAGCTTGCCGTGCTTGCCGGCGATGATCTCGACCAGCAGTTCGCGGCCGACCTTCCGCGCCGCCTCGAACAAAGCTCTGATCTTCTTCTTCTGCTCTGTCTTCAGCGCCTCCGGGTCGTCCGGGTGATAGAAGCACAGGCACTTGATGCAATGGTCGACCGGCCATTCGGTGAGCTGCGAGCCGACGTCCTGCGAGAATTCGAAGCGCAGCGGCCGCGATCCAGGCAACTCCACCGGGCGGCCGAGCCAGGCGAAGGGATGGCGGGCGAATTCGAACATCGCGTCGCGGCCGTATTTCTCGTCGATCAGCATGCCGTAGCCGTCCCGGCCGGCGGCGACCTTTGCCGCCGCCTTGACCGTCAGCACCTTGAAGTCTGGAATGCGCGCAACGTCGGCGCCGACCTTGGCGGCAACGTCCTCCAACTGGACGCGATGGTCGCAGGCCAAAGCCATCAGCGAGGGAATGTCGCGCCTGCGCGTCGTCGCCCAATGGATGTGGTTGATCGCCTCGTCCTTGCGCAGCGCCAGATGCTTGCTGCCATGCTTCAGGAAGAACTGCAGCTCCTCGAAGGTCGGATATTCCGGCGCGCAGAGCAGGCGCGACACGGCGAACGCGCCACAGGCATTGGCCCAGGTCGCGGCGGTGGCAAAGCTTTCGCCGCCGAGCCAGCCGCGCAGGAAGCCCGACATGAAGGCGTCGCCGGCGCCGAGCACATTGTAGATCTCGATCGGAAAACCCTTGCCGACGATGCCGTCCTCGAGGTCGTCGCTGATCGGCCCGTCATAGACGATGCAGCCCTTGGCGCCGCGCTTCAAGACGATGGTGGCCGAAGACAGCGCGCGGATCGTCTTCAGCGCGCTCAGGCAGTCGTCGGCGCCCGAGGCGATCATGATCTCCTCCTCGGTGCCGACGATGAGATCGCAATCCGGCAGCACCGTCTTCAGCTGCGCCGAGACGCGGTCCGACTTGACGTAGCGCTCGAAACCCTCGGCATGGCCGGCAAGGCCCCAGAGGTTCGGGCGGTAGTCGATGTCGAACACCACCTTGCCGCCCCGGGCCTTCATCAGGCGGATCGCCTTGCGCTGCGCGGCATCGGAATTGGGGCGCGAGAAATGCGTGCCGGTGACGACCACCGAGCGGGCAGAGGCGATGAAGGCCTCGTCGATGTCTTCCTCGGCCAGCGCCATGTCGGCGCAGTCGGAGCGGTAGAAGATCATCGGCGAGACGCCTTCGCTCTCGACCGAAAGCAGCACCAGCGCCGTCAGCCGCTCCTTGTCGGTCTTCAGGCCGTCGACAGACACGCCCTCGCGCTGAAGCTGCTCGCGGATGAAGCGGCCCATCTGCTCGTCGCCGACCCGGGTCAGCAGCGCCGAGCGCAGCCCGAGCCTTGCCGTGCCGACGGAAATATTGGCCGGGCAGCCGCCGACCGACTTGGCGAAGGAGGTGATGTCCTCCAGCCGCGAGCCGATCTGCTGGCCATAGAGATCGACCGAGGCGCGGCCGATGGTGATGACGTCGAGCGGCGGGTATTTCCCTTCCACGGCTTCGCCCATTCGAACCTCCCATCGGCCTTGTTGTGCAGAGCAGCGTCGTTGTGGACAGCACGCGCCAGCGGCAGCGTGGTGCCGTCAATATGAAATAATAATTCCAATCCATAGTCAATATGGAATGAGCATTCCTCTGCTGGAAAGTCGTTGGGGCGAGTCGAGGAGCAGGCTCAACACTGACGCTCGATTGCCCGCACCCGCAGCGCCTGGCTTTGCAATCAAAAGTGCATGGTCGCGTCGAGGTCTACCTCGATTGGCCAGTTTCCTGTTCTTGGGCCCGGCGGGCCTTCGACTCGGTTGCCATGGTCGTCAACACTTTTGATTTTCTCGATCTGATCGAGAATCCCGAGCTTCGTTTCCCATTGTGCTGGGTTCTTTATCGACAAACAGGGGTAGATGATCATAGAAAACCATCCATCTAGCGGTATCAGGTACTTGAGCTTTCTCTGTTGCTCAGGTGGAAGGCCATTGAAATATTCATGATGGGCGGCGTTGGTGCTATCGCGTGGATCAATGATCTTTCGATTCCTCAGCAGCTCCTCGAAATAGAGGATTCGCCATTCCGACTCGGCATAATATTCGTAGGTGAGTTTGTCTCGGTTCATTGGTTTGAAGAAATTCAGCAAGCTTTTGTCTTGAAGGTCGCGTGAACACGCCTCAAAAAGTTTGTCATTGCTGTTTTCCTCGCGGTAGCCAAAATAGGCAAGCGGTCTGCCAAAGCGTTCAAATAGGAACGGCCGTTTAACCCCGATACCCAGACGCCCATAGCTTTTCGCGTGCCGGCGGGATTCGGATAGTTTGAGTTCTGTGAAACAGCATTGCGGCGTTGCCGGAATGGTAATCTGCCCAGTTCCTAAATTTCGTGTACGCTCACCTTCGTCGGTCATCCAGAGCCCATAGGTCAGGATGTTGCGGAGGCGTTCGAGGTAAAGTTGGTCCAATTCAGGCGAGGTTCTGGATCGGTGACTGCTCGTGTGCCAGTTTGGTGAGTGCACCCCATCCAGGTCCTTTCCTGTCCAATGGATCAGGAAATCCGAATGAACCGCGCGATCATAGTGGTCTAAGAATTCATCCATTTCTTTAGTATCACCAAGCCGAGCCCCAAAAATACTAGCCTTTGCGCCGGCGTCCGGCTTCGCGGCGCTTCTCGCCGACGGCGACGGTCAGCGCCATGGCCAGCGCCATCGTCGCCGAAATCGAGCGGAAGCCGCCGAAATCGGCCTCGGCGACCTCGAACCAGACCTTGGCGAATTGCGCCAGCGGCGAGAAGGACGAGTCGGTGATGGCCACGATCGGCACGCCCTGTTCGGCGATCGAGCGCGTCTCGTCGATGGTCGCCGGCGCGTAAGGCGAGAAGCTGATGGCGATGACGGCGTCGCGCGGCGTGGCGAAGCCGATCATCTCGGCGTTGAGCCCTGCGGCTGATTCCACCAGCTGGTTGCGGATCTTGAGCTTACCCAGCGCATAGGCGATGTAGGACGCCACCGGATAGGAGCGGCGCTTGGCCAGCACATAGATGGTCTCGGCCTTCGCCAGCAGCGTCACCGCCTCTTCGAAATGCGCATCGTTGAGCGAGCGCGAAATGTCGCCCAGCGAGGTGCTGGCGGCGGCGACGAAGCCGTCGAAGATCGCCCGATGCCCGCCGCCTTCCTCGGCTTTGGCGCGCAGCGCCGCCAGCCGCTCGTCATAGGAGGAGTTGCGCTCGCGCAGCCGCTCGCGGAAAACCTGCTGCAGGCTGGTGAAGCCGTCGAAGCCGAGCTGCTGGGCAAAACGGATCAGCGTCGAGGGCTGCACGCCGGCCGAGGCGGCAATGCTTGCCGCCGTGCCGAAGGCGATGTCGTCGGGGTTGTCGAGCGCATAGGCGGCGATCTGCGCGATGCGTTTGGGCAGGCTCGCGCGCCTGTCCAGGATCGTCGCGCGCAGCGTTTCGAAATCGCGAGGCACCCGTTCGTCCATCGTCGCTCCGCCCACGCCCATAAGGTTTTTCCCTCTCCTGCCTCATCATAGCGAGTTCGCGCAAGAACACCATAAAAAATGATTTGGATATTCCATTCTTTGCCAAAATGGACTAATTCATCCACATCAATTCTTTCCTCATCTTGGAGACAATCGACATGGTCGGAGTGGGCCTCATCGGCACGGGCTTCATGGGCAAGTGCCACGCCATCGCCTGGAACGCGGTGGGCACCGTCTTTCCCGATGTCGAGAAGCCGAAGCTGGTGCATCTGGGCGAGGTGAATGACGAGCTTGCCAAGCGCAAGGCCGGCGAATTCGGCTTCGCAAAGGGCTCCGGCGACTGGCGCGCCGTGGTCGACGATCCGGACGTCGATGTCGTCTCGCTGACCACGCCCAACCAGTTCCATCCGGAAATGGCGATCGCCATCCTCCAAGCCGGCAAGCATCTGTGGTGCGAGAAGCCGATGGCGCCGAGTTTCGCCGAGGCCGAGACCATGGCGGCCGCGGCGAAGAAGTCCGGCAAGGTCGCGGTGCTCGGCTACAACTACATCCAGAACCCCGCCATCCGCCATATCGGCGCGCTGCTCGAGGAAAAGGTCATAGGTGACGTCAACCTCGTGCGCATCGAGATGGACGAGGATTTCATGGCCGACCCGGAAGCGCTGTTCTTCTGGAAGCACGAGGCTTCGTCCGGCTATGGCGCGCTCGACGATTTCGCCGTGCATCCGCTGTCGCTGATCAAGGCGCTGTTCGGCCGTGTGTCCCGCGTCATGTGCGACATGGTCAAGCCCTATGCCGACCGCAAGACCGCGTCCGGCGCCCGCCGCGCGGTCGAGACCTACGACATCGCCAGCGTCTTGATGCATCTCGAGAACGGCGTTGCCGGCACGCTTATGGTCAACCGCTCGGCCTGGGGCCGCAAGGGTCGCATCGCCATCCAGATCTTCGGCTCGAAGGGCTCGATCCTCTACGACCAGGAGCGGATGAACGAGTTCCAGCTCTACCTCACCGCCGACCGGCCGACCGAGCAGGGCTACCGCACCATCCTGGTGGCGCCGCACCACAAGCCCTACGATTCCTTCCTGCCGGCGCCTGGCCATGGCCTCGGCTTCAACGACCTCAAGATGATCGAATGCCGCGAGCTTCTGATGCGCATCGCCGACAAGCCGGCCCGCATCATCGACTTCGACGAAGGGCTGGAGATCGAGCGCACCGTGCATGCCATGGCGCGCTCGTTCCAGGAGCAGCGCTGGGTCGATGTGAGATAGGGCAGGCAACGCCTCAGAACCGGACAGGCTCGAAGCGGCCGGACTTCGCCGAGGCAAGCGCCGCTTCGCACAGGATCATCGCCTTGCGGCCATCGGCGGCGCCGACCGCCGGCTTCCGCCCCGCACCGACCGACTGGATGAAATGGTCGAGCTCTGCCTCGTAGGATTGGGCATAGCGCTCGACGAAGAAATAGAGCGGCCGTTCAGTGGCGATCCCGCTCTCGCCGCTGAGGCTGACCGAGGTCGGCGTGCGGTTGCCGGCCTGCAGCATCCCCTTCGCGCCATGCACCTCGATGCGCTGGTCGTAGCCATAGACGGCGCGCACGCTGTTGTTGATGTGGCACTGCCGGCCGGACGCCGTGCGCAGGATGAACATCGCTGTGTCGTAGTCGCCGAGCTTGGCGTAATAGGGCTCGACCAGCGATGAGCCGGTGGCGAAGAGCTCGACCGGCTCCTCGCCCAACAAAAAGCGCGCCATGTCGAAGTCATGGATGGTCATCTCGCGGAACACGCCGCCGCCGCCGGCCAATGCTTCCTCGGTCTCCGGCTCCGGGTCGCGGCTGGTGATGACCACCTGCTCGACCGCGCCGATCTCGCCGGCCTCGATCCTCTTCTTCACAGCGGCGAAGGATGGATCGAAGCGCCGGTTGAAGCCGATCTGCAGCGGCACGCCGGCCTTCGCGACGGCCGCCAGGCACTGGTCGGTGCGCGCGATGTCGAGGTCGATCGGCTTCTCGCAGAAGATCGCCTTGCCCTTGGCGGCGGCCTCGATGATCAGGTCGGCATGGGTGCGGGTGGCGGAAGCGATCACCACGGCCTTGATCGACGCATCGTTCATCACCGTCGCGGTGTCGGCGATCTCGGCGCCCGTTGCGGCGGCGATCCGCTCGGCCGCGTCGCGGCGCGGGTCGACGATGGCGCGCAGGCGCACGCCTGGATGGCGGGCAAGATTTTTCGCATGCACCGAGCCGATCAGCCCGGCGCCGAACAATGCGGCGTCGATCATTTTTCTCTCTTTTCAGTCCTTCAGGAGACAGCCGCTTCCGCGCCGGAACCCGGCTTGGTGAAGCGCTCCAGCTCCTGCTGCAATTCGCGGATCTCGCGGCCGCCGGCCATCATGTCCAGCACCTCCTTCTCGCTGATGTCGCCCTTGCGGAACGTGCCGAGCGAGCGGCCGCGGTTGAGCATGGTGAAGACGTCGCCGATCGGATAGGCGTGATGGATGTTGTGGGTGATGAAGATGACGGCGAGCCCGCGCTGGCGCGCCTGCGCCACATAGCGCAGCACGATCGAGGCCTGGTGCACGCCGAGCGCCGAGGTCGGCTCGTCGAGGATCAGCACGCGGGCACCATGATAGACGGCGCGCGCGATCGCCACGCATTGCCGCTCGCCGCCGGAAAGCGTGCCCACCGCCTGCTGCGGGTCGCGCACATTGATGCCGATCCTGGCGAGCTCTTCATAGACGATGGCGTCGGCCTTCTTCATGTCGATGCGCTTGGTCACCCAGGCGCCCTTCACCGGCTCGCGGCCGAGGAAGAAGTTGCGGGTGATGCTCATCAGCGGGATCATCGACAGGTCCTGGAAGACCGTGGCGATGCCGGCGTCGAGCGCGTGGCGCGGCGAAGCGAAGGTCACCGGCCTGCCGTCGACATACATCTGGCCTTCGCTCGGCGTGTGCACGCCCGACAGCGTCTTGATCAGCGTCGACTTGCCGGCGCCATTGTCGCCGAGCAGGCAGTGCACCTCGCCGGCATGCGCGGCAAAAGACATGTCGCGCAGCGCCGTCACCGAGCCGAAGCGGCGGGTGACGTTGCGCAACTCGATGAGCGGAACGGCATCAGTCATCAGCGCGCCTCCGTCGCCTTGCGGCGCACGTAATTGTTGACCAGCACTGCGATCAAAAGCATCGAGCCGAGGAAGACCTGGAACCAGTCGGTGTCGATGCCGGTGTAGAAGATGCCCATCTCCACCGTGCCGAAGATCAGCGCCCCGAACATTGCGCCGATCGCCGAGCCGTAGCCGCCGGTGAGCAGGCAGCCGCCGATCACCGCCGCGATGATCGCCTGGAATTCCTTCTGCGTTCCGCGCAGCGTGTCGGCGGAGCCGGCCTCCAGCACCTGGATGACGGCGAACAGCGTCGCCGACAGCGCCGTGCCGATGAACAGCAGGATCTTCACCCGGTCGACCGGCACGCCGACATTGCGCGCGGCGCGGTCATCGCCGCCGACCGCGAACACCCAGTTTCCGAAGCGCGTCTTGACCAGCAGCCAGGTGGCGAAGGCGGTCACCGCCACCCACCACAGGATCGACATGGACAGGCCCTGCACCATCGCCGAGCCGTCGGGGCGCGCGGCGATCACGCCATGCGCGGCGAGCCAGGCGAAGACCGGCGCGCCGAACTTGCCGCCGAACAGCCAGACGACGAAACTGCCTTCCTGGCCGTCGGTGATATAGGGGATCTGCGTGCGCCCGGTGACGGTGCGCGTGATGGCCAGCGTCAGCCCGCGCAGGATGAACAGGCCTGCCAGCGTGACGATGAAGGAAGGCAGCCTCGTGCGCACCACGAGGATGCCGTTGAGCGCCCCGACGATGATCGCAATGACGAAGGCGGTTGCCACCGCCACGGGGATCGAAAGCCCGAACTGGGTGACGCAAAGCCCGATGGTGACGCTGGCAAAGCCGATCATCGAGCCTAGCGAAAGATCGAACTCGCCACCGATCATCAGCAGCGCGACCGCCGCGGCAAGGATGCCGAGCTGCGCCGACACCTGCAGGAAATTGGCGATGCCGGCCATCGAGAACAGGCCGCTGTTGCCGGCGGTGATGCCGAAGGCGAGGAAGACGATGACGGTGCCGGTGATGGCGCCGAGCTCCGGCCGCCGCATCAGGCGCACCAGGCGTCGCGAAACGGGTTTCGGCTCGGGTGGATGAGCCGGGTTCAGTGCATCGGTCACGATCGTCATCCCAATAAGCGTCCAGGGCACCCAACAAGAGGCTCGCCGGCGCCTTCGCCGGCGAGCTATTATAGCATCAGCGGATGCCGGCCTTGCTGAGATCGCGCACGGCGGCCGCGTCATCCTTCATGATGAAGGACGGACCGGTGCGCACGGCCGATGTCGGGAAGGTCTTGTACATCGCCTTGTTGGTCAGGAAGACGACGGGATAGTAGCCCATCATATATTGCTGGTTGTCGATGCCGAACATCATGGTGCCCTTGGCCACCGCATCGAGGATCTCGGGCGACAGGTCGAACGTGCCGATCTTGTAATTGCCGATCGTGCCGGCGTCCTCGAACATCTTGAGCAGCGGTGCGGCGACCGTCGGGCCTAGCGTCAGCACGCCGGTGACGTCCGCATGCGCGGTGAGGTAGCCTTCGACGCGGCGCGTCACGTCGGTCGGGTCCATGGTGGCCGCGACCACGTCGGAGGAGCCGCCGCTCTTCTTCAGCCCGTCATTATAGCCTTCGCAGCGCTTGTCGAGGCTGACATTGCCGACTTCGTGGTTGATGCAGATGCCCTTCTTGACGCCGGCCTTGGCCATGATCTCGCCGGCCTTGACGCCATTGTCATATTCCGAGCCGCCGCCGACGAAGAGGTCGAGGCCCCAGGGCTCCACCGCTTCCTCGCCACTGTCGATGACGACCACCGGAATGCCGGCCGCCTTCGCCGCTTCCACCGGCGCCTTCAGCGCGTCCATGTCGGGAATGGAGACGACCAGGCCGTCCGGCTTCGACGCCGTTGCCGCCTCGATCATGCGCGCCATGCGCACCACGTCGAAGGTTTCCGGCGCCTGGTATTCGACCTTGACGCCGAGCTGCTGGGCGGCGGCCTGCATGCCGTTCTTCACCACGCTCCAATAGACGTCGTTGGCCTGGCCGTGGGTGACGAAGACGATGCGCACATCGCTTTCCTTCTTCACCTGGGCCGGCGCGGGCAGGATGCCGGCGCCGGCAAAGGCAAGCGAGAGCGCAGCCGCGCTCAACACATTTCGCATTCCGGACATCGAGAATAAGGCACTCATAGTGGTTCTCCTCAGGTTATCGTTGTCTGCTCTCAAGTTTTGGCCTCGACCCTCCCGGTCAGGCCGCTTTCGTCATGTTTCCAACTCTTTCTTCTCGGGCATGATCATGCCCGGAAATCCCGGAGCGAGCCGCGGCGGATGGACAGTCCTTCCACGAAGGCCGTGAAATCCGGGTCTGGAAGCAGGTCGAATTCGTCGATGCGGATCTGCGCCGAATTGGGCTCGATCACCTCGATCTCGCCGGGCGCATTGGCGTGCAGGCAAAGGAAATTGAGCCCTTCGCCGATCTGGCCGAACAGGGCCTCGTAGCGCGCGCGGGCCGGCTGGTTGCGATGCCAGGGCGTCTCCAGCACGGCGCTTGCCAGCGTCTCGCCGGCCTCAACCAGCCGCTTGCCCGGCGCCGCATAGACGCCGTCGTCCAGCTTGCCGAGATTATGGATCGGCCCGTAGACCGAGATGCTTTTGGGAAACAGCGTCGGCAGGCCGTAATCGATGCCGACCGCCGCGTAGCGGTCGACGAATTCCGGCGAGAACACCGCGCCCATATGGCCGTCCATATGCGTGAGCGACAGCCCGGCAGCCTTGGCCGCGTCGATCTGCGCCCGCATCTCGGCCTCGACCGCTTCCGGCTCGCCCTTGGCGCGCAATTCCGGCACGGAGCGGAACAGATAGCCGTCGCTGTCGACGATGCCGGACGCCTGGCTCGCCTTGGTCAGCGGTCGCCAGCGATAGTATTTCTTCTCCGAGGTGAGCGTGATGTGGACGCCGAGATTGAGCGAGGCGTCCGCAGCACCCTCCTCGGCGATCTCCAGGAACCACGGGCAGGGCACCATCACCGAGCCGCTGTCGACCGCGCCGGCGCGCTTCAGCTTCAGATAGGCGACATTGGCGCCATGGCACATGCCGACATCGTCGATGTTGATGACGACCTTGCGTTCAGCCGGCATGGCGGACCTCTTGTGCGCGTTCGTGGACGTAGAAGCCGGCGCCCTGCGCCAGCCTCTTCAAATTGCGGTAGCCCATCGTGGCATAGGTCAACGGATGCGCCTTGGCCGGGTCCTGCTCGGCCTCCACCACCAGCCAGCCGGAATAGCCCTGGTCGGCGAGGATCTTGAGCAGCGTGGCGTAGTCGATCGCGCCGTCGCCCGGCACGGTGAAGATGCCTTCCATCACCGCGCCCATGAAGCTCATGTCGGCGTCGCGCGCCTTCTTCAGCATCGCCGGGCGCACATCCTTGCAATGCACATGCACCACACGCTCGACATGCCGGCGCAGCAATTGCTCCGGGTCGCCGCCGGAAAAGGCGCAGTGCCCGGTGTCGTAGAGCAGGCCGACCGCCTCGCCGGTTGTGTGCATCAGCCTCTCGATCTCTTGATCGGTCTCGACGATCGTGCCCATGTGATGGTGGAAGGCCATGCCGACGCCGAAATCGGAAAACCGCTCGGCGAGCTTGGTGATCTTGGCGCCATAGGCCTTCCATTCGCCATCCATCAGCGTCGGCCGCTGCGAGATCGGATCGTGGATCGCGCCATGCCGGCCGCGCGAGGTATCGGCATAGACGACGCGCCTGGCGCCAAGGTCGCGAAGCAGCGTCAGATGCGGACGGATCGCCTCGAATTCCTCGTCGACGTCCTTCTCGCAGATGCGCCCGTCATACCAGCCGGAGACCAGCGCCAGCCCGTAATGGTCGAGGATGGGCCTGAGCTCGCGGCTGTCGCGCGGAAACTTGCCGCCAAGCTCGGTGCCGGCATAGCCGGCTTCCGCGGTTTCGGCGAGGCAGGTCTCGAGCGGCGTGTCGCCGCCCAGTTCCGGCACGTCGTCATTGGTCCAGGTGATCGGATTGATGCCAAGTCGAACTGTCGTCATTGCTCGCTTTCCGCCCCGCAGCCGGGATAGCTGCGGGGTTGATGGTCTCGGGAGGAGATGGCTGCGATTGCTGGCGGCGGGGCGAAAACCCTGCCGTTTCGTTCGGCAGGACGCCCTCCCAGCGCCGTGCCTCACATGTCCCTTATCGACGTCTTACCCCAACGTCAGTAAGCGAAGTCTACCCCGCTCTGTCTCCCTCGCGAGGGCCAGTTTTCCGGAAAATGAAGGAACCAGTTGTGCTGGAAGGTGGTTGTGGCAGGATGGGGAGGATGGGAAATCCGGAAATCATCGAGCGTCGGCGCGAGGCCCCCCTCTCTGCCCTGCCGGGCATCTCCCCTCACGGGGGGAGATTGGCAGTTCGGGCGCCACGCTTGTCTTTGCGACGTCGGCGATTGGCGAAAGCCGGCGCGACATCCGATCTCCCCCCTTGAGGGGGAGATGTCCGGCAGGACAGAGAGGGGGGCGAAGGAACTCGACCTTCAAAGCCTGCGGCACGCAATTGCGCACTATTCGCGGAGCGGCGTGACCATGCGCCCGCACCCCAAGCCCCAACCTTTCCCGCTCGACATGCTCACCGTGAACCGCGCCGGCCCCGAGCAGCTCTCGCGTCAACTCTATCACGGCCTCGTCGCCATCATCCGCAGCCGCGCACTGCCGCCGGGCTCGGAGCTCCCGTCAACCCGCGCACTGGCCGCGGAGCTCGGCCTTGGCCGCAACACCATCGTCGCCGCCTACGACCAGCTCGTCACCGAAGGCTATCTCGCCAACCGCCAGGGCGCCCGCCCGGTGATTGTCGACCTGCCCGACGGCCCGCGCGAAACACCTGCGGAAGAGCCGCCCGAGCCGCTGCGCTCACCCTCGCTGCGCGGCCAGCAGCTGCTCAGCCAGCCCTATCATCACGGCCGGCCGGGGCATGTCGCCTTCCATCCCGGCATGCCCGATGCGGGAAGCTTTCCCTTCGGCGTCTGGGGCCGGCTGGTGGCGCGCCGCGCCAGCCATGGCGGCGAGACGCTGTTCGGCACCTATGACGTCACCGGCCACCCGGCGCTGAAGGAGGCGATCGCCGGCTATCTCTATTCCGCGCGCGGAGTGCGCTGCCGTCCCGAGCAGATCGTCATCACCACCGGCGCGCAGGCCGCCTTCGATCTTCTCGCGCGCCTGCTGCTCGACCCCGACGACACGGTGTGGATGGAGGAGCCCGGCTATTACGGCGCCAAGGCCGCCTTCACCGTGGCCGGCGCAAGGATCCTGCCCATGCCGGTCGACCAGGAGCGCGGCTGGCGTCTTGAGCATGATCCCGAGAAGTGGGAACCGGTTCTCGGACAAAGATCATGCTCCAACAAACAGTCAGATACGCCAAGCTTTTCGCCCCGCCTCATCTATGTGACGCCGGCCTGCCAGCATCCGCTCGGCATCACCATGCGCATGGAGGAGCGGCTGCGCCTGCTCGACATCGCCGAGACCGCCAACGCCTGGGTGATCGAGGACGATTTCGACGGCGAATACCGCTTTCAAGGGAGGCCCGTGCCGGCGATCCAGAGCATGGACCGCTCCGGCCGCGTCATCTATGTCGGCACCTTCGCCAAGCTCCTGTTCCCGGCGCTGCGCCTCGGCTTCATGGTGCTTCCCGTGGAGCTCGCCGGCCGCATCGTCAACGCGCTCTCCACCACCGGCCAGTTCGCGCCGCTGCTGCTGCAGGCCGCGCTCGCCGATTTCATCACCGAAGGCCATATGAGCCGGCATTTGAAGCGCATGCGCCGCATCTACGCCCAGCGCCGCCAGCTTTTCCGCGACATCGTCACCGAGCGCCTGCGCGACGAGATCACGCTCTCCCCCGCCGAAGCCGGCATCCAGGTGGTGGGCTATCTCAAGGCAGGCATCGACGACATCAAGGTCAGCCAGGCGGCGGCGAAGAGGGCGATCAACGTCTCGCCGCTGTCGAAATACTTCCAGAACACCGCGCCGACCCAGGGGCTGGTGCTGGGCTATGCGGCATGCGATGCGGCGCAGACACGGGACGGGGTGGAAAGGCTGGCGGCGGCGATAGGGGAGACGCTGAGGTGAGGGCAACGCCCCTGCGCCTGATTGCGGCTAACCACATATGGCAGTGCCAGCCCCGCTCCGTCCGCTGTACGGCCACCTCTCTCGCCATCTTATGGGAGCGAGGAAACGCTAGCCGCCAAGGTCACGCTCTTGGTATAGTCTACTTAACGACTTGCGTTAAGTAGCGTTGACCAAGCGGGCGGAATCGGTTAGCACCATGCCAATGGACATCGAGTTTGCGGATAGCCGATTGGCGCTTATCGAGACGGAACTAGCGGCGGACACCCAATTGCCGGTGACGGTTATCCAGTCTGCTCGCCATCGGTTGCGGATCATGCGAGCTGCACCCGATCTGCGCACGATGCAAAACTGGAAAAGCCTTGGCCTGCGAACACGGCGGGGAACCGACTCCGAGCATCTAGTGAGTATCTCGCCACAGTGGGCGATGGTGTTGAAAATTGAGGAAAAGAATAGTGCTATGACCGTGATCGTAAGGGCGATGGAAGAGCAAACTAGGGGGACGGCGTAATGGCCGGTCCCGACAGCGTCGCAATCGATCCCCCCGGCATCTTCATCAAGCTGGAGTTGGAGGCCCGTGGTTGGTCCCAACGTGATCTCGCTTTCATTCTTGGTCAGACTGAGCAACAGCTTAATCCACTGCTGTCTGGGAAACGCGCAATCACGCCCGACATGGCTCGCCTACTGGGCGATGCTTTTGACATTGCTCCTCAGTTCTTTTTGAACCTGCAAGGGCAGTACGACCTGCAAAATGCAAAAGAGCCTGATCCTGCAGTTAAGACCCGAGCAGAACTCCAATTAGTATTCCCTGTCCGTGACATGATCCGTCGAGGCTGGATACAGGACGGAGAAGCTTCCTTGCTCCAACTGCAGATGAATAGGTTCTTTGAAGTTGCTAACGATGAAGGTCCCAGCCAAGTCGCCTTCGCAGCTAAGAGAACCCATTATAATGAAACGCCGCCACACCAGTTAGCTTGGGTATTTCGTGTGCGGCAGCTCGCTAAGCAACTTTCAGTAGGTCCGTTTTCGGCTGATAAGCTCCGTAGTACACTACCCCGGCTACGGTCGCTTATGATCGATCCTGAGGCGGTTCATTCGGCTCCAGTGTTGCTGGCGGAGTGTGGCGTACGCTTTGTTGTCGTAGAGGTGCTTCCGAACGCGAAGATTGACGGTGTTTGTACATGGCTTGACGATGCTTCGCCGGTTATTGGTATGTCGACTTTATATGATCGATTGGACAATTTCTGGTTCGTTCTACGTCATGAGATTGAGCATGTCCTCCAAGGGCACGGAAAGTCATCGATAGGCATGATTGACCACCTTGCCGGAGATGGCGACAGCAAGATGGACACCGATGAAGAATGCATTGCGAATGCTGCTGCGGCCGATTTTTGCATTCCGGCGCAAAAGATGGAGTCCTTCTATATCAGGAAACATCCATATTTTTCGGAGCGAGATGTAATCGGCTTCGCATCACTGATGGGAGTTCATCCTGGCATTGTCGTCGGGCAAATACAAAAGCGGATGAAGCGCTACGACTACCTCCGTAAGTATCAAGTGCCGGTAAGACGCCATCTTGTGACGGGTGCGGTTGCCGACGGCTGGGGTCATACGGTTCACGCGGAACTCTAGATTATTGGCGGCGAGAAATGGCGACTTTTTCTGAACAGATGCAAGCGATCTTCGATCGGTACACCGTCGAAGTGGATTCGTCCCCGGTGTCGTTGGACAACGTTGCAGCGTGGGCGATTGAGCAAGGGCTCTATCGGCCGGCTCCGCGAGACGTTGTCAAGCTCTGCCGAGAGGCCCTGGCCGAAAGCCTGCGACAAGAAAGACGAGTTGACGCAAAGGGGCGAAAATACCGCGCCAAACATTCAGTCCGAACCAACATTGGAGGCGTCCAACTCAGCCTCTGGGCAGATATCGACAATGCCCCTCGCTCCTTTATGGAGAAGTCATTCGCACAGAGGCGCAAATCAATCGCCGATGACTGCTTCCAAATTAAGCAGGACATCGATCACTTCAATGATGAAAATTCGGATGAACTACCGATCCAGATCGTTTTGGATTTCACGGACGACGTCGCTGAGATGGAGGCGGCCGCATGTCATGACAAAGATGACGACGAAGCTGCTTAAATAAATGCGCGGAGCGTCGAAGGCGGCAAGCACAGCAGTGTCGGATAACGCGACATTCCAGTGCAGGGACATTCATCTCGAGGAGCCGCAAGAGGTAGTCAAAAATGCGCGCCCGACAGATCATTGGCGCACCCGACAAGATTCGAACTTGTGACCTCTGCCTTCGGAGGACGATTTGGCCAGTCTTTTCAATAGCTTGCTTTTATACGATATTGTTCGCTAAGCTACTACGACGACTGACTTTTTGTCGATCCGAAGACCGAAGCCAGTATCCTACCGCAGGCCGGAGTTTCCGTCCGGGTGCTTCCGTGGTGCTTCCGCGGAATCACTTCGACAGAGCCCCGAGGTGTGCGATGGCTAAACTGAACAAACGGATCGTGGATCAAGCGGGACCGGAAAAGTCGGACTACTTCCTTTGGGATGACGAGTTGCCTGGCTTCGGGCTGCGCGTGTTTTCATCCGGTAAGCGCAGCTATCTCGTTCAGTATCGGGCTAAAGGTCGGACCCGCCGATTCACCATCGGCCCCCATGGGGTCTGGGCTCCAGAAGCGGCTCGAAAACAAGCCCGCATATTGATCGGTCGGATCGCGCAAGGCGACAACCCTGCGGAGACGAAACTTCTCGACGCCAAAACGATCACAATCAAAGAACTCTGCACCCGATATTTGGCTGATTGTGAAGCCGGACTTGTGCCGGGTAAAGGCGGTCGCCCTAAGAAACCGTCGACCATGGAGATCGACCGTAGCCGTATCAGCCGCCACATCCTTCCGCTTCTCGGGAACCGGAGAGTGACCGAGATCACGTCGGCAGACATTGCCAAATTTCTGCGCGACGTCGCCAACGGCAAAACCCGGGCCGATATCAAGACAAAGAAGCGAGGCCGCGCGATTGTGCGGGGAGGGATTGGCACTGGGTCGCGCGGCGTAGGTCTTCTCGGCGGCATCTTCACGTATGCCATCCGGGAAGGCATTATCGAAAAGAATCCGGTTCACGGCTTTCGTAAACCAAAAGATCGCGTCCGTGACCGTCGTCTGACGGAGCGTGAGTATCGAGCGTTGGGCAGGATTCTCGCGGACGCCGCTATCGACCCGCAGTTTTCAACGGCCGCCAAAATGGCGCGGGCACTCGCTATGACCGGATGTCGACGAGGCGAGATCATTAATCTGAGAATGGGCGAGGTCGATGTTCAGCGCAGTTGCATCAGGCTAGAGGATTCCAAGGAAGGCGCCTCGACCCGAGCCATTGGCTTGCCGGTGGTCGAGTTGCTCGAACCACTATTGTCCGACGATGAGGCTAATTTCGTGTTCCCCGGGACGGAAGAAGGGAAGCCATTAGTCGGCTTCCCGAAGCTGTGGGAAAAGCTCGTCAAAGACACACCGCTTGAGAGCGTTACACCGCACGTGCTTCGTCACAGCTTCGCGAGCGTAGCGAACGATCTCGGCTTTACCGAGTCGACAATAGCCGCCCTGGTGGGACATTCTCGCGGCACTATCACAAGCCGCTACATTCATACGGTAGACACCGCGCTCGTAGTGGCAGGCGACACAGTCGCCAGCTACATTCAGGCCTTGCTTGATGGCGTGAAGTTCGAGCGCGCAAATTATGCGCTCGATCACAGCGCGCGTAAGGATGCAATGCGGAAGTTTTTGACGGCGGCTGTATCGTCTACCGCGCGGTCAGTCGATCACCTGTCCGCCAAAGATCATCCGGATACCAGCTGATTCTACGCAGACTGCGGCTGCGCGCCGCATCGGATACCTAGATCTCATGATAAAAAATAGCACATCTCGCGTATTGGTCGTCGCGGTTGCATATATGCATTTGGTGACAGGGTGCCCGACACCTCGTCTGCGAGGGGTTTCGTTTAGCGTTGACCAAAGGAGGCACCAACACCTCGTGCGAGGTCCGACGTGGGGAATCTAGCTGACAGAGACGTACCCCACGCGGGCAAATTGAGCAGAGTTGGAATTCCTGATCGATGTGGTTGGAAGCTCACGCAGTCGGAACCACGGTGCAAGCCACGGGCTGGGCGTTGCAGTCGGAATGCTGACTCGGAAGAAATGCGCGACGATCAGTTTCGCATCCTGTTCGCCGAAATCGGCGGTCGACCAGCGTATCTTGAACGGGGAAAGTTCAGTAATGCTTGGTACGTTTGTCTTGATGCAGTCCCATTGAGCCGCTGGAACGATCAGCCCGCCAATCAGCGATGCCGCGACACGTTTGCTCTGAGCTACATCGCAGACGGGTGAAATTTCGACCAGGATCGGACGCACGTCGGTTCGCCATGCGGCCAAGCGAGGGCTCGCGGCACCTTTGCCGAAGCAGTGGTCTATGAGGGTCTGCCGGTCCTTACCGAACGCGGTCAGGAAAGCTGCGTCGTCCGTAACACGATACACTGTGCCTGGGCCGAATGGGGTAGTTCCTGGAGCTAGATCCGACGCGAGGAGGATTGAGTTCATCTGCGCACGGAAGGCCGCAGGCGGCTCCGGGTTCGGGGCCTCTGCCAGCCAAGCTCCATGGTCTGTCAGTTCGCCCGCTGGCATTGCTAGTTCCAACTGGTCGATAAGCAACTGGGAGAGAACTGTGGTCATATGGAACGGCGCTGTCTGCGCGCTGAGGTCAGCTTCACCTTGTGCGGCCGTCAGCTTCTGCAGTGTTGTCTTCAGACCATCGCCAAGGGAAAGTGCGGTTCCTGTTCGCGCCGTCTGAGCTGCTGAGGTCAAGGACGTCGTGACTTGGCTGGTGGCCTCTTTCACCAGCGCATCCCATGCCCATAGAGCGGCGATGGCCGGCTGATCGACGAGCGCATTGTCGATAGCCTGCTTTAGGTCGTCCACCCAGTTGTCGGGCCTGTCATCAGGCATCGGCTTTGGCATCTCTACGAAAATTACTCTGCCTTCGTACGCCGGTTCAGCACCTAGAAGCGTTCTCCTGAACAGTGCCGCTTCCGTCTCCTGGTCTTCTTGCGGCACATCAGGATCAACGATCTCCGCGGCATACTTGCTCCAGATCACGACGACCACAGGAGCAGTGTCGGTAGGAACGATCCTTCTGAACGCGTTGGCTGTATAAGATGCGGCATTCTTTCCGAGCTGCCCTGCGAGGTGCAGATCAAGAAACAGTAGCCTCAACCGACCAAACGGCGTTGCCGGCAGACTTTCCAGTTCGCCCTTTAAGTGTACAGCTCCCACCTGAAGCTGATTCAGGGCCGTAAGTATAGTCTTGTATTCCGCCTCTTCGTCATCGACGACACAGACAGCGGGCGATGCAAGGTGACTGATCATGTCTGGTCCATGAACTGAAGGGCGACTACGGCGCCGTCAACTTCTGCGGGCAGGTCTATCTCGCCGTCAGCAGGGAACAGAAGCCGTCCCCCATTCACCCGCATCACCTCGCTTGCGATGTACAGGCCAAGACCCATCCCGCCGACGCGACGCGTAAAGAATGCGGTGACGAGATCGTCAGGTTCGTCGCTCCCGAAGCCCGGGCCATTGTCTCCAACGACAATCGCTCTTCCCCCTTCAAGCTCGTCAGTTATTCCGATGTATAGATATTTCTGTCTAGGATTTTTGGATTCGAGCCAGTGAATGCTGTTGTCAATCAGATTGGTGATGGATGCAACTAGCATCTGCTTTGATCCATGAATAGGGAAGTCGAGATCATCTTCCACAGATTCGTTGATCAGCTTGATCTTGTGCCGCTCCAGGCGAATTTCGGCGCTGAAGATTGCTTCCTTGATAAGTGCAGAAGCTGAAGTTTTTCCCGGCGTCGGATTTTTGAGGAGATTGGTGACGGGGCGCATCGCCCTGTAGAGACGATCCACCAGTTCGCGAACGCGTACATTCGAAGCATCCTTCCGAGTGGCGGCTCTCAGCTCATCAAGAATCTTTTCGGCGCCATGAAGCATCATGCCGATGGTCAGTCCTGGGACCGCAGCATGCAGCAACTGGTCCCTGTACATTTCCATCTCGCGTTCCGCTGTTTTGAGCGCAGGCTCAAATTCGGAAAGCAAGCCTTTCTGTTCAAGAATTTCTCTGATCTCCGTCAGTTTCTCGAAGACCTTTTTGCCTGTGCCCTTGCCAAGTGCTTCGCGAAGTTTCCGCTGGTCCTTGCTCTTTTCGGCCTCGACCTGTGTCAGCACGCTGATAACGGCGTCTCGGAAAATTGCGAATGCGTCGTTCTCGATAAAGCCCTCTCGATTGGTCTTCTCGCGAAGGTCTCGACTTTCTGTCGCATCCAGGCGCAGTGTGCCGAGGATCTGATTGTTACTGGTCCGCGCGGTTGGCGTGTTGACACGACGAAGGTCGAGATTGAGCCAGTCGTTTCCGGGCTCACCGAAGTCATAGACTCGGATGCCATCACGATAGATGCGAATGCCGCCATTCTCGTCGAGATAGTCTTTTAGTCCCTTGAGGTCTTGAGTTACCGCACGAAGCACCGCCGGATCTCGGTCGAAGAGCAGGAACTCGAATTCGACCTTTCCGATCTCGTAGTCTGAAAGGTCGATCGGAACAGTCCGTCTCCCTAGCTTCTTCTCAAGCCGGAACCGAGTGGAGGGAGTCTTTCTGGCACTGAGCTGTTTCGAGTAGCCCGGCGGCGGCGTAAAGGTGTAGCGGAAAAGCCCCTTGCTGCCTTCGAAATGACCTTGAATATGGTAGAGAGCGCAACTCGCCGCGTCCTCCGAAGTAAACATGTTATCGAGCCAGTCGTCCGGTCCCTTGAGAATCAGCTGAACTTCAAAGTCAGTTGGCCCTTTGAACGGAGAACAAAGGCTGTTCACTGCCCTGTGCAGACGGCGCACCTCGCCACGTTTCCAGGTTTCTCGAAGCTTCGATACCTCGATCTTCGTGCCGTGCGCTTTGCCGGCGAAGGTCTTGGGCGTGCGACGCGTCAGCCTGACAACGGCCGAATCCAGGTTCTGTGCAGATTCGATGGCATCCCAGTCGAAAACGAGGACGAGCTCCTCGCCACCGGAGACGCGCGTAATCAGCGTGATCATGTGCCCAAGCTTGTGAATCGAAAGGCGGCCGAGTCCTTTCTCGCCAAGCGGGAACCGATGGTATTTTTTTGACCTGATGTCCTGCTTGCGCTGCTCAGCACGAAAGTCCGTGGCAATGACCATCCACACATTGCGAAGTGTGGCCTCGTCCATCCCCGAGCCGTTGTCCTGGACGGTGATCCGGGCGGTCGGTCTGGATTCCGGGTTTTCGAGTGTCACGACGCATTCTGTCGCATCGGCGTCGTAAGCGTTTTTCACAAGCTCGAAGACAGCGAGGTTCGCATCGCGAATCAATTGATCGCCAAGGAGCGTCAGGAGCCGAGGTTTAACCTGGAAAACCAAATCATCGTTCATGTGAGTGCGAATAGCCACGCCGGTTATCTGCCGATCTGCCGAAGAACTGCGGCACGTGATTTCATTTCATTGAGCGCACAAACCCGCATATTTTTCAACGCCGTAGATGCAGTGTGCATGATATGACAGAGTACATAGTAGGTGCATAATGCTACGCCAATCCCTGTGGAGGGTTGTGCCGGTCCCGAAGGATCATTCATTCCCGACAAATGAACCGATCAGTCACAAAATCCAGGCAGGGGGATAGATGAGGATTGTTTCTGTAGACACCTTAACGACGGCGGGTCTGCATGTGGATGCGATCTACCAGGGCGGCCGCAGGGGTAACGCCGGTGACGATCCGCTGCCGAAGTTGATGCGTGTCGATAGTCAGGGGGGCTTCCGCTACCGCGGCAAGGTTCGAGGCAAGCTGGAGATGCTCGTACTGATGACGAGCATGAACGATGCCGACTGGCCTGATGAGATGGACGTGGAGACCGGTGTCTTCACGTACTTCGGCGATAACAAGAAGCCGGGGCGCGACCTGCATGATACCGGGCGCGATGGCAATCTTATCCTTCGCACGGTCTTTGAGGACTCCAGAGCAGGCCGTGCGGGCCGTGAGGTGGTGCCACCGATCTTCTTGTTTGCTAGCGCCGGCGTATCTCGCGACGTGAGATTCCTGGGCTTGGCGGTGCCCGGCGCCAGCGATTTGGATGCGTCTGAGGAACTAGTGGCAATCTGGCGCAGCACCAAAGGTCAGCGGTTCCAGAACTACCGTGCTCGCTTTACTGTGCTTGATGCTGCTAGCATGTCACGGGAGTGGGTCGACAGCATAATTGCCGGCGCGCCCGATCACTCGCTGGCGCCTGAAGCCTGGAAACTGTGGCGCAAGGCAGGTCGCCGCAAAGCGCTGGTTGCGTCGCGAACTCTGGAATACCGCTCTCGCGAGGAACAGTTACCCACAGACCGTGAAGGGCAGGCGATGCTCGAAATTGTCCGCGGGCATTTCGCTGGACGGCCGCATGCATTTGAACATTGTGCTGCCGCGCTGGCGCGATTGATGATACCGGAAATTGCGGGATTGGATGTCACAAGACCATCTCGTGACGGAGGTCGCGACGCGATCGGTCAACTGCGTGTGGGGTCGGGACCGAGCGGCATCCTGGTAGATTTCGCCTTGGAGGCAAAATGCTATATGCCTCCGACGGCGGTGGGCGTGAAGGACATGTCACGCCTGATTTCCCGTCTGCGGCACCGTCAGTTCGGCGTGATCGTCACGACATCCTGCGTCGATCTTCAGGCCTACAAGGAGATCAAGGAAGACCAGCATCCGATCCTGGTCATAGCTGCACGCGATATTGTCGAGCTGTTGAGACGGAATGGTCGCGGCAGTGCCGAAGCGGTTAGGATGTGGCTGAACGAGGAGTTTCCGGACGAGGAGAAAGCTCAGGCCTGATCGGCCTCAGCCTCCTCCGTCAAGAGTCCGGCGTTGACCAACCCTGCTCTTTCGACAGCGATGACTGCTTCCAGCGCCGGTTTTGCCTGCTTCGCGGTCGGCTTTCGCTGCCAGCCGCCTGCTGCGTAGCTTGCAATGGTGCGGCAGATGCCTGCGACGGTCCAATGAATGGTTTTGGTCTGCTGACCATGTTCAGCAACTGCTAGCCAGACCGCCGCAGGAATTTCCATGCAGCGGGCGATGCGATCGTAATCCGCGACAGTGTGCCTGCCTTTCGGAACCATCGAGCCGCCGGTGCCGGTTGAGCCGTCCGCGGTCATATATGACAGTTCGGGCGGAAGCGGATCAGACATCTCAGGGAGCTTTTCCTGAATCTCGTTCCAACAATCTGCCTTCTTGTACCATTCGCTCGGATTTCGCTGCCCAGCCGACTCGCGCATTACGGCGTCAAGTTTCGGTGCCCAGTCCGCAATCAATTGCTCGAATTCAGGGCTGATGGCCTGCTTTGACCACAGTCGGTCAAAGTCGACGCGTCCGCCGCTACGATGTGCAATGCCGGCAACGACATAGGCTGTGATCTGAGAGCCATATGCCGGGAACTTCATGCTTTTAATTTTTTTCTCCGCGGCGCGGTAAAGGACTGCGATCGCGATCAGACGCTTGAACCAGGTCTGGTCGGGCGGCGGAATCGGCGCGTCCTTCAAACGCTGCATGAACATCTGGAAATTTTTCTGGCCACCGAGGCAAACCTTGTCCGGCAGACTTTCCCAGGCGCTGAGGTAGCGCGCGACATCAAGTTTGCTAAGACGGCGCTGTTTCGGGGTCTGCTGGCGGAAAACCTTTGTTTCCGAAACCTTGTAGGCAGCCTTATGCTCTGCCGCGAGGTAGGAGCCGCGAGCGCGTTCGTAGAACCAGCGACCTTTTCCGTCATCGAGCCAAGTCGTATTGGCGAGTGTTTCGATCTGCTGATGGAAAGGATCGTTTGCGGAGAAGTCGGCCAGCTGGACCGCGTTCTGGCGGTTCGCGGCACGAGAAATGGAGGACACCATTTCGCTCAGGTCAGCGCCACCGACCTTTATGATCTTCACCGGCACGGCCACGTGTTCGAGGCTAAGTGAGTCCTTCCGACGGGCCCGGTGCAGGGAAGCTGTGGTCTGGCCACCATTGACGATCTGGAGGCCTTTGAGCGACCGGATTTCGAGACCGGCCGAATTCTTAGCGACGTCGAGTTCATCGACCGTTGCAACAATACCGTTGTTGAACGCCAGGAACATAGATGGCTGATCTGCAATTGTGCGGCGTAGCTCCGCGTTGACGCTCTTGCGTCCCTGTAGACCCAGGAAGGCCCGCACATTGAGTTCAAGGAGCCGGACACCGTAGCGATCGTAGATCTGCGATAAGACCTCACCGGGAAGAACAGCCAGGTATGCGTCATATTCATCGTTTTGCGCAGGAACGTGCAGGCACGTCAGTCCCATGCCAGTAAGGGCCGTAAAGTCCACGGAGATATCGGCTCGCGTTTCACCTTCGCCGAGAACACGAAAGAGGCGGACTATGTCGTACGCCTCAAATTCCACCAACTTCTCGCGCCATACTGTCTGGGATATAATATTGCCGACTATGCCGTCCGTCAGGAGTACAACACGGATGGCAGAGAGGTTCTGAGCCTTGTCCTCTATAAGGCGGGCGAGATCGCTGGCGTCCGTGTTCGACGGTTCCAGGAGGGAGGCAAGACCACCCACGCACGCGCCGGCAAATCGCAGAGCACGTTCGAGTGCGCGGTTAGTGTCCGCACTTGGTATCTTGCTGGCAGGAATGTCGCCGAAATAGAGCGTCGTGAATAGGTCAAGGCGAGCCCGTTCCTCGTCGTAGGAATAACCATCGATACGGTAGGTTGTGTTTCGGATGGGCCCCTCTTGGTACAGGGGGATGGCGCCATCGAACTGTCCAGCTTCTTCTAAACGTTCGAGGATCAGGCGTGTGAAGACATTGGCGGAGAACGGCTCCTCGGTCGAAAGTCCTTCTTCGACTTCAGCGATAAGGTCCTGATGAAACTCTGCGAGCGCGCCGTCACTCATGAACGATCTCCCTGAATAAACGCTTCAAGGACAAGCGCCGTGTCTGCCCAAAAGGCGGACAGAGCGCGGACATCAAGCGTATAGGTGGCGTCAGTAATTGCTACTGGAAGGACCGTGCGGCGCAAGCGCGGAAAGCCGTCTGTGACTGCATAGCAGTCCATGCTTCGAATCTGCACGCGAGGTGCGCGTCGAGCTTCGTCATCGTCGGGCAGAAGACCACGGCGGATGAGCGCGTTGTCGAACTGGGAAACGTTGCCCGGAATGGTATCGCGGATGGAGGCTATGATATCGCCGAGAGTCCGGCCATCCGGGGCTTCAATGAGCTTGACGTGAATGAGTTCAAGTCGGCCCAGATCGGCAGTCTCGAGCTGATCCAGACGCGAGATGGTGATTGTTGGTGAAGGCCCAAGGCCGGTCTTTATTTCAAGTGCATGACCACGCGAGTGGAAATCATGGAGGCCGTCAACGGGGGCTTCCCAGCTGGGCAGCAGTTTAGAGTCAACGCCGAGCAGTCTTTCGAGAACCAGGAGCTCTCCGACAAGACCGATGATGCCTGACCGCGAAAGTCCGTCCTGCCGGTCGCGTAAGAACTGTCTCCAGGCATCCAGGCGATCCAGGAACCGGTCGAGTGCTCTGGCCCGATCTGATGCGGCGGCCTCGACCAGATCAGCACAAAGCTTGATGAAGAGGTCGAGACGGCTGGTGTCTTCAAGTGAGAGGACGAGCAGCGGCCCCCGGCTGTCGGGAACTGTTACGAGGCGCACGCCTCCGAGATCGAAGAGAGCGTCTGCCGTCATGGGCTTGGACAGGAGAAGGCATGGCGCATTGTCGGCGGCCCGCATGCCTGCAGAGATTTCAAGTGGGTTGCCGGCGAGAACCTTGCTCCGATACTCGCGCCAGATCGGTGCTGTGTGGGCCAGCTCATTCCAGGCTTCAGTGAGGAGAGTGACCCAGCTGGTCATTGCTCCTCTTTCTGCGCGACGCTGTTGATGCGGTAAACGCGATCATCGGCAAGTTCGCTGTTCGGGAAACTGACGACGACACCGATGACTGGGCGGTCGGTCTGCTCGACCAGCGCCTTGTCTGGATCTATCGGGTAGATGATCAGAAGGCCGTTCTGCGGTCGGGCGCCTCGGGCCTTACGGATATACTCACCTGATGGGACATCGGTGGCGGGCTTCCTTCGAGTTGCCCGCTCGGCGTTTGTGATCGTGAGTGCATCTGCGAACTCTGCATCTGTAAGGTCGATTGCTTGGTCAAGCGGGCTGAGCGCAGTACCGATGATGAAGCGTTCTGTGGAAACCAGGACACCGTACTCATCGCTTCTTGGCGTACGGAGAATGCAGTTCCGAGTGACACCACCGATGGTGACGGCCTTTTCACGGCCGGTGGCAAGGAAGATGCTCCAGTCTGTGAGTTCATTCAGTTCGAGCTGGTCGGTAATGTAGGTTGCAAGCTTACTGCCGTTCACCTGGATGCTTTCAGGAGGGAACGCCAGGCCACGCAAATATTCTGCGACTTGGCGCCCGGGGATGCCGCTCCAGAAAGTGCCCATGGCCTTATTTCTTTCCGGTCCCGGGCGTGTCGGGTTGTCGGTTCCATGGCCAAGACTGCGGATGAAGTCGTCGGTGACATTAGCGTTATGCTCGATTGTCGCCTTGTCGCGGAACATGACGGTCTGCACTTTGCCTTCACCGGCGTAGCTACTGCTGCGGAGTGCAGTGTGTCGTTGCTTGTCTCTCGACGTAATTTCTAGGATCTCGTGAACCTCAACTTTCAGGCCGAACTGCTTCGGCGTGGCCTTTGTGACGGACATCTCATAGAACTGGGCACGCAGTTCTTTTTGAACCGTCGCCATGTAGCGGAACCAGTCTTCCATGTCGTCCGTCGTGTACAGGCGGCAGAGATCGGCAAAGCCCCGACGGTAGCCGAACCAGCGGCCCATTTGCAGGAGGCTGTCGTACTGACGAGAAATACGCAGGAAATAGCTGACAGACAGGCCTTCGAGTGTGAGGCCTCGGGAGAGCTTGTCACCGCCGATGGCTATGAGTGAGCGGCCGCTGTCCTTGAACGAGTCGTAGTCGATGTCGCTCTTCGACTTGCCGTTGGCGGTCATGACCTCGATCTTGTCGGAGGCGTCAGCCAGCGTTTCCAGAACCTGCTGCCAAGTCACCGGGACGATATTCCTGCCGAAGACGGTCGGAAGAACCTCCTTGGTGGTCTGCTGGAAGTCCGTCTCCCACATGGTCTGAAGGCGTTCGAGGGTCTGACGATCTCCATTGGAGATCATCGAGCAGGTTTCCCGAAGGTACTTCTCGACTTGGCGATGGACTTCGTTGTGGACGTCCACGTATCGGGAGACGTGTACCAGCATGGATTTGTGTTCGCGCTCCTGACCTCGCGCGGCGCGCGCGGCGCAGCTTAGGAGGAAGGAGTCGATTGCATCCTCAAGGCTGGGAGGGATGACGTCCTGTCCATTAAAGCGCGGCTTGTAAGACTTGTCGTGTTTTTCTGGTATCCAGTTTTCCTCGGTCTGTTCGAGGGGGCGAGCGAGGGGAATGCCGGTATTGTCGGCCTCGTCGTTGGTGCCGAAAACACCGCTGGGACCGAAGTAGTCATCGGGTGGCGTGAGCTGGACGACAAAGGCAGCCGGAAACAGGTCATCTCCGAAACCGTCTGCACGTCGATCGTCGTGAATGAAGATGTTGGCGAACGGCGTCGCGGTGTATCCGACATAAACGCGGCGATCGAACTTCATCAGCAGCTTGCGGATTTCGCCGTTCACGCGCTTGGGTTCGTAGTCCTCGTCAAACGTGCCATCTTCGAGCAGCGGCTGATCCTTGGTGTCGACCGAGGCCTGATCCGCTTCATCATCAATGATGAGGGCGGCGGCTGCACGGGACGCGGCTGATCTGCGAGCGATCCAGTTATTGAGGTTTTCGAGCACCTTGGCGTTTTTCTTGACTACGAGGACGCAAGGCTGGCTGACGGGTGAGAAGTTGGCCTTCTCAGCGATAACTTGGCTGAAGTCACCTTTCAGGGACGCATTTGTGACACTGTCGACGCTCAGGAGCGTGTTGAACTCGCCGACCCCGATCACAGGCATGGGCTTACCCGGCACGATGTTCTTTGGATTGGTATCGTAGCCCAGGAAATCGCTGTCGAAGCGCTTCTGCGTCTGCAAACGCAGGATGTTATGCATGCCGGCGAGGATGATGATGATGCGATATCCGGCGTCTGCAGCGCGGTTGACCACGCCCGCATAGCTTGCTGTCTTGCCCGACTGAACGTCACCGACGACAAGGCCGCGCCAGTCCCAACTGCCTGGTCTTTCCGGGTTCTCCATCGACTCCAGTATCCTGGCGGTGCTTTCCTCGAGCTGGTCGATGGATTCCTGAGGCCAGCTGGCCTCCTGTAGCTTCTCGAGGTAGCGCTGCATGAAGGGGCCGGGTTTGCGCCGGTCGCCGACATACCATTGGGCTGGGCGTGCGCCTTCGGTGTTTCGAAGTATGAGAGCGGGGCCCTGCTCAGTGACGAAGATGGTGAGGAGCAGGCGTGTTGCGGCTTCGATCTGCTCTAACGTGATGGCCTGGCCCGTGGTGAGGCTGAAGATGGGTGCGTCGAGTTCGATGATCTTCGCGATAGCGTCGCGGTCGATGGCAATGCCGGCTTCCTTCTGGCGTTTCAGGATTCTGCGCGCTCTGAACGCTAGGTCTTCCACGAGATCAGCCATCATTCCCCCCAAAGTCGTCGCATCATTTCAGCTCTTAATTTTGTCAGGTCTCCCGGAAGATTGACGAGAAGCAGGTCGATGCGCTCCTGCACGGAGAGGGCTGCGGGCAATGTGCGGCTCAGTTCTTCGAGCTGATCGGCGAGTTTCGCGGTCTCACCATCACCGAGAACGGGGATTTCTGCGCCTTCAGATTCTGAAACGTCGAGCCAGATACGTTCGACAGGAACGCTGCGCTCGATAATCGAGAGGACCGCATTAAGCGGGCGAAGTCCGCCGGCTGCTTCGCGGCACGCGATGATTACCGGATGGTTTCGGTTGATTCGATATTGTGGGCCATCAGTTCCGGAGCTAGCGAGCCAGACGGAAAGGGCCTCGCGTGAGGCACCGCGGATACGCGGGCCTTGTCCGCGAAACGCGAAGACCTCACGTGCTTCCTGCCTGCAGTGTCCAGCAATGGCGGTAAGACGTGCCCTAATGGCTCCGGGCGGCCGTGCCTGTGATTTGCGCACATCGATGCGCCAGTTGCGGTCCATGCCCGTCGGCAGGTCCACCTGGATGCGCGCCAGCCGACTGGCTTCGTCACGCGTCCAAGTACGAGCGCCGCCAAGTCCGAGCCAGCTGCCAGCGACGAGCAGGCGCTTGCCGCGGTACACGTAGAAGCCCTGGCGTGCGCCCCAGCCACCTGGGCCGCCTGCGGCTTCGTACTCGGTATCGTTGGCGAAACGATCCCGATGCGGAAGGACATATGGCTTCACACTTAACGAGGAGCCGGCGTGCCGAATTTTCTCAACCGGCATAGCAATGGTCGCAGGATGTTGAGTCTGGAAAGGGTCCCAGGCTTTTACGGCGCGCCCGTTGAGAGCTATGGCGAGGCGCTCGGCGTCACCGTTGATGAAGCGATGAAACACCATGCTGAGATGGGCGCGGATTTCTTCCAGGCGAAGGTAGAACGCTTGCTTGGCCAGCCCTGAAAGTCCACTCAACTCGTCAATATTTTCCCAGAGGACGGCGGTCCCGGCGGGAAACGCGAGGAGTTTTGCGACGAAAGGATGAACAGGCAGTGGATCGGGGACGGTGGCTATCCAGCCACGGGCGGCGATGACAGCGACATCCATCGCGATAGTGTTGGTCGTCCCTTCCACTCGCGAAACGACGACCAGACGGCTACTTTGTGAGAGTGAGGCAGTCTTGAGCCCCATGCCGAAGCGGCCGAGATCGCTTTCGCTTCGGGTGGCGTCTGGGCCGTCGCCACCAAGCTGCATGGCTGTGGCCAGTCGTTTCTCGCTCATACCGCGGCCATTGTCCAATATCGCCGCGGTCGGGCGTCCGTCGTTCCACTGGAGATCGATTTCGACAGTGCTTGCGCCTGCGGTGATGCTGTTGTCGATAAGATCGGAGATTGCGGTTTCGGGGGAATAGCCCAGTCCCCTGAGGGAGTTTATCAGTGCGGAGGCCTTCGGTGGGATGTCTATGGTGCGTTCCGCGGCCATGTCAGGCGACCTGCCGATCAGCTGCCTCTTTTTCGCGAGAAGTTGCGGCAAGCTGAGCCTTCAGCACTTTTGCGACGGCGAGTCCCAGCAGCGGCGGAACGGCGTTGCCGATCTGACGGAAGGCCGCGTTCATGGCGCCTGCAAATACGAAGCCATCGGGGAATGATTGCAGGCGTGCAGCCTCACGAACAGAGACTGTCCGCTTCTGCGTGCTGTCATAGTGGATATGGGAGTAGGTGTCCTTGCCCATGTGAGCGGTCAGCGTGCGGGACGGCTTGGAGGGATCGAGCTTCCACCATTTATTTGGAAACTTTTCTGGATCGTACGGCGGGACCATGTTGGCATGGAGGTCACGATATGCAGTCGAGTCCTTGTGCGTCGTCGTCATTCGACGTCGTACGATTTCGTCCTCGAACATGCTCTGAGCGAGCGCACGAGCAGCCGGATAGTCAGCGCCATACTTCATCTTTGCGAAAATGGGGAAATCGCGTGGCGTCAGGCGTACTAGGTGACCGTCGGAGCCTGTGTCGGTTTCGAAACCTGGCCAAGTGCGCATGATGATTGCATAGGCTGAGATGCCATCGGCCAGTTGCCGGTATGGAAGGATATCTGAAAGCCTACGTTTGCGGATCACGGCGGGGGCAGTTGAATGCTCGACGATGCGTGGAAGGTCGGCGAGGGCGCTTTTGACGCCAACGGCCTCCTTCGCGCTGTTGTTCGGTGTCGGGATCGGGTGGAAGTAGCGGCTGTCTGACTTGACATGCTTGAGTGCCACCCGACGGGACCCTTCATAGCCGCGGGGCAAGTCGAGGAAATGGAGCGGCGTGGGGAATTCGGGGTCTTCGCCAAGTTCGTTAGCGATTGCCACGATGAAAAGCCGTTCGCGTATTTGCGGCACTCCGTAATAGGCGGCATTGAGAATGGTGTAACCGGTTCGATAGCCAGCCTCACCGAGTGTTTCACAGATTTCTTCAGGGACGTTGTGCCCGCCGAAATTCAGAATGTCCGGGACATTTTCGATAATGATGACCAGTGGCTGCGTGTCTTCGACATAATGTAGGAAGCGGCGATAGAGAGCTGCGCGAGGGTCTTTCTGGAAGGCGTCATCGTGCCCGGCAACCGAACGAAGCTTGGAGCGCCCGATGCGTGCGAAGGCTTGGCATGGAAGGCCGGCGGCGAGGACGTCAAAGGCTTCTGAAGCGAAGGTGCCGAGTTCAAGGTCTGCTACCAGCTGAGAGGCCGAGCAGCTTTCCATGTCGCGTGGTTTGGCCCATTCACTGTCTGGTGCGTGATCACCGCCGAAGTTGAGCGCGTAGCTCGCAGCGGCTTCAGAATCGATTTCGATATGAGCGGTAAGTTCGAAGCCGGCAGTCTTCAGGCCAAGGGACAAGCCTCCGCAGCCCGAGCAGATTTCGAGCGCTCGAGGCGCGGCACCGGAGTGCAGCCTAGCTATCTTGTTCCGGCGTATGAGCTGCTTGTCGATGGAAGTCATGACCTAAATATTTGCTTGAGCCTTTTGCGCAGACCGTCATCGTCGGCAGTTTCGCATTCCCAGAGGGTCACGACGCGCCAGCCACCCTGCTGAAGTTCCTGCCCAACGCGTTGATCACGCGCTACGTTGTTTTTGAATTTTTCGGTCCAGAATTCAACGTTGGACTTAGGATTATAGCAATATCGGCATCCTTCGTGGCGGTGCCAATAGCAACCGTGAACGAAGATCACCGTATTCCGTGCCGGAAATACAAGGTCAGGGGAGCCTGAAAGGTCCTTGCGATGAAGGCGAAAGCGATAACCCAAGGCGTGCGCAGCCTTACGCACAGCCAGTTCGGGACCAGTGTTTTTCCCCCGGATACCACTCATCATCCGTGAGCGCTGTTCGCGTGTGACAATATCCATGGATGCCCCAGCGGCGTTGTTATCAGACGCCGACTCACGCGATACTACATTGCCGTAGCCCAAGCAGGAACGATTTTGTCTGAAAGGTAACAGGGTGTAGCGCCTAGGGCTGTGCTCGTGTCGAGCGGCGAAACGTTGGTCTATTGTCTGCAAAGGAGCGCGAAATGCTCGGCTGCGCGAGGCCCGCACAAGATGGTGGCTCTGCTCGCGTAACGATATGTCTGCTTTCCTGCCTCGCTCGCGAAACGCGGCCCACTTCTAGTCCCAATTGAGACATTCCACATCTTTAAACGCGGCGTCGGCCGCTGGCGCAGCGCGGGCGGCGCTACGCTGGTCGGGCTGCGCACCGCCCGCGCCACTCGCCGACTACTGCTACGATCGCTTCCCCATTTGCCCGTCATGCCGCTCCGCATCGAAAGCCTGCTTTCCCTTCGCGGCCCATAGGTCCCGCTCATGCACGCTTTCATGGCTCTGGAGCTTATCGGCCATCCACAGTAGCGCGCCGTAGATCATAGCGCGATCGTCATTGGTCAGCTCGACGATGCCTGCTTTGACGAGGAGACCGCCGAGCTCGATCAGATGTCGGGTGCGCTTGCGGCGCTCGACCTGCCACGCGCGCATGTCATGTCGAGCCAGAGCCGCTTGCCGGCGATTGAGTGCCGCTCGGTTGCGCTGGAGCGCCGCGCAGGTTGCGCTGAGATGCCGGAGCAGCTCGCCGGGATCCGCTTTCAAAAAACATCACCCCACGCTTGGCCCATGCCTCACGCTTCGAGGTGTCTTTGGTTTCGGCGATTCCGACCAGTGCACCAGCCAACTCGTCGCTGCTGAGCTCATCGGCGCCTGTGGCGATCACCAGCTCGCCAAGTTGCTGGACCTTTCGCGTTTTGAGCTCTCGCGCTTTGTCTTCCAGCGCCTTCAGTTCGGCGTCGAAGTCTCGTGGTTTGCGCATGGTTGTCTCCATCGATTGTCGATGCGTGAATGATAGTTGAGCGCCTGCCTGAAGGCTTCAGGGTTGACGAGACAGCCCGGGACGGGCTGGTCCATCCGGAGATTTTTTCGAGGGAGGGCGCGCTTATACGTCGTGCCGACGTGCGCTTTGCCGTGCAAATGATTGCTCGCGATGGCGATCTATCATCTTCATGTCAAGGTCATTAGCCGCAAGGCTGGCTCAAGTGCTGTGGCGTCCGCCGCCTACCGTTCGGCCTCGCGGCTGCGCGATGAGCGGATCGAACGCAGCCACGATTTTTCAGCCAAGCGCGGCGTCGTCCATTCCGAGGTGATGCTGCCGGACAATGCGCCGGCGGCGTGGTGCGACCGCGAACGGCTGTGGAACGACGTCGAGGCGTTCGAGATGCGCAAGGACGCGCAGCTGGCCCGCGAAGTGGAATTTGCCCTTCCACGTGAACTCAACCAGGCGCAAGGCATCGAACTGGCGCGCGACTTTGTGCAGGCCGAGTTCGTCAACCGGGGCATGGTCGCCGACCTCAATGTGCATTGGGACCGGGCGGAGGATGGCAGTCCCAAACCGCATGCCCATGTCATGCTCACCATGCGCTCCGTCAACGAGAACGGTTTTGGGTCGAAGGTTCGAGATTGGAACGCTACCCAGATGGTGGAGCGCTGGCGCGAGCGATGGGCCGAGCTTGCCAATGAGCGCCTTGCGGAACTCGACATCGACGCCCGCATCGATCATCGCAGTCTGGACGCGCAAGGCATTGCCTTAGAGCCGCAAACCCAAATCGGGGCTCCGGCTCAACGCATTGAAGGCAGCAGCCTCGACGCTGCCGGCATTGAAGCAGACCGCGCCGAACTGCATCGCGAGATCGCGCGCAACAATGGCGCTCGCATCATTGCCGATCCATCCGTGGCGCTGGTGGCAATCACGCATCAGCAATCGACCTTCACCCGAAAGGACATGGCGAAGTTCGCGCATCGGCACAGCGATGGGCTCGAGCAGTTCAACGAGGTTGCGCGAGCCATCAGCAACGCGCCCGATCTGGTCGAGCTCGGCAAGGACGGACGGGGCGAAGACCGCTTCACCACCCGGCAGATGATCGAGACCGAACAGCGGCTGCATCGCGCTGCGGAACGCATGGGCGCGCGGGAACGTCATGCGGTGGACGACGGACATCGCGAGGTAGCTTTGGCGCACTCAGCACAACGCGGGCTTGCTCTGTCAGGTGAGCAGGCCGAAGCGTTCGCGCATGTCACTGACGGCCGCGGTCTTGGTGTCATTGTCGGGTTCGCCGGAACGGGCAAAAGCGCCATGCTGGGCGTTGCGCGCGAGGCATGGGCGGCAGCGGGCTATGAGGTTAAAGGCGCTGCACTCTCCGGCATTGCTGCCGAGAATCTCGAGAGCGGTTCAGGAATTGCTTCGCGCACCATTGCCAGCCTGGAACATGGCTGGGGACAGGGCCGCGATCTACTCACCGCGCGCGATGTTCTGGTGATCGACGAGGCCGGCATGGTCGGCACGCGCCAGTTGGAACGCGTGCTCTCCCATGCAGCGGACGTTGGCGCAAAGGTCGTGCTGGTTGGCGATCCGCAGCAGTTGCAGGCGATCGAGGCCGGCGCAGCATTCCGCTCCATCCATGAGCGTCATGGCGGCGTCGAAATCGGCCAGGTGCGCCGGCAGCGCGAGGACTGGCAGCGCGACGCAACGCGCGATCTGGCAACCGGCAGGATCGGCGCTGCGATCAGCGCTTATGAAGCGCAAGGCATGGTGCACCAGGCTGCGACGCGCGAGGAGGCGCGAGGTCAACTCGTCGAGCGCTGGGATCGCGACAGGCAGGCAGAGCCAGACGCAAGCCGGATCATTCTCACCCACACAAACAACGAGGTGAGCGCGCTGAACCAAGCCGCGCGCGAGCGCATGCGCGTGGCCGGCGATCTCGGCGACGATGTTCAGATAGGCGTCGAACGCGGCGTGAGAAGTTTCGCCAGAGGCGACCGCATCATGTTCCTGCGCAACGAGCGCGGTCTCGGCGTCAAGAACGGCACGCTGGGAATCGTGGAGGAAGTCACCACACAAAGTATGACGGCGCGCATTGATGACGGTCGTTCGGTCCGCTTCGATCTGAAAGATTATGCCCACATCGACCATGGCTATGCCGCGACCATCCACAAGGCGCAGGGCATGACGGTTGACCGCACCCATATCCTGGCAACGCCGGGCATGGACGCACATGGGAGTTATGTTGCGCTATCGCGTCATCGAGATGGGATGGAACTGCATTATGGCAGCGACGACTTCGCGACCCGCGAACGGCTTGTTCGTGCGCTGTCACGCGATCGTGCCAAGGACATGGCGTTGGACTACGAGCAGATCGACCCGGCACAGAGCTATGCCGAGCGTCGTGGCATCACTTTCCGCCAGCGTGTGGTCGAGATCGTGCGTCGGATCGTTCCGGAGACGCTTCGCGACAGGATCGGCGGGCTGCTGGAGGGGCTGCGCTCGCCCGGAGACGTCGAGCCCGGCCAGGATCTTGGGCGTGGACCGGGAGGGGAAAATGTCGGAGCGCAGATCAGAGATGGCGTCGCCGCGCCGGGGCAAAAAGCTCCCGCTAGGGGAGCGCAGCGCGATGCGGATGCACCGGTGGACGCGGAAGCGGCGTTGCGGCGCGCTCGCACCAACGCGCTTGTGCGTCACGCGCGCGCGATCGATGCGATCCTGAGCACTGGAAATGCGGATGGGCAGGGCAGTCCCGAGCAGATGCGTGAACTGAGAGACGCCCGCAGCGCGTTCGAGAAGGTTCGGCCGCATGGCTGGCGTGACGCCGAAGCGGCTTATGTGAAAAGCCCCGAGCTTGTCCGTGGGGCGGGCGCCGGCCGGGTCAACCGCATCGTGCTGGCTCTCCAGCTTGAAACGGAAATCCGCACCGGATTGGACAACGATCCGGGCCGCCGCGCAGACCGTTTCGTGGAACGTTGGCAAAAACTCGATCGGACAAGCCGGGGCCAGTATCAGGCCGGCGACATGTCGGGCTACAAGTCAACGCGCTCGGCCATGTCGGACATGGCTAAGAGCCTCGAACGCGATCCCCAGCTTGAATCCCTCCTTGCCAACCGCAAGCGCGAGCTTGGCATTCACACTGATTCCGGCCGCCGCCTCGCTGCGGAACTCGCATTCAGCCATGGCTTAGGTAGAGGCCGTGGCATTGGGATCTGAACACGTCCGATTTGCCGCCGTTTCCACGCCACAGGCAGGCGAGGTGACAAACCTAATTGCGTCCAGTGTTGGTTCGTCCTGTCTGGTTCCAGCAGATACCAGCAACAACCACTGAGAAACAGGCGGGCTATGCCCGAGCCGGATCGCATCATACGCCTCAGAACTGTCCTTGACCGGACTGGTCTGTCCCGCTCGACCATCTATCGCAAGATTGCCGAAGGCACGTTCCCCGCGCAGATCAAGATAAGCATCAACGGGGCGGGTTGGCGGGAATCCGATGTCAATCGATGGATCGCCGATCCTGTTGCATGGCGAACAAGGCGTCAGTTCTGATTGCGAGACAGACGAACGCCCGGGCCACCGCCATTCTCTGGAATGAATTCAATGCCGGCGCTTTCGAACGTGCTTCTTATCAGATCCACAGTCGATTGCTTCAACGCCTCGCCTCTTTCGAAGCGAACAATCGTCTGGGTCGATATTTTGGCTTCCTTTGAGAGGTCTAAAACACCCCATCCTAATGCAGCCCGAGCCATACGGCACTGCACCGGATTCATAAAATCACCATTTTATGGTGATTTTGGTTGCTTAGATAATGCACTGTGTGTAGTCTCGGTTTCACTTGGCGGCCGGATGGGTGATGCAACACCAATCCGGCCTGGCCACGCCAAAGCTGTTGAGGAGCTCGGATCATGGCTGATTCCGACAATAGCACGACTTTGCCTTGCGTCACGCACGGGCGAGGGCAACGGCAGAGGGCGCACGCGGAAGTTCGTTTCGACGACCCGGCTCTTGCGCTGCTCCAAGGCTGGTTGCGAGCACAGCATGTCTCGCAGGTCCTTTGCCGACTTCAACAACGCCTAGAGAGGCGCGTTCTCGACGCTTCGGCCGCTGACGCGATGGATAGGCAGGTTGGCTATTCGATAGCCTGCCAGGCGGAAGTCGAGGCCACTACTGCTGCGTTGAAGCTTCAAGACAAACTTCCCCACATACAGGCGAAATCGCTTCTCGGCGTCGTCGCCAAGCTCGAAATCATCGTCGGCGCCGATCGTGACATCGACGATCCAACAGATTTTCCCTGGCCGCATATTGCTTCGGTGCTTGATGATTTGAAGGAAATCGCCGGGAGCCTGCCTCTTGAACGCCCGAAGCGATCCGTCGTTCACGAGGACTGTCGGCGCTATCAGGCGATAGCGACAGACCTGATCGATCTGGAAAAGCAGGATGCTAAAGCAGGCACGATGCAAATTGTACCGAACCTTGGGGCATGCAGCAGGCCGTCTCCAGCCTGATCGGGCCTCTGACATGGGCCGGGCCGGCCTTGGTTCGCAGAGCGCTTCAGATGCCCGGTGATAAGAGTCGTTTCTTACACGAGATCTTGTTTCACCAAACGCTAATGCCCACCTACACTGCGCCGTCACGCGGGACGGATACTTACGCTATGTTTGGCAGGGAACATCATGGGTGGTGTTAAGGCGGCAATGATGGAACATGAAGAAAACTTGGCTATGGCCGCGTCCTACCTAGTGAACATTGGAAGACTGGAAAGCTGCGAGGCCCACGGTACCATCTACGGCGGAGCCGCTTGGGACTTGGAAGACGATTTTTACAAGCAGGTGATGAACGACCGGAACCGTGGTGCTAATGGGCCAGTTCCTTGGGCCGCTGAGATGAAGGCTCGCGAATACACAGACCTCCTAAAGGAGGCATACGAAAGTCATCCGGGAGAAGCATGCTTCGCATGCGAGAAGAACCTGGCAGATTAATCGGGATTGAGGAGCCTGATGTGCTGCTAACCGGTGTCTCAGGCGCTCCAGGCAGGCTTGAGATAGGAGCGCAGCGGCGCGCCGACTGGCGGAGATCGTTGGGGAGGTTCGCGTGCCAAAAAGGAAGACTCTGAACTGGCGAAAGACGGTGATTGCCATCGGTTCAAGTTGGTGGGCTGTGGCCGTCACTGTTCTTCTGCTGTCCGCAGGTATCGCAGTTTTCTTCTGGTACGTTTACGACCAGTTGGACGAGTATTGGAAAGGTGTAGCCACAAACACCACGGCGGGATTTTTCGATGTGGTTGTGGTGGTGTTCACATTCGGAGCATATGAGCAATTTCGTCGTCGGAGCGATGACATTGCCCGTTTGCGTGAACGTATCGAAGATGTGAAAAGGTTCGATGATCCGCGTGCGCATAGTATTATCGGTTCCGCGATACGCAGACTTGCCAGATTCGGACTTACAGACATCGACCTACGTGGCGCGCGGCTGACTAATTTCTCCTTTTCAAGTAACGGCATCCGCTCTATCTCTGGCGCCGTGATCTCAGACGGTCTCTACTTTGGCGACGAAATGAAAAACTTTGCGAAGCTCAATTCGGTGGCCTTCACCGGAGTGGATTGCAGCGAAGTTTGTTTCAGCAGCGGAGATTTGTCTTTGGCTACCTTTAATGACTGCGCTTTTCAGGCCGCATCACTTGTTGGTGCTAAATTCAACGGAGCCTCGTTGAATTGGACGGTCGAAAGAGTCATAGCCGATGAAGCCGACTGGCAAGAACTTGTCGATGAAGCGGAAGACGGTTCACCGATCTATGCCCAGATTTACAACCCGGCCTTCTATGGCGCAGACCTAACGAATTGCAGCTTCAAAAAAGTGCGATTTCAGAATGCCGATTTTCGCGGCGCCCAGAATATCGAGAAGGCAATTTTCGACGCTGCAACGGGACTAGAAACATGCCATTTCGATGATGGCCAGACACCAGCATCTTCCAAAGCCTAGCTCATTGGGCAAGGTGGCGTCATAGTGACGATCTCTACGAATCTGGGGTTAGTTCGATCCTCTTCGGGTGCGCCATTTTCCACCACTTCAGAACAAAGCTGGGCACCAAGATAGAGACGGTAGCTCTGCGCCTAAAGTCGGTCGTTGAGATGACGTGCCCGGGTCCAACAAGCGGACGTCCGAGTGAACAGGTGAAGCGAAACGTGTGCCCGCCCAAAGCGACTTGCAGGACTGGAGACCGCGGCCATCCACCTCCACCGAGCCGCAATCACTTGAATCGTGGCGTCCAGCTTTCAATTAACTTGTCTTCGTCCTCTTCGTCTTCGTCGGCTTCGGAGCGCATGGACAAGCCCTTACAGGTCAGTATCGTGAGGCTGCGTCCGTACCGACCCAAACCGATGACTTCTTCCGTCACGCGGTATGAACGATCACCGCCCATCCAGTCATTGAGATAGGCCTCTCTGGAATCGCTTTGGCCAGCTCGCTCATCATCCGAGCGAGTATTGAAAGAAGCCGTCAGCGTGGTATCCGGAACCGGCGCCCCTTTGCGAATGAACCTCAATCCCTTCGCTTGCTTCAGGCCATCCGACATGAAGCACCATTCCACGCCGTCGCCCTTAGTCAACAACACCGCAACTCCATCAGCAGTTAGCGTGACGTAACGTATGGCAGTCGCGGTTAGTGATGTTTCGCATTGCTTGCTCAGTGCCTCGACGCAAGCGAGGCCAGGATCATATTCGTCAATCGCGCACTTGAACGCTCTCTCCGGCATCAACAACGCTGCCGCGAAGTGATCCGCTTCCTGCTCGTAAGGGTCGGAAGATTGGAACCCTGCGTATGAGATGTGCATCCCGCTATCGAGAAGCGCGTCCGAATGTCCCTCGATGCAGTAGTGCCCCAGTTCATGGGCAACGCTGAATCGTTGGAAACCACGGCTTGGAATTTTCGTAGCGTAGAGTATTCCGAACTCGTCGCCTGCCTTGAGGAGCATTCCTGATACGCCGTCGGCGGTATCCGGCTTTGCGCGAACTTCGATTCCCTTAGCCTTGGCAATCGCTATCGGATCGACCCATGGTCCTTCAATGTTGTTTGCGCGCAGCACTTGGGTCGCTGCCGACTCCGCAAGTAAGCGACGAGCCAGTCGCGGTCCCGCACTCATGTTTGATCGTTTCCGGAGTTGCGCTTCTTGAGCAGAAGCTCGACGAAATCCTGAGCTAGCTCCAGGTCTTGTGATGACAATTTGTGTAGATCACGGTGAAGTCGGCCAACTGTTTCCGCCGATGCGTCGGGTGTTTCGGAACGACCAAGCAAATAGTCCGTCGTCACGTCCAATGCCTTGGCCAGAGCCTTGAGATTATCGAAGGACGGTTTCCTAGGTCCCGATTCGAAATGCGAGACGGAAGCGGGCGGCAGACCCGCTTTGGCCGCCAGTTGGGCTTGGCTCAAACCCCGCAGGTCGCGCGCTTCTCTGAGCCGTTTATTAAAGATTTCAGTGGCTTGGTCTTCGCCCATGGTGTCTCCGACATAAATAACTTGACATCTTCGCCATGAAAAGCAAACGATGGTGATAGTAACAAGTGTGCCATGGCGAAATCGCAAGGCGCAAGTCAAAATTGGAGACAGCGAATGTCGAAGAATGATCGCTTTGTAGTGAAGCACGGCACGGATTGGGCGGTGAAGAAGGCCGGTTCGGCCACACCCGAAAGCGTGCACCACAAACAGTCCAATGCCGAACAGCAGGCAAAGGCAACGGTCCGCAGCCTCGGCGGTGGTGAGGTTAGAATTCAGGGCCGCGACGCGAAATGGCGCGACTCTGATACGGTCGCTCCGGGACGCGATCCTTTCCCGCCTCGTGACAAGAAACACTAAGCAAGGAGCATAGACATGGCGAACAGTAACAACAACGGTAATGGCGGGGGCAGCCCCGGCCACGGCGGCGGCAACGACCACATGATCACAATCTACGTGAACGGTACGCCCTATGAGGTCGAGAAGGGCCCCCTCTCCTATGCGCAGCTGCTGGTCTTGATCAGCGCGGCGCCGCTGCCGGAGAACCAGCGCTATGCGGTTCAGTATAGCAAGGGCAACAACGACAAACCGACCGGCACGCTTATCGAAGGCGAGTCCGTGCAGGTGAAGAAGGACATGGAATTCGATGTCACACCGGCTACTCGCTCGTAGCGATGATTTGCTCGCGCTTCGCAACGCGGGCTTTCATCTCGAAATCCGCAGCGGATACCTCCTGGTCAAGGATGTGCCCTACGTCACGTCCTCGCGCGAAGTCCGCGAGGACGGCGTTCTCTTCTCCAAGTTGGAGACGCAGGTCCTTGACGGGCACGAGCGCACCAAGAGGCCGGATGCTCACGTTGCCTACTGGACGGGGGAGCACCCGTGTCAGGCGGACGGCGCAAAAATCCGCGCCTTCGAGAATCCCAGTGCGCCACAGAACTTCGGCAAAGGCGTCCAAGCTGACTTCACCTTCTCGGCGAAGGCCAGCTATCGCGATTACGTCCACAAGATGCAGGCCTATCTCGGCTGGATTGTTGGCGAGGCGCAGAAGATCCGCCCGGAAGTCACGGCGCAGACCTTCCCCGTATACGCCACGGACGAAGACGATGACGATGTCTTCAATTACATCGACACGGCGTCAAGCCGTGTTCACGTCGGCGCCGATAACGAGAAGCTCGAAGAGCAGCGCGTCGCCATCATCGGCGTAGGCGGCACCGGATCGTACGTCCTCGATTTCGTGGCGAAGACTCGCGTCGCGGAGATTCATATCTTCGACGGCGACCGTTTCGACACGCACAACGCGTTCCGCGCACCGGGGGCGTGGTCGCTGGAAGAGCTCGAAAGCAAGAAATCCAAGGTCGATACGCTGGGCGACATCTACGGCAAGCTGCGCAGACGCGGCTTGATCAAGCACCCCGCAAAGCTGACCACCGAAAACATCCAGCAGCTTGAGGGTATCAACTTTGCCTTTCTGTGCCTGGATAACGGCAAGTCCAAGCGGGCAATCGTCGATTGGCTCCTTGAACACAACGTGTCGTTCATCGACGTCGGCATGGGCGTGGTGCGTGCGCCGACGGGTTTGCAAGGTATCGTGCGCGTCCTCACCTGCACGCCGGGCAAGAGCGATCATATCGCAACCCGCATGTCGTTCGGCGAGGACGATGAGGCGGAGAACGAGTACGCTACCAACATTCAGATCGCTGAATTGAATGCGCTGAACGCCGCGATGGCTGTGATAAGATGGAAGCGTTTGATCGGCTTCTACCGCGACGCCGGACGCGAGCATTATTCCAGCTACCAAATTGCAACCGGCGTAATCGCGATTGAGGAGACCGAGTGACGCGGCGCACTGCCATAGAGCACTGCTACGTCGAGTTCATCCCAAAGGATCTCAACGACGGCATGCTTTACATTTCCAATCGCTTTAAAACCGCATCTCACCTATGCTGCTGCGGCTGCGGCAATAAAGTTGTGACGCCCCTCAATCCCTCGAAGTGGCGATTGATCGATCACGGCTCGACGGTCTCGCTTGAGCCCTCTATAGGCCTCGGCGTTTTGCCCTGCAGATCACACTATTGGATCAGGCAGTCGCGGATCGATTGGTATCCGAGCATGACCTATGGTGAGACGCAGCGCGCGCAACGAGCTGATCACTACACCAGCCAAGTTTACACTGGCGAAATCAAGCCACCACCGCCGCCACCACCACCGGCGCCGTCCACACCGCCAGGTTGGTGGCAACGGTTAATCGCCTGGGTAGCGACACTGTTTAAGCGTGCGAAATAACTGCCCCTGGTGCGAAGGGCAAGTTGCCGGAATCAGAAATTGATTGCGGCTACAATCACATAGCAGTGCCCAGTTTCATCCTGCCGGGCGCCACAGCTGTTGCGGAGGACTTGTCTCCTGTCGTCCAACTGCATCTCGACATGTTGACATGATCGCACTGCCATTTCGCAGAGAATCGTTACCGCAACCCGCCTGGTAATTGCCCAACCAGTGATCGGTTTAGTAGAGAATGGGCGGTCTGACACAATCGCAATCGATGTACGGCTAACCTAGACACACTGCCGATTGCTTCCGTGGTGCTTCCGCCACGTATTTCCCGACCCCTTCTTGCCGAAGCAAGTCCTTGCTAACCGCATGTTTTCACAGTATAAAAATGGCGCACCCGACAGGATTCGAACCTGTGACCTCTGCCTTCGGAGGGCAGCGCTCTATCCAGCTGAGCTACGGGTGCTTCCCGGGAACCGGAAAACGAACCGGCCGGTGAGCCGGCCAGCCACGGCTTCTTAGCGGAAGCCGCTGCGGGCTTCAACGGGCAATTGGCGATTGTGCGGCGGCCCGATGGGTTGATTGCCGTTCCGAGGACTATCGGATGGGGCGCTCCCCCGTCTCGGCTTCGCCGGGCCACCATTCCGGGGCGAGCCGCGGGTCTCGCCCGTCCTTCGGACCCCCACTTCGTGGGGCGGGGAACCAAGCCTCACCCCTCCGCCCCCACCTTCGCAGCCTTGCGCCTCACGGCTCGCCTTGCGGCGTGCTTCTGCTTCTTCGCGCTGGCCAGTTCGTTCATCGCGTCGAGCTGCATCTGCTGCATTTCGGCCAGCCGCGTCCATTGGCGCGAGATCAAATAGTCGAGCTTTTCGTGCAGGTGGCGCACTTCGAGCTCGGCCTTGAGGTTGACGCGGTATTCGTTGAAGGAGCGCAGGCGGTCTTTCACCTCCTGGCGCTTCTGGCTCATCATGATCACCGGCGCCTGGATGGCGGCGATGCAGGAGAGCATCAGGTTGAGCAGGATGAACGGGTAAGGGTCGAATGCCCTGGATTCGCCCTGGACGAGGTTGAGGCCGATCCACACCAGGAGGATGGTTGCGAAGGAGATCAGGAACCACCAGCTGCCGCCAAAGGCGGCCATCGAGTCGGAGACGCGGTCGGGAAACGTCCGGTGTTCCTCGAACTCCTCTTCCGAGTTTTCCGAGATCGTGTCCTGTTTGGCGATCGATTCCACCACCTGGCGGTCGAGCTCGGAGAATTCGCCGTGTTCCTGCTGCAGCAGTTCTTCCATGTAGCGCATGCGGTAGCGGCCGAGCTCCTCGCGGCTGACGCGGGCGCCGCGCGGCAGGTCGGGATGGTCGGAGCGGATGCGGTCGGCGAGGCTCGGCCGCAGATCGTCGACGCGCACCAGGTCGCGCTTGCGAAATTTTCGCCCCGATATCGCCGAGGGTTTTTTCTTCGGCTTGATCCTGGGAGCGCCGGGAAGATGAGGTTCGGAATGCGGTTCGGAATCCGGTACTTCCGGTGCTTCGAGGATCTCGTCGGCGGCGTGCTCGTCGCCCTCCGGCACGGTCTCGGCCTCGAGATATTCGCCGGCGATGTCGTTCTCGTTGTCGGCTTGCTTCTGCGCGGATGCTTTCGGGTCGCCGGCCATGCTCAGTGCTCCTGTTCGCGGGGCTTCGCGGCTACGATACGCCAAGCCGGCGCGGCATATCCATGGTCAGTGTGAAGAGCGTGTGACGGAACAAGTTCTTGTGATTGGGCGGGGGGGCGGCTGCTGAGGCAATTGCATAGGCCTGCGCAGCCCCCGCTCCGTCCCGGCGCTGCGCGCCGATCCACCTCTCCCCATTTCATGGGGGCGAGGAAACGCCAATCGCCGAGGGCGCGACCTCGCAAGCTTGGGTTCCTCGCCCCCGCCAGAGGCGGGGGAGAGGTGGCTCGGCGAAGCCGAGACGGAGAGGGGGAGCGCCGCTGGCGATCTCGCGCCCACCCCCTGGCGCAATCGTCTCCGCCGCCTGGCCTTGATCCAGATCAAGCCGGCCCCTGTGGCTGGCCTGATAGGCTGACTATATCGAAACCAGGCCTGAGCGTTCAGGCTCCCGCCAATGGGGCGCGTCGCCCCGAGAAATGAGGGATCGCCACCATGTACAAGAAAATCCTGATCGCCACCGACGGCTCCGAACTCGCCGGCAAGGGCGTCGCCCACGGCCTGGAGCTGGCCAAGGGTCTCGGCGCCAGCGTTGCCTTCGTCACCGTCTCGGAGCCGTTCCCGGCGCTTGCCTGGGGCGGCGCGATGGCGGGCTATGTCGCCGCCGACGAGCTGGTCAATTACGAGGAAAGCGCGCGCAAATATGCAAGCGAGCTGCTCGCCAAATGCAAGGCCGAGGCCGAGGCGAAGGGCGTCGGTGCGAAGACCCTGCACATTGAGAACCGCACGCCCGCCGAGGCGATCCTCGAGGTCGCCGGCGCGGAAGGCAGCGACCTCATCGTCATGGCCTCGCACGGCCGCCGCGGGCTGGGACGGCTGGTGCTCGGCAGCCAGACCGCGGAAGTGGTGTCGCTGACGCAGATCCCGGTGCTGGTGGTGAGATAGGGCTAGGGAGGCGCGCCTCCGCGCTTCGTCATTCCAGGGTCTGCGCGCCGCTTCGCTCTTTGCTCCGCCCTGGAATGACGAAGGAACGGACTTCGCCGTCCTTCAGGCGTCATTCCGCAGGAGCGGCAGGCGTTCCTCGCGACCCGCCTCTACTGCGTCGGCAGCAGCGGTGAAGTGGGCGACGCCAGGTCCGCCGACGGCAGATCGGACGCCGGCGAACCCGGCAGCGGTGATGCAGGCGCGGCCGGAGGCGGCGGCAATCCCGGCAAGCCAGAGTCCGCCTGCGGCAAGCCGGGAAGCGGCGCGGCCGACGGCTGCTGCCCGGAATACATCAGCCTGGGCTGGCCGGCATCCGCCGTCATCGGCCCCACGCTGCGCTGGATCAGCGCCTCGACATGGTCGTTGCGCTGGCGCGCCGAGTCGGCGCCCATCACCACCACGATCAGGTGCCTGCCATCGGCATTGTAGGAGGTCACGATGTTGTAGCCCGAAGCCCTTATGTAGCCGGTCTTGATGCCGTCGACGCCACGCACGCGGCCCAGCATGTCGTTATGGCCGCGCACCAGCTTGCCGCGGAACATGAAGTCGCTTTCGGAGAAATAATGGAAATGCTGCGGGAAGCGCTTTTCCAGCGCCATGCCCAGCACCGCCATGTCGCGCGCCGTGGTCACCTGGCCGTCGTCGGGCAGGCCGCAGGCGTTGCGGAAATTGGTGCCGCTCATGCCGAGCGAGCGCGCCTTGGCGGTCATCATGGCGGCGAACTGGTCCTCCGAGCCGCCGCCCAGATATTCGCCCACCGCCACCGCCACGTCGTTCGCCGACTTCACCACCATGGCGCGGATGGCGGAATCGACGTCGATCGTCTCGCCGCGCCGGAAGCGCAGCTTGGTCGGCGGCTGCGAGGCGGCGTGGTCGGAAACCGGGATACGCGTCTCCTTGGTCACGCGGCCGCTCTCCATCGCCTCGAACAGCATGTAGAGCGTCATCATCTTGGTCAGCGACGCGGGATAGCGCTGCGACCTCGAATTGACCTCGAACAGCGTCTTGCCGGTCGAGGCATCGACCACGATCGCCGCATATTTCTGCGGCTGCGCCGGTACGGTCAGCACGCTTTCCGGCGGCGCGGCCGTCGTGCAGCCGGCGACCAGCGCGAGCAATGCCAATATGGCGATGAGTTTTTGCAGGAGAGGGAAGGGACGGGGCAAGACTTGTTCTAAAACTGTTGCTGAGACGCGGCGAAGCTAACGTAACCCATCCGCCGCGTCCAACTGGTTAACGCGCATAACAAGGCATTTGCCCAGCTTTCGGGGGTTCGCGCTGCTGGCGACGCTGCCAATCTCCCCCGCAAGGGGGGAGATCAGATGTCGACCACGCTTTCGCCAATCGCCAGCGCCCGCTTTGCCATCCGCCCCACCTTTCCGCTAATATGTCGCGGCTTGGTTTGGGGGGATCGGCATGTCGGAAATCGCCACGGGTACGACCTCGCTGCTCAGGGCGTCGCTCAGCCGCACCGGCAAATGGGCGGCGAGTTTCGCCTTTGTCAGCGGCGCGGTCGGCGACGTGCTCAACCCGCTCGGGCCCTTTGCCGCCTATATCGCGCTCGCCGCCGCCGTCACGGCTTTGATCATCGCCATCGCCATGGTGCTGCGCCTGGTGCTGGCGGCGAAAGCCATGCCGGCGCTGATCTTCGCCACCAGCGCCGCGGCGATCGCCGGCGGCGTCTACGGCATCCAGCAGGAGACGAATTCGCAGAACGGCGTCATCGCCAGCCTCGTGCCGGCGGTCGCCGAGCTGCAGCAGTCGCTGGGCATCGTCTCCGAAAAGGTGGCGAAGATCGAAAAGACCGTCACCGAAACCCAGAAGGCCGTCGAAGAGGTCAAGAAATCCACCGACACCGTGGCGAAGACGACCGAAGAGATCGCGCAGACGCAGACCGAGCAGACCGAACAAGGCGCCGAAACCCAGAAAACGGTCGAAGCGGTCAAGCAGGCGACCGACACCTTGGCCGCCGGCCAGCAACAGCAGCAGGCGCAGGCGCAAAAGCTGCAGGCGACGACCGAGCAGATCGCCGTTTCCATCGACACGATCGCCAAGGGCTTTGCGCAGCTTTCGGCGCAGGGCGGCGCGATCGCCGACCCGAAGCGCCCGGACGAGTTCTACCACAATGCCCGCGTCTACGAGCTCGCCGGCGATATGCTCAACGCCCGCCGCTCCTACCTCGCCTTTGCCGGCTTCGATGTCGACGCCATCGACCCCTATACGCGCTTCGCCACGCTGCTCAGGGTCCAGGACGGCAAGGCCGGTGCCCGCGAAGTCTTCGGCACGCTTGCCGAAAAGGCCAAGTCGCCTTCGATCAAGCTCGTCCATCTGTTGCAGTTCGACGATGCGCAGCGGCTCGACAAGCTCAACGCCTTCATCGCGGCCAATCCGGAATACGCGCCGGCTTACTTCCTGTTGGCGCAGGAATTCTCCGAGGATCGTCTCGGCAGCCAGACGCTCGCCGACAAGCGCAGCGAGGCGCAGGCACTGACCAAATTCGTCTCCTATGAGAAGGACGGCGGCCTGCTCAAATATTTCGTCGACCAGACGCAGCTGGCCGACTGGCTGGACCGCAGCCGAACCCGGCTGACGGCGCTGGGCGACGTGCTCGACCCGTCGCGCTTCGTGCCGACATTGACGCCCATGCGCTCCAATGCCGGCTGGTCGATGACGATCTCGCTGCCCGAGCCGGCGACGGCAATCTCCTGGCGGCTCGGCGACAGCGGTCCGTTCACCGACACCGGGGTGATGGCGATGAACGACCAGCGCACCGGCAAGCCGATGCCCAATCCGAGCTTCGAATTGCCCGACAGCACCGCGGCCACCAACATCGCCGTCAAATATCTCGACACCAGGGGCCGCGAGACCGGCCCGTTCGACATCCGCTTCGACCCGGACGGCGCGCTGCAGCAGGGCAACAAGCAGATCCTCGACCAGTTCTGGACCTCGTGGATCGCCTTCGATTCCGGTGGTAATCGCGGCCTGGTCTATTTCACCCAGATGCTGTCCTACCGCTGCGCCATCAAGGCGGTGCATTACAGCCTGAACGGCACGACGCTCGACAAGGAGATCAAGATGCCGCCCTGCGACGCCAAGGACCCCTATGCGATTCCGTCCGACTACCAGCCCTACTTCAAGGTCAAGGGCGACGTGACATCGATGGCGGTGCAGGTGACCTATACCGACGGCACGAAATCGCCGGTCAGGGAGTATAAAAGGCAGTAGCAGGCTTCTTTCTCCCCGTTAACGGGGAGAAATGCCCGGCAGGGCAATGAGCGGCAGCGCCTGCGGCCATAAGTTTGCGGTTCGGGTCGCGCCTGATGCAAAATGCCGATCATCCCGCTTGCGCGCGCTCCAACGGTCAGGTTTTCCTTGCGCAAAGATTCGCGGGAGGCATCCATGGACACCGTCACGATTGGCGCAAAAGGCATCTCGGTCTCGCTTGATCTCGCGGTCGGCCATGTCGCCGCCATGGACATCGAAGCCGACGGCCGCGTTCTAAAACCCCTGCACCGCGCGCCCTGGGTCGGTTCGCCGCGCGAAAGCCTGCCGGAAAACCTGCCCGAAGGCACCGTGCGCCTCTCAGGCGATTTCCTCTGCGCGCCATTCTCCACCAGCGATGTCGAGGCTGCACCCCTGCATGGCTGGTCGGCTAATAGTGGTTGGGACGTCGTCGAGAACGGCGCGGTTGCCGGCGGCTGGCGGGCTGTGTTCCGGCTGCGCCGCAAGGTGATGGGCGCCACCATCGACAAGGTCTTCACGCTGCGCGACGGCCATCCCTTCCTCTACCAGGAGCACATATTCTCCGGCGGTTCCGGCGCGATCTCCGTCGCCCATCATCCGATGACGGTGATGACGGGCGGCGGCCGGTTGGCCTTCTCGCCCAAGCGCATGGCGGTCACGCCCCCGACGCCGCCGGAGCCCGATCCGGCGCGGGGCCGGTCCATGCTAGCCTATCCGGCCCGCTCCAGTGACCTCACGCGGTTCCCGCTCGCCGCCGGCGGCACCACCGACCTCACCGACTACCGCATGGAGGACAGGCGCGAGGATTTCATCACGCTGGTCGAGGCCGATCACGGCGGTCCGGGCTGGACGGCGATTGCGCGGCGCGCCGAGCAGGATCTGGTGCTGGTGCTGAAGAACCCGGCCGAACTGCCGGTGACGATGCTGTGGTTTTCGAATGGCGGCCGCGACTACGCGCCCTGGAGCGGCCGTCACGTCGGCGTGCTCGGCATGGAGGACGGCCGCACGGCCGTCGGCCACGCCGCCTCGCTCGGCGACAACTGGTTGAAGCAGGAAGGCGTGGCGACGGCCTTCGCGCTCGCCGAGGGACGGTCGGTGTCGTTTCGCCATGTCATCGGTGGAGTGCCGTTCGCCGAGGCCGAGCCGCCGGCCGGGGTGGAATCGGCGTTTGACCGTCTGCGCGTCCTCGCCACCGGCGGCGCGGCGCGGGAGTTGCCGTTCGACGGCGGCTTCCTGCGCATCGGGCGTTCTGTTCCGGCGTAAAGCTCAGGGGCAGAGCGTTCCAGGAATTCGTCATTCCAGGGCTTCGCCCGTGGATGACGAACGGACAGGCGTCCCGGCTAATCCCGAAGGCGGGAAACTGCCAACACGCGGTCGAAACCTTGGCATCTAGAACGAGGTTTGAAATTTCCGTCTTTCACCGCCAAGATGCCGGCCGAACCGCAGCCGGAAAGCAGCCGATGTCCGAGATCGCCCATATCACAGCCGCCATCTTCAAGCGCGCCGGTAGGGCCAAGCGCTTCGTCGTCGCCATCGCCGGTCCGCCCGGCGCCGGCAAGTCGACACTGTCGGCTTCCTTGCATGAGCTTTTGCCTGAGGGCAGCGCGGAGGTCGTGCCGATGGACGGCTTCCACTATGACGATATCATTCTCAACCGCCGCGGCCTTCGCCCTCGCAAGGGCGCGCCGGAAACCTTCGATTTCGCCGGCTTCGAGACGTTGTTGAAGCGCATCCGCTCGGGCGAGCCCGACATCGCCATTCCTGTGTTCGACCGCAGCATCGAACTGTCGCGCGCCGCGGCCGAAATCGTCGGCGCCGACACCAAGTTCATCCTGGTCGAGGGCAATTACCTGCTGCTCGACGAGGAGCCGTGGTCGCGGCTGGCGCCTTTGTTCGATTTCACCATCTTCGTCGACGTGCCGCGCAATGAACTCGAGCGCCGCCTGATGGAGCGCTGGCGGGAGCATGGCAAGTCGGACGAGGACGCCCGCGCCTGGATCGCCTCCAATGACATGCCCAACATCGAGCGCGTGCTGGCGCGGCGCCGGCAGGCCGACATGGTCATTGGCTGATGACTGGGTCATTGGTCAATGACCTCGGTGATTGGTTAACCTGCTCAATTTTCAATATTTTCCGGCGGGAACTTTAAGGTTTTCACGCCGTTATGACCCTATCCCGAATTGTCCGGCATCCGAGCAATTCCAGGAAGGCGCAAGCCGCTTTCCGTCCCGAATTGCGAAGAAAAATAGCAGGAGCCGTCAGATGGCAACCAACAGCAGAAAACCCGTGGCCAAGAAAAGCAGGGCCAACCAATCCAGGACGACGCAGGCTCAGCCTGGCGCCGGCCCGGCGACAACGAAAGACGCAAAGCCGAGTTTCGGCAAGGCGGCACCAAAGAAAGTGACGCCCGGCGCGATCCACAAGGTCGCGGCCAAGAGCGCCAAGCATGCCAAGTCGGCAACGCGGCCGGCGGCAGGCAAGTCGGGTCCGATCCGCACCGTGGCCAGCGTCGCCACCGGAGCGGTCGTCGCCACCGCAAGGCTAGCGGCCTCCGTATTCGGCCGGGGCGGTACGAAGGCCAAGGCGAAATAGGCCATTGAGAGTTTAAACAAATCGGGGGGCGCCGAAGCGCTCGCCGCTTGCACGGTTTTCCGAAGCCAGCGTCAGCTCTTAGCCGGGATGGTGAGGCCCCGCTTCACCGCCGGCCGTGCCAGGCCGCGTTCCAGCCATTCGGCGACGGTCGGGAAATCGTCGAAGCCGACCAGGTCGCGCGCCTCGTAGAAGCCGATCAAATTGCGCACCCAGCCCAGCATCGACACGTCCGCGATGGTGTAATCGTCGTCCATGATCCACTTGCGGCCCTTCAGCCGCGTTTCGAGCACGCCGATCAGCCGGCGCGATTCGTCGCGGTAGCGCTCCAGCGGTCGCTTGTCGGCAATCTCGCGCCCGGCGAATTTGTGGAAGAAGCCGACCTGCCCGAAGATCGGGCCGATCGCCGCCATCTGGAAGAACACCCACTGGATCGTCTCATAGCGCCGCGCCGGATCGGCGGGGATGAGCTTGCCAGTCTTGTCGGCCAGGTAGAGCAGGATGGCGCCGGATTCGAACAGGCCGATCGGCCGGCCGCCCGGACCATCCGGATCGATGATCGCCGGGATCTTGCCGTTCGGGTTGAGTGACAGGAATTCCGGCGTCCAGCTCTCATTCTTGCCGATATCGACGTAATGCGGCTCATAGGGCAGGCCGATCTCCTCCAGCGCGATCGACGCCTTCACGCCGTTGGGCGTCGTGGCGGAATAAAGCTGCAGGCGCTCGGGGTGCTCGGCCGGCCAGCGCTTGGCGATCGGAAAGGCGGACAGGTCGGTCATCGGAAACTCCGGAGGCGGATTGGCGCCGGGGCGGCGCTCATGGCGGGTGAAGAAAGAATTAGGACCCTGGCCGACCAGGATCAATACACCGGCAAGCGGCTAGAGCAATTCCAGGAAAAGCGGTTTTCCGTCCGGAATTGCGTAAAAACAAAGAGATAGAGCGGTTCGCCGTTTCCGTGAAACGGTGGATCGCTCTATCCGTGCACACACAGTCAACCCAATGGCTGCGATCAGATCGCCTTGAAGGCCAGCACCGCATTGGTTCCGCCGAAGGCGAAACTGTTGCTGAGCACCGCGCGCACCTTGCGCTCGCGCGCCGTGTTGGGCGTCACGTCGAGGTCGCATTCCGGGTCCGGCTCGCGGTAGTTGGCGGTCGGCGGCACGACGCCGTCGCGGATCGCCATGACGCAGGCGATCATCTCCAGCCCGCCGGAGGCGCCGAGGCAATGCGCATGCATCGACTTGGTCGACGACACCGAAAGCGAACGGGTATGTTCGCCGAAGACCCGTTTGATCGCCGCCGTCTCGATCTGGTCGTTGGCCTTGGTGCCGGTGCCGTGCGCGTTGAGGTAGTCGACGTCTTCCGGATTGAGTCCGGCATCCGCCAGGCAAAAACGCATCGCCGCTTCCGGTCCCTCGACGGTCGGCGCGACGATGTCGGAGGCATCGGCCGAAAGCCCGACGCCGCCGATCTCGGCCAGAATGGTGGCGCCGCGCGCCATCGCGTGATCGTAGCTTTCCAGCACCGCCATGCCGGCGCCCTCGCCGAGCACCAGGCCGGCGCGATCGGCCGAGAACGGCCGGCAGGTGTCGGGCGAAAGCACCCTGAGCGCCTCCCAGCCCTTCAGCACACCCCACACCAGCGGCGCTTCGGTGCCGCCGGCGACCATCACGTCGGCGCGGCCGAGCCTGATCTGGTCGACCGCCGAGGAAATCGCGTGGTTGGCCGACGAACAGGCCGAAGTGGCGCCGAAAACAGGGCCGCGCAGGCCGAGCGCCATGCTGACCTGGCCGGCGGCCGCGCCCGGCATCACTTTCGGCACGGTGAAGATGGCGGCGCGGTTGCGCCCTTCGAGCAGGATCGCCCGGTAATTCTCCTCGATGGTCTCGAAGCCGGCGACGCCGATGCCGACGATCGCGCCCATCCGGTAGGTGTTGTCGGCATGCGCGACCAGTCCGGATTGCCGCATCGCTTCCCGCGCCGCGATCACCGCCAGCAGACTGAAACGGTCCATCGACACGACCTGCTTGCGGTCGATGCCGTGGTCCGGCAATTCCTTGATTTCGCAGCCGGTCTTGACCTTCAGGTCATGCAGCGACGGATTGTCGATGGGGCCGATGGCCGAGCGGCCGGCGCGCATGGCGTCCCACATCGCCGGCGCATCGTTGCCAAGCCCGCAAATCCCGCCGATACCGGTGATGACGACGCGTTTTTGCATGCAGTCAGGCTTTTTTCGCGATCAGTTCGCGAACCGCCTCGACCATGTCGCCGACGTTCTTGAGATTGCTCCAGGCGTCGACCGTGTTCATCTCGATCTCGATGCCGTACTTTTCCTCGAGATCGAAGATGATCTCGGTCAGTTCCAGCGAATGGATGCCGAGCGTGCCGAGATCGGTGCTGGTGGTGATCTCCTCGCCGCCGGTATCGGCATGCGCTTTGATCTTTTCGATGATCTCGGTCGTCAGCTGGTCAGCCATTCGGTTTCTTCCCTGTCGTTTCCCGACGCCGACTGATCAGCGCCCCTTTTTGATCCCCGGATCCAACAAACGCCGCGCCCTTACCTCGCCAGGCACCACGCGACCGCTCCAAGGTGGCTTCCCTCTATAGAAACCGAAACGATGTCAAGCAACAAGCGATATCGACAAAGCCACCGGAGTGCTTAACCTGGGATCATGGATAGGATCGGCAACACCTCGACATCCCAACCTGCCTCGCCTTTGGCCACCGCTTCCTTGCCCGCCACGCAACGTGTTGCCGGCCTGGGTAGGCTTTTGTGCGGCAAGATTGGCGGCCGCACGCGCCTGCAGCGGCTTTACCAGGACGGATCGGCCAAGATCCGCCTGCCGGCGGTGCAAGGCGATCCGCTCGAGGCGGTGCTGATCAACACCGCCGGCGGGCTGACCGGTGGCGACCGTCTCGGCTGGGCGATCGAGGTCGGCGCCGACGCTTCCGCTTCCGTCACCACCCAGGCCTGCGAGAAGGTCTACCGCGCCGCCGCCGACAGGGCCGAGACGAGCGTTGGCCTGCGGGTCGGTCCGGGCGGCCGCATCGCCTGGCTGCCGCAGGAAACCATCCTTTTCGACCGCGCCGCTTTCGCCCGCACGCTGGATGTCGATCTCGCCGAGGATGCCGAAGCGCTGATACTCGAAGCCACGCTGTTCGGCCGGCTGGCCATGGGCGAGCGGACGCTCTCCGGCAGTTTCCATGACCGCTGGCGGGTTCGCCAGGGCGGCGCGCTGATCCATGCGGAGGATTTCCGGATCGGTCTGGATATCGCGGCAACGCTCCGGCGGCCGGCGGCGACTGGCGGCGCGCTGGCCGTCGCCACGCTGCTGCTCGTTTCGCCGCAGGCGGAAAGCCTGCTGGAGCCGGCCCGCGCCATCATCGGCGATTCCAGCATCAGCGGCCGGGGCGGCGCCAGTTTCTGGAGCGTCGGCCGATCTGGCAAGCTTCTTGCGAGGCTTTGTGCCGGCGACGGCTACCAGCTCCGCAAGCGGCTGGTTCCGCTCGTCGAACTGCTCAATGGGCGGGCGGGCCTGCCTAAATTGTGGTCACTCTGACCTGAAATACCGGGACATCGCATGAATCTGACGCCGCGTGAAAAAGACAAGCTGCTCATCGCCATGGCGGCGATGGTGGCGCGCAAACGGCTGGAGCGTGGCGTCAAGCTCAATCATCCCGAAGCCATCGCCCTGATCACCGACTTCGTCGTCGAAGGCGCGCGCGACGGCCGCCCGGTCGCCGAGCTGATGGAGGCTGGCGCCCATGTCGTCACCCGCGCCCAGGTCATGAACGGCATTGCCGAGATGATCCACGACGTCCAGGTCGAGGCGACGTTTCCCGACGGCACCAAGCTGGTGACCGTGCACGAACCGATCAGGTGAGGAGAACGACCCGTGCTGGAGCTCAGGCCGAATTGCGAATGCTGTGACAAGGATCTGCCGCCGGAGGCGAGCGATGCGCTGATCTGCACCTTCGAATGCACGTTCTGCGCCGACTGCGTCGAGAATGTGCTTGGCGGCGTCTGCCCCAATTGCGGCGGCAATTTCGCGCAGCGGCCGATCCGGCCGGCGGCCAAGCTGGCGAAATATCCGCCGTCGACCAAACGCGTGCTCAAGGCCGAAGGCTGCGGCCCGCGCAAAGCCGCTTAACCAGATCAATTGGAAGGGCATAAAGATGATCCCCGCCTCGATGAAACGCAGCACGCTCGCCGTCATCCTGTTGCTCGCCGCGGCGATGCCGGCTGAAGCCCATGTCGGCATCGGCACGACCTCGTCCTTCACCGCCGGCTTCGCGCACCCGCTGTCCGGCCTCGACCATATGACGGTCATGATCGCCGTCGGCCTGTGGGCGGCGCTGAAGGGCGGCAAGGCCATCTGGGCCTGGCCGCTCGCCTTTGTCGGCGTGATGCTGGCCGGCGGCACGCTCGGCATGCTGCACGTGCCGGTGCCTTTCGTCGAACCGGGCATCCTGGCTTCCGCCGTGGCGCTCGGTCTGCTGGTGGCGCTGGCGGTCGACCTGCCGATCTCGGCCGGGGTCGCCATCATCGGGCTGTTCGCGCTGTTCCACGGCCATGCCCACGGCACCGAAGTGCCGGAAAATGCGGGCGGGCTGGAATATATGGCGGGCTTTGCGATGGCCACAGCGCTGCTCCACGGGATCGGCATTGCGGCCGGTCTCGGCTTAGGCCTGCGCTTCCGCGACCTGGCGCGCGCCGCCGGCGCCGCTTGTGCTGCGGTCGGCGTCGGCCTCGCCTTCGGCGTTCTGTGAGGGCGCGATGATCCCCGGCGAAGTCATCGCGGCCAAAGGCGACATCGAGCTCAACAAGGGGCTGCCGACAGTGACGCTCAAGGTCGCCAACAGTGGCGACCGGCCGGTCCAGGTCGGCAGCCACTATCATTTCTTCGAGACCAATGAGGGTCTGAAATTCGACCGCGAACGCGCGCGCGGCATGCGGCTCGACATCGCCGCCGGTACGGCCATGCGCTTCGAGCCGGGGCAGGAGCGCGACGTCACGCTCGTGCCGCTGGGCGGCAAGCGCGAGGTCTATGGTTTCCAGCAGAAGGTGATGGGCAAGCTGTGACGGCGGCCGGCGCGCCCACATCGCTTCGGCGGCCATCACTTCGGGGGCTTGGCGGCGGCATAGATGACGATCCTGCCGGGATTGTCGAACTCCACCGCGAGCACGTCCTCGGCCTGCACGCGGCGCGAATCGATCGCGTTGAAGAGCAGGGCATTCGCCTCGATCTCCTGGCGCAGTTCGGCCACGTCGTCCTTATGCTGCTTCACCTTGTTCTCGATCGCCGGCGGCGGTCCGCCTTCGCTGCGCGCCGCATCGGTCAGGAACACGATGTCGACCGTGTCGAGCTTGGTGGTCTTGCGCACCGTGCCGATATTCTCGCGGGTGCGGTCGATGGCCGTGATGACCTTTCCGGCTTCCGTCCTGGAGAGCGTCTCCTCCTGGCGGATGTCGGAATCGACGATTGCGGTGGCAGGCTTGTTGCTGTCCAAGGGTTGCGCCGCGGATACCGCATAGGGCGCGGCCATGAGAACCGTCGCGACAACCACGGAACTCCATTTTGCAAAGGGCGGGGCATTCGCCATCGCTCGCTCCTGACTGAACTCGTGGCGGGGCGAAAACAGCGAAACGGGCCTGCCTGGCCGCAGGTTCCCTTCAAAAGCTGGCCGGCGGACCGCAAGGCGGCCCGCATTCTCTTCAAAATATGGTTGGCGGACCGCAAGGCGGTACGCAGTC